>CAMFCQ010000053.1 GCA_945948915.1 uncultured Clostridia bacterium | reverse complement strand
ATGCCGGTTGCATCACCGACCAAGTGATGTAAGTCCCATTGCTTTGTGGTCGAGTGCGAAGCTTTGCAGAAGGACTTACAGAGTAAATGCATACGAAACCCGGAGATGCGCCCTGCGTATCTTCGGGTTTGCGGCTTACGAGGAAATAAACCTTGACAACCGGCCGGACAGACGCTATCCTTTTGTCAGAATATCATGTCTCCGGTTCATACAGCGTCTGTGAGGAATAACGATGAACATCTACGATATTGCAAAGGAAGCGGGCGTGTCCATCGCGACGGTTTCACGCGTGCTCAACAAAAAGGGAACGGTCAGCGACGCGACACGCGCCAAGGTGGAGGCGGTGCTCGAGCGCAGCGGCTACACGCCCAGCGCGATTGCCCGCGGCATGGTCAGCAAGTCCATGCGCACGGTGGCCGTTCTGACGGTGGACATCCGCGTGCCGCACTACGCACAGCAGGCGTACACCATCGAGCAGGAGTTCAGCCATCGCGGGTACGAGGTCATCCTGTGCAACACGGGCGGCGGCAAGGAGGCGACGGTGCGCTATCTGCGGGCGGTGACGGAGAAGCAGGTGGACGGCATCATCCTGGTCGGCTCGGTCTTCAACAGCCTCGGCAGGGAGCCGGAGGTGGAGGCGCTGCTGCGCCAGGCGCCGGTCGTGCTGGCCAACGGCAGGCTCGATATCCCCAACGCGAGCAGCGTGCTGCTGGACGACGAGAGCGGCACATCGCTGGCCGTCGATCATGTGGCGGCGCAGGGCAGGCGCAGCGTCTGGTATGTACAGGACCTTGATACCGCCAGCGCGCTGGCCAAACGCGACGGCTTTCTCAAGGCATGCGACAGGTACGGCGACAGGCTTCTCGGCCGCGTGATGAAGACGGAGTTCTCCATCGAGGGCGGCAGGCGTGCGGCCAAGGAGCTGCTGCGCAGCTGCCAGCGCGTTGATGCGATCGTATGCGGCGAGGATGAGACGGCCGTCGGTGTGGTCAAGGGCCTGTTGGGCGCGGGGCTGCGCATTCCGCAGGACGTGGCGGTCACCGGCTACAACAATTCCATCTTTGCCTCCATGTGCGAGCCGAGGCTCACGAGCATCGACAACAAGCCGGAGCAGGTCGCGCTCATGTGCGTGCAGCTGCTGGAGCGCATGATGGACGGCGAGCCGGGCGGGATCGTGGAGATCTTCAGGCCGGAGCTGATCAAGGGATGGACAACATGACCAAAATGAGACAAGATAAACTGGCGCAGATGCAGAATGTAAGCGCTTTCTGTATCTGCGCCTTGACTTTTCTTCCGGCGCGGCTATAATGTGAACTGTAAGCGCTTACAGTAAAAACAATCCACCCGTGTGACAGCCGGAAGAGAGGAAAACCTATGAAACGTATCGCCTATGAAGAGATGAAACGTCAGTTTGACCGCGTGCTCGCCAGCCGCGGATTCAGTGCCGAGGACGCGGAGAGCGCCGGCGAAATCTTCGCCCAGAACAGCCTGGCCGGTGTGTACAGCCATGGCCTCAACCGCTTCCCGCGGGTGATCAGCTACCTGGACAAGGGCGAGATCGACCCGCATGCGCGTGCAAAGTGCGTGATGAGCATGGGCGCGATTGAGCGCTGGGATGGACAGCGCGGCTTTGGCCCGCTGAATGCCTGGCGCGCGATGCAGCGTGCGTGTATGCTGGCGAAGGAATACGGCGTGGGCGTGGTTGCGCTGGGCAACAACAATCACTGGATGCGCGGCGGCACGTACGGCTGGCTGGCAGCGGACATGGGCTGCATCGGCATCTGCTGGTCCAACACCATGCCCAACATGCCGGCCTGGGGCGGCAAGGACCGCAAGATCGGCAACAATCCGCTGGTCATGGCGGTGCCGCGTTCCAATGGCGAGCATGCGGTGATCGACTGTGCGGTGAGCCAGTTCAGCTACGGCAAGATCGAGGACTGCCGCCTGCGCGGTGTGCAGCTGCCGGTGCCCGGCGGCTACAACGAGGCGGGCGAGCTGACGACCGATCCCGCAGAGAGCGAGAAGACCTGGCGCGTGCTGCCGATGGGCTACTGGAAGGGCAGCGGACTGTCCGTCGTGCTTGACCTGATCGCGACGGTGCTGACCGACGGCAACTCCGTGCAGAAGATCGGCACGTTCGGCGACGAGATCGGTCTGACGCAGATCATGATTGCGATCGATCCGGGCAAGTTCAACGCCGCTGAGAAGACGGATGAAATCGTGAATGCGATCCTTGCGGACGTGAAATCCTCCGTGCCGGCACAGGAGGGCGGCGAGGTCTTCTATCCTGGCGAGCTGGAGCTGGCGCGCATTCGCGAGAACCGGGAACAGGGCATTCCGGTCATCGAAGAGGTCTGGGAGAGCGTGCTGGCCATGTAAGAAAGCGAATAGTTTTGCCAGAATCTGATATCCTGACCGGGGAACATCCGTGCATTGTGTCGCTTGACAGATCAGGAAAAAAGAGGCATAATAGCATTTGTAGTGTTTTTTATCGCGGATATCCTGGTGAAAGGATGATGACATCATGGGAAAATACTTCGGTACGGATGGTTTTCGCGGTGAGGCCAATGTGAACCTGACCAGCGAACACGCATATAAAATCGGCAAATTCATCGGCTGGTATTACGGCGCCCGCACGGGCAGGAAGGCGCGCGTGGTGATTGGCAAGGACACCCGCCGCTCCAGCTATATGTTCGAATACTCCATCGTTGCGGGCCTGACCTCGGCCGGCGCGGATGCTTACATGCTCCACGTCACCACGACGCCGAGCGTCGCCTACGTCACCCGCGTGGACAGCTTTGACTGCGGCGTGATGATCTCCGCGTCCCACAACCCCTTCTATGACAACGGCATCAAGCTCATCAACAGCCGCGGCGAAAAGATGGACGACGAGACCACCGCAGCCATCGAGGCGTATCTGGACGGCGACTATGCAGCCCTCGGCCTTGAGGGCGATGTTCCGGCGGCCACCGGCGACGCCCTGGGCGAGATCGTCGATTTCGTCTCCGGCCGCAACCGCTACGTCGGCTACCTGATCTCTCTGGCGTCCCACTCCTACAAGAACATGCGCGTGGGCCTGGACTGCGCCAACGGCAGCGCATGGAACCTCGCGCGCACGGTGTTTGAGGCGCTGGGCGCGAAGACCTATGTCATCAACGCGGAGCCGGACGGCCTGAATATCAACCGCAATGCCGGCTCCACGCACATCGACGGCCTGCGCCGCTTTGTGCTGGAAAACCACCTGGACGTGGGCTTTGCCTACGACGGCGACGCGGACCGCTGCCTGGCGGTTGACGAGCAGGGCAACGTGGTGGACGGCGACAAGATCATCTACATCTTCGGCAAGCAGCTCAAGAAGGAAGGCCGCCTGACGGGCAACAAGGTCGTCACGACGATCATGTCCAACATCGGCCTGTACAAGGCGCTTGACGAGGAGGGCATCGAGTACGAGAAGACCAAGGTGGGCGACCGCTTTGTCTATGAAAACATGGTGCAGAACGGCTACTGCGTGGGCGGCGAGCAGTCCGGCCACATCATCCTGAGCAAGTACGCCACCACCGGCGACGGCATCCTGACCTCCATCGAGCTGATGGAGGCGATGCTGGACAACAAGCAGACCCTGTCGCGCCTGAGCGCGCCGGTGACCAGCTATCCGCAGGTGCTCCGCAATGTGCGCGTGGCCGACAAAAAGGCCGTGCGTGAAAACGCGCGCGTGCAGGAGGTCATCAAGGCGGTCGAGAGCAAGATTGACGGCCGCGTGCTGGTGCGCGAGAGCGGCACAGAGCCGGTCATCCGCGTGATGACCGAGGCGAAGGAGCAGCGCGACGCGGAGATGTACGTCGCCGAGATCATCGACGTGATCAAGGCCGAAGGCCTGGCCTGAGGAGGTACAGCGATGGATGCGATCAAGGTACGCGATCTCTACGATCTGACGCACACGCGCGCAGCGGAGATGCTCGGCGCGTGCGAATACCCGTGGGAGGCGCTCTCCAAAATCAAGGCCGCTGTGCTGGCCATCGGTCAGACGCTGAATCCCGAGCAATACGATCATCCGCAGGAGGATGTTTGGATTGCCAAGAGCGCGTCGATTGCGCCGACGGCTTCCATCAAGGGCCCCTGCATCATCGGCGAGCGTACCGAGGTGCGCCCGGGCGCATTTCTGCGCGGCAGCATTCTGGTGGGCGACGGCTGCGTGGTCGGCAACTCCACGGAGCTGAAGAACTGCATCCTCTTTGACGGCGTGCAGGTGCCGCACTACAATTACGTCGGCGATTCGATTCTGGGCCATCTGGCGCACATGGGCGCGGGCGCGATCACCAGCAATGTGAAGGGCGACAAGAAGCTCGTCGTCGTGCACGGCGAGGCGGATTACGAGACGGGCGTGAAGAAGTTCGGCGCAATGCTGGGCGACCGCGCGGAGATCGGCTGCAACAGCGTACTCAATCCCGGAACGGTGATCGGCCGCGACAGCCAGGTCTACCCGCTCTCCTGTGTGCGCGGCGTGGTGCCCGCGCGCTGCATCGTCAAGGGCGAGCGCGGCGTGTTCAAAAAGCACGACTGATATGTGCAACGGGCCGTCGGTACGAAGCGACGAAGAGGCTTGGGCGGCAGACCGGCTTCCTCTTGCGCGAAGCGCCAGAAGGCTTAATGCTGAATAAAAAAGCACGGAATGACATGCACTCCGTGCTTTTTCTGTTGCCTGATTTACGCGTTGGCAGCTTGATGCTGCTCCAGCGCGCGGGCGAGCTGATCCGGGCAGGACGTGCCGCGCATGCCGCATTGAATGCCCTTGAGACGGCTGATGGCCTCTTCGACCTTCATGCCCTTCACCAGCGCGGCGACGCCCTGGGTGTTGCCCATGCAGCCGCCGACAAACCGGCAGTCGGTGATGACGCCGTCGGTGATTTCATATTCGATGGCGCGGCTGCAGGTGCCGCGGGTCTGATATGTGTTCATGGGATGATGCCTCCTGACGTGATTTGATGCACAGGATAATTCGACACGATTCGCCCTTTTCCTGCCGGATGGTCAATTTCTTCGTGACGCGTACGGCCCCGGTTTCATACGATGCAGGAGGCGGGAGAAAGGGCGTGTGCGGCGATGGAACGGGAATTGTTGATTTCCACCGGCAGCGGGATCCGCGTATGTGCGCTGTCGGGTGAGGTCAGGCGGCAGGCGGCGCTGGAGGGCGCGGGCACGCTGTGCGCATCGCAGGATCAGCTGCTGTGCGCATGCGGGGACGGGCGGGAAATCTTTCGGCTTGACAGGCAGACGCTGATGCCGCAGGCGCTGTATCCCGGCGGACCGGGCGTGTGCGGCCTGTGCCTGTCCGAGGACGGCGCGCATCTGTATATCCTGTGCGGAGAGGCGGACAGCGTGATGATGCTCGATGCGCGCAGCGGTCAGCCGCTGATGATTAACCGGGTGGGCTGCAATCCGCAGCAGATGGCGCTTGAGGGCGATACGCTGGCGATTGCGGGCGGGGAGAGCGGCTGCGTGCATCTGCTGTCTGCACGCACGCTGCGATCGGAGCTCTGCCTGTCCATGCCCGGGCCGGTGTACAGCGCGGCGATGGGGCAGGGACGGATATATGCGCTTTGCCTGACGCCGTCGCTCGATTCACTGCTGGTGACGGTGCAGCCGGGCGGAGAAATGCGGAGTCTGGCGCTTTCCGGCATGCCGGGCTGTCTGCTGCTGCGGGAAAAGCTGCTGCTGGCAGCGACGCAGCGGCGGCTTTTTGCCGCGAGCGCGGATGGCGGCCGCGTGCTTTGGCAGAGCACGGCACCGGGGCGCACGAGGCGGCTGATGGCGGCTGACGGGCGGCTGTTCGCCTGCGAGATGCTGGGCGAGCGCCTGTTCGTGTGCGACGCCCTGGGCGGCCGGTGGCGTCCGCTGCTTGCTCAGGTCAGGGAGATGACGATCGGGTGAGGATACCAGCGCGTCCTTCTGCGCATCCTGACGGGAGCGGGAGGGATGGAGATGCAAAAAAAGCGAACCGCTGCGCTGGGCGTGCTGCTGGGCGCTTCGCTTAGCGTGACGGTCACGCTGCTCGTGCTGGAGGGACGCTGGCGGGAAGCGATCCCGCTGCACCTGTGCAGCCTGTCTGCCCTGGCGGCGCTGGCCCTGGCGTTTTCGCCCCGGCAGTTTTTCCTGGATTTCCTCTGGTATCTGGGCATGCCCGGCGCGGCGCTGGCGCTTGTGTTTCCCGCGCCGGCGGTGAGTCGGTGTCAGGCGCTGCTTGACGCGTCGTATGTTGTCACGCATGCGCTGATTCTGGTGATCCCGGCATGCTGCATGGCCTGCGGCATGTGCCCGCAAAGGGGCAAAAGCCCTGTCATGATGGGCACACTGCTGATCATCGCGGCCGCCGCTGGCGCGGTGAACCGGCGGCTTGGCACGGATTTTCTGTTCCTCGCCGCACCGCCCGCGGGCACGCCGCTGGAGGCTGTGTTTGCCGCCGGGACTGTGGTCTATCATCTGTTTCTCTTTGCCTTGATGCTGACGCTGTGTCTGCTCATGGACGCGCTGGCGGGATGGCAAAAGCGCCGAAAGTGACCCGCTTTTTTTCAAACTATACAAATCCGAATAAATGCGCTATAATATCAAATGGAAATCCAGCATATGAACGTGGAGCAGCGCGCCCTGCGCGCTGTCATTTGGCAAGAAGGAGTCAACGTGGATAATCAAAAGGTGACGGTTTTCGGAAAAAAGAACAAAGCAGGCCTCACGGCGGCGGTCATCGTCGCCTGTTTGGCGGTATCGCCCATGCTGGGTACAGGCGTGTTTCTGCCGCAGGTGCTCACCACGGTGCCGGTGCTGCTGCTGGCGATGCTGGGCTTTATCGGGCCGGTAAGCATGGCGGCGTGCAGCGGCATTCTGGTGGTGATGTGTTCTGCGCTGTTCGGCATGTGGGGCGGCCTGTCCGCCGCGCTGCTGATTGCGCCGACGGTGATCGTCTCGGGCGTGATGATCGAGCGGGAGCGTCCATTCTGGGAGTCCGTCGCGGCCAGCAGCGTGACGATGTTCGCCTCGATGGGCGTGGTTGTGGGTCTGCTGAGCCTGCTGGCGGGCAGCGATGTGGTCACCGCGCTGGCGCAGATCATGCGCGAAATGCTGGATGCATACAGCGGAATCGGCGATATGCTGCTCACGCTGATGATGCAGATGGGCCTTCTCTCTGCGCCGGAGGGCGTGGAGCCGGGCGGCATGGCTGCGCTGGATCCGCAGGTGCGCGAGCAGCTCATCAGCTCGCTTGTCCTGCTGATGGACTCGGCGCTGCGTCTGGAGCTGCCCATGCAGATGGCGACCGGTTCTGTGACGGCAGGTCTGCTGGGCCAGGCTGTGCTGCGCAAGGGCGTGATCGCCGGCGGCCAGCAGGTGGAATATCCGCCGCTGAAGACCTGGCGGGTGCCCAAGGGCTGGGGCAGGATCCTCGGCGGCACGCTGGCGGCGCTGTATCTGCTGGCGATGCTCGTGCCGCAGAGCATGAACACGATGTTTTACGTCTTCAGCGGCGTGTTCAACAAGGTGTTCGCGCTGCAGGGCATTGCGGCGGTCTGCTACCTGCTCGATGAGCACAGCAAGCCGAAGGCTTGGCAGGTCGTGGTGTTCGTTGCAGGTTACTTCTTCCTGGGCACCTTTGCCGTGATGGTCGGCATTCTCGATCAGGCGATGGATTTCTCGCACAGGAGAGAGGTGCTGGACAGGGAGCAAAACCCGTTCGATCCGCGCCGCGGCGCGTGACGATGATATTTTAAGGATAAAGATCAATCATAGGAGGATTTCGTCATGAAAGTGATTCTGCTCAAGGATATCAAGGGCACCGGCAAGAAGGACCAGATCATTGAGGCATCCGACGGCTACGCCCGCAACTTCCTGTTCCCCAAGGGGCTGGCCCGCGAGGCGAACGCCACGAACCTGAACGCGATTGCCAACGCGAAGTCCGCAGAAAAGCACCGCGAGGATGTCGCCCGCGCGCAGGCACAGGAGACGGCCAAGAAGATCGCCGGCAAGATCATCAACATCACCGCGCGCGGCGCGGAGGGCGGCCGCCTGTACGGCTCCGTGACCTCCCAGGAGATCGCGGCGGCGCTTGAAAAGCAGTATGGCGTGAAGGTGGAAAAGCGCCGCGTTGACGTGGCGAACATCCGCAACGCGGGCGAGTACACCGTGAATGTCTGGCTGTATGCCGGCATCACGGCGGAGATGACCGCGAAGGTGGAGGTCTCAGCGCAGTAATCCCAGTCATTTCAACACGAAGGAAGGTGTACAGATGGACGAGCAGGTCATGCGTGTACCGCCCAACAACGCGGACGCGGAAAAGAGCGTGCTGGGCTGCATGATGCAGGACCGCGAATCGCTGACCCTGGCCTTTGAGCTGCTGACAGCGGATGACTTCTATCAGCCGGCAAACCGAGAGATCTTCGACGCCATGCGACAGCTGAATCAGCAGGGCATGCCCATCGATCTGGTGACGGTGGACGACGAACTGACGCGCCGCGGCACGCTGGAGGGCGTGGGCGGCACGACGTACCTCGTCGAGCTCTCCCAGTGCATGCCCTCTACGGTCAACGCGCGCGCGTATATTCAGATCGTCGACGAGAAATCCACGCTGCGCAGGATGATCAAGGCGACGGGCGAAATCGCGGCCTCCTGCTATGCCCAGACGGACGAGGTGGGCGATATCCTCGGCGTGGCGGAAAAGTCGATCTTCGACATCGTCATGCGCAAGAACGAGGGCTCCTCGCTCAAGCACATCTCGGACGTGCTGCCGGATACCTATCTGCGCATCGAGCAGCTCACTGAGCTCAAGGGCAGCATCGATGGCGTGCCGATGGGGTTTGTGGATCTGGACAACCTGCTCACCGGCCTGCACGGCGGCGAGCTGGTCATCGTCGGCGCGCGCCCGTCCATGGGCAAGTCGGCCTTCGGCCTGAACATCACGGGCTATGCGGGCACGCAGGCGGGACGCAGCGTGGCATATTTTTCTTTGGAAATGCCCAACGACCAGCTGGCGATGCGCCTGCTGTGCTCGGATGCGCGCGTGGATATGCAGGCCGTGCGCCATGGCTCTTTGCACGACGAGGACTGGGTGAAGCTCTCGGCGGCGCTGGGCCCGCTGGCCGCGTCCAACATCTACATGGACGATACCTCTGGCATCACGCCGTCCCAGCTGCGCTCGCGATGCCGCAGGCTCAAGATGGAGCGCGGCCTGGACATGGTGGTCGTGGACTACCTGCAGCTGATGAGCGCGGACGGACGCGTGGAGAACCGGCAGAACGAGGTCAGCGAGATTTCGCGCAACCTCAAGTCGATCGCCAAGGAGCTGGGCGTGCCGATCGTCGCGCTGGCGCAGCTTTCGCGTGCCGGCGCGCAGCGCAGCGACAAGCGCCCGATTCTTTCGGACCTGAGAGATTCCGGCGCTATCGAGCAGGACGCGGACGTCATCATGTTTTTGCACAGAGAAGAGTACTATGATCCCAACACCGAGGACAAGAACATCGCAGAGGTCATCGTTGCCAAGCAGCGCAACGGCCCTCTGGGCACGGTCAAGCTGGCCTGGCTGGGACAGTACACGCGCTTTGCCAGCCTGCAGCAGGGCGGGCTGAGCGGCTGAGGTGAAGGATGCACACGTTGGTTGTGGCGGAAAAGCCGTCGGTCGCGCGCGATATCGCGCGCGTGCTGGGGGCAAAAGACCGGGGCGAAAACTGCCTGATGGGCGGCGGATATGTGGTCACCTGGGCGATCGGCCATCTGGTCACGCTTAAGGAGCCGCAGGAGCTTGACGAGCGCTACACGAAATGGCGCGCGCAGGATCTGCCGATTCTCCCTCAGAAGATGGAGACGAAGGTCATCCGCAAGACGAGCGCCCAGTTTAAATCGGTCAAGGCGCTCATGAACGACAGGGAGACGGAAAGCATCGTCTGCGCGACGGACTCCGGACGCGAGGGCGAATTGATCTTCCGGTACATTTACGAGCAGGCGGGCTGTCACAAGCCCGTTATGCGTTTATGGATTTCCTCGATGACCGACGAGGCGATCCGCCAGGGCTTTGAAAGCCTGCGTCCGTCCAGCGATTACGACGCGCTCTATGCCAGCGCGCGCTGCCGGGCGGATGCGGACTGGATCATCGGCATGAACGCGACGCGGGCGTACACGCTGCGTTACGGCGTGCTCCTGTCTGTCGGCCGCGTGCAGACGCCGACGCTCTCCATGCTGGTCAAGCGCCGCAGGGAGATCGACGCGTTTGTCCCGCAGACGTATTACACCGTCCGGGCGGATTTCGGTGCGTATCAGGGCACGTATGTGTCGCCGAAGGGCGAAAAACGGATCGACAGCCGCGAACAGGCGGAGGAAATCGCCGGGCGCGTGTGCGGCAGGACGGGCAGCGTGACGCAGGCCACGCGGGAAAAAAAGACCGAGTGGCCGCCGCAGCTCTACGACCTGACGACGCTGCAGCGGGAGGCCAACGCCCAGCTGAACTTCACAGCGAAGAAGACGCTGGCCACGGCGCAGAAGCTCTATGAGCAGCACAAGCTGATCACCTATCCGAGAACGGACAACCGCTACCTCTCCCACGACATGGTGAGCAAGGTGGAAAAGGCGCTTTCCTCCTACGGCGGGGATCTGGAGGCGGCAGGACAACAGGCGCTTGGCTACGGCGTGAGGCTGACGCCGCGCGTCTTTGACGATGCGAAGCTGACCGATCACCACGCGATCATCCCCACGGGGAGGCGCGCCGAGGGCATGAACCTGACGGCGGATGAGCGAAAGCTCTACGAGATGGTGGCGCGCAGGCTGGCAGCGGCGTTCTATCCCAATCACGAATACGACGCGCTGCGCGTCGTCACGCGGGTCGGCGAGGACGAGTTTGTCTCCACCGGCAGGAGCGTGACACAGGAGGGCTGGAAGGCGGTCTACCGCCAGCAGGCTGAAAGGAAGAGCAGAGCCTCCGAGGACGAGCAGCAGCTGCCGCCGCTGGCCGTGGGCGATGCACAGGTGTGCAAAGCCGCGCGCGCCAGGGAGGAGCAGACCAAGCCGCCCAAGGAGCACAACGACGCCTCCCTGCTGCGCGAGATGGAGCACGCCGGGCGGCAGATCGAGGACGAGACGCTGCGCGAGCAGATGAAGGACTGCGCGCTGGGCACGCCGGCCACGCGCGCGGCGATTATCGAGCGGCTCATCGAGGTCGGCTATGTGAAGCGCAGCGGCAAGAATCTGGTGGCGACGCCCAAGGGCGTGCACCTCATCGAGGCGGTGCCACCGGAGATCGCCTCGCCGGAGACGACGGGCCGCTGGGAGCGCGCGCTGTCCCAGATCGCGCGCGGCCAGGACGGCGAGACGCGCTTCCGCGAGGGCATTGCGCGGTTGGCGACGTTTCTGACGCAGCACGCGTGCACCGCGCCGGACGTGCCGTTTGATCAAGAGGAGCGGCGCGGCAGGAGCGGCAAAAGACCCAGGGATCTGGGCATCACGTGTCCGGTCTGCGGCCAGGGAAGGATTGCCGAAAACACAAAGGGATTCTACTGTACGCGCTTTCGCGAGGGCTGCAAATTCACGATCTGGAAGGATGCGCTCACGCGCATGGGCGGCCCGGAGCTGAGCGCCAAGCTGCTCAAGCTCTGCGTGGAGAAGAAGGATGTGCGCGGCTCGACCGGCGTGATCCACTACGACAACGGAAGGATCGGCTTTACGCCGGAGCTGCACTAAACAGACGAACCAGACAAGGCGGGAACCATGATGAAACTGTATGCTCAGACGGATTTTGACGAAAACAGGCAGGAAAAGCGCAGGCAGATCACACGCGCGCTGCTGATGGCGCTTCCGTTTTTCGTGATAGCCATCGCAGCGTTTGTGCTGCGCATCGAAATGCTGTGCATCGCGGGGCTGGTGATTGCGGGCGCGATTCTGATTTTCCTGCATGATCTGCGCATCAAGCCGGCGCTGCGCTATGGCCGCTACCTGGCGGAGGCGCACAGCGGCCTGACGCGCAGGACGGTCGGCGCGCTGGTGCGCATCGGCAGCGACCTGGTCTATCAGGACGGCGTATATTTCCATGAGGTGATCCTCAACATCTATGAGGACATGGCCGAAGAGGGCGAGCGTCGTTTCCTGCTGGACGCAAAAAAGGAGATCCCACAGGAATGGCTTGGACGGGATGTGGTTGTGACCAGCCACGGCAGCTTCCTGCTGGAGGCCGAGCTTGTGGAGAAGAAGGCATGAGCAGGCGAAGAAGCCGGGTGGTTTTTGCGCTGATGCTCGTGCTCATCGGCACGCTCATGCTGCTGCTGAACATCCACACGCCGCTGATGATGGATGACTACGATTACAGCTTTTCCTGGGCGACGGGAGAGCGGCTGGCGGGCATGGGCGACATTGCCGCATCTCAGGCGGCGCATTACCGGCTTTGGGGCGGACGCAGCGTGGTTCACTTCCTGGCCCAGCTGTTTTTGTACCTGGGCAAGCCGGTGTTCAATCTGGCCAATACGGCCATGTATCTGCTGCTTCTGCTTGAAATGGCGGCGCTGGCAGGGAAGCGCGGACAGGTCTGCGATGCGCGCGCGCTGCTTCTGGCCCACGCGCTGATGATGCTGTCGGCGCCCTTTTTCGGCACGGTATTTCTGTGGCTGGACGGCGCGTGCAACTATCTCTGGGGCACGGTGCTGGCGCTTGTGCCGCTTCTCATCCTCAAGAGCGAGCGCGAGGGCGGCTTCTTTGACGCGGGTGTTTCGCGCGGATGGATTGCGCTGCCGGTGTGCTTTCTTTCCGGCTGGACGAACGAAAACACGGCCTGCGGCGTGCTGGCGGCTGTTCTGCTGCTGACGGCCTGGGACAGGATCAGGGGCAGGAAGGTGCGCGCCTGGCGCGTGGCGGCGCTGGCTGCACAGATGCTGGGCACGGCGGTGATGCTGCTGGCCCCGGGCAACTTTGCGCGGGCGGGCGAAGAGGCATCGCGCGGCATGCTGATCGAGCTCATCTATCGCTTTGCGGTGGCGACGTATTGTCTGCTGCGCTATGCGGGCATTCCTGCGGCGCTGTCCCTGCTGGCGCTGCTTGCCGCCCGCAGAAAGAGGAAGGCCGTGCGCGCGCAATGGCTGTGCGTGCTTGCCGGTGCTGCGCTGCTGAGCGCCTACGCGCTGGTCGGATCGCCGCAGATCTCCGACCGGTCGTTTACCGCCGTGCTGGTGCTGGCGATTGCGGCGCTGCTGACGGTGCTTTGCGATCTGACGAAAGCGCCGGATCTGCGCAGCCTGACGGCGCTGGCGGTGCTCTCTGTGTGCGTTGCGGGCGTGAGCCTCGGCGCGCTGCGCGATGTGAAGACGCACGAGGCGGCCTGGCGCGCGCAGACGGACGCCATCGAGGCGGCAGCTGACGCGGGGGATATGGACGTGACGGTATCCTCCGTGCCCCAGACCTCGCGCTTTACCATGGCCATTGCGCTGCAGGAGAGCCCCGATGCCTGGCCCAACAGCACGCTGGGCAAGTATTACGGCGTGCGCGTGCATGGCCGATGATCGAGGCGCAAATGTGAACACAGGGTGAAGAATGGCCCGAATGGATAAAAACAGACAGGCCGCGCTTGCTTATGGGCATGCGCGGCTTGACATTTGTGTGTCATCAACTTATAATGTAACGTATATTGCCGAGTAGCGGCTGAAAGGAAGAGAACGAAACATGAAAAAGGGAATCGCATTGATCGCCATGCTGCTTGCGGCGGCTCTGATGCTCTCCGGCTGCAACCTGATCGGTTACGACGCGGAGCTTGACGGCGCGCAGGCTGTGGCCAAGGTGGGCGATACCGAGATCACGAAGGCCGAGTGGACCGAGTACCGCGACTATCTGATCGAGTACGAGCAGCAGTACATGCAGCAGTATTACGGCTTCACCATGCCGGTGGACGAGGCGTCCATGGCTTCCTATGGCGAGCTCGCGCTTGAGCAGCTCATCGAATCCGTCGTCATCGAGGACAAGATGGAGGAGCTGGGCTACCTGGAGCTGACCGAGGAGGAGACGGCCGAGGTGGAGGAGTACGCCACCAGCATGACCGATCTGTACAAGATGTTCATCCGTTACCAGAACTATCCGGATCTGGAGACCGTTGAGGAGGAGCAGGAGCGCTTGGCTGCCGAGGCCGCCGAGGCCACGCCGAGCGAGCCGCAGGAGACAGTGGCGACCATCACCGATGCGATGCTTGACGAGATGCTGACCAACGATCTGAACACCATCGGCTATACGCATGATTATTTCGTGCGCACGGAGACGATGAACAAGCAGAGTGAGAAGATCAAGGCGTACACCTACGAGGGCGTGGCCGTCACGGACGAGCAGGTGAAGGCCGAGTTTGACAGCAAGGTGGCCTCTCAGAAGGAGACCTACGACGCGAATCCGGCGTCCTACGCCGCTGCCGAGCAGTACGGTAATGAGTTGTACTACATGCCGGCGGGCTATCGCGGCGTGAAGAATCTGCTGATCCAGCTGACTGACGAGAAGCAGGATGAGATCTCTGCGCTGAAGAGTGAGCTGACCACCGCGCAGAATCTGCTCACCAGCGGCAGCAGTGATCTGGAGGAGCTCAAGGCGCAGGACACCGCTGAGTTTGACGAGGCGATGCTTGCCGAGTACAATGAGCAGATTGCCGCGCTCGAGGAGCAGGTGGCCTCTGCTCAGGCGACCGTGGATGAGACCCAGGCCAAGATCGATGAGACGACGGAAGCCGCCTTTGCCGAGATCCTGCCGACTGCGCAGGAGGTGCTCGCCAAGGCGCAGGCCGGCGAGGACTTTGACGCCCTCATCGAGACCTACGGCGAGGACACCGGCATGACCACTGAGCCGAACAAGACCCGCGGCTATCTGGTCTGCGACGGCCTGTCCATCTACGAGCAGAGCTTCCAGGATGCGGCGATGGCGCTTGCGAACGTGGGCGACGTCTCCGCTGAGCTGGTCAAGACCAGCTACGGCTACCACATCCTGCAGTATGCCAGCGAGATCGCCGGCGGCGAGGTGGAGTTCACTGAGGAGATCAAGAGCGCGATTTACGACGACATGCTCTCCGAGGCGCAGGATGCCGCGTACGAGGCGGCTGTGACCCAGTGGGTCTCCGAGGCCAAGGTCGAAACCTTCCCGAAGGTCATGAAGTAATCCGCGTAAAACGACAGCTATAAAAAAGCGCTTCAGACGATAGTCTGGAGCGCTTTTTGCGCATAGGATGAAAGGACGGGGAGGGATGGCCGTGCGCAGGTGCAGGGTGTGTTTCAAAAAGCAGCTGGGTGTTTTGCTGGCGCTGCTGGGCATGCTGCTCGTGTTTCTGTGCCTGCCGATGGAGTTCCTTCTGATCGCGCTGGGCCTGGCGCTGACGATCACGGGGCTTTGGCTGCTCGGCGACTGAAAAGCGGGAGGGAAGAGCATGAGCGTGAGGATGATCTGCATCAGGGCGCCGAGATTCGTGCGCTGGCTGGTGCGCCTGTTTTCGGGCAGAAGAAGCACGTAAACAACATGAAAAACACCCGGCTTCTTAAGGGAAACCGGGTGTCCTCATGTCAATATGAATGATTACAGAGCACGCTCGACCTTGCCGCTGCGCAGGCAACGGGTGCAGACGTTCATGTGACGAACGGTGCCGTCAACAGTCACGCGGACACGCTGCGTGTTCGGCAGCCAAACGCGGTTGCTCTTGCGGTTGGAGTGGCTGACGTTGTGGCCGCTCAGAGCGCCCTTCTGGCAAACTTCACAAATCTTACCCATGGATCACACCTCCTTCTGGTGCGTAAACAGTCATAACACAGTTATTTTAGCACCTGAACCCGGATTTGACAAGTCTTTTTTGAATTTTGTTTTGAATAAAATGAGAAAAACGGGTTTCATTCTCGGTTTGGCGGGAGAAAAGAGGGTATATCTTTGAGATTTTTTCGGGGAATCCTTGTAAAATTGAGCGCTTTCTTGTATACTGTAAAATGATCCATTGAGATTTCGGGTCAGTATGACCCTGCGCAAGGAGGGTTTTTCATGGAATGCAAAATCAACAACGATCTCGGTCAGATTACGATTAGTGAGGATGTCCTGCTGAAGGTGGCGGGTTACGCTGCGCTGGAGTGCTACGGCATTGTGGCGATGTCTTCCAAGCGCGCAAAGGATGGCTTTGTCGAGTGGCTGGGCAGGGAGAACCTGACCAAGGGCGTTCGCGTCAACGTGACGGAGGGCGGCATTGACATCGACCTGTACATCATCGTTGAGTACGGCATCTCGATTGTGGAGGTCTGCAAGATCATCAAGTCCCAGGTCTGCTACAAGATCGAGAACATGACGGGCGCAAAAGTGCGAAAGGTGAATATTTCGGTAGAGGGTATCCGCGTCTGATCCCTGACGTAAACTGGAGGCGAATTATTTGTCACAGCAAGCTATTGACGGGCTGCTTCTGAAAGAGATGATTATCGCGGGAGCAAACCTGCTTGAACAGAACCGTGAGGCGATCGACGCGCTGAACGTGTTCCCCGTGCCGGACGGCGACACGGGCACCAACATGTCCCTGACGATGAAATCCACGGTGAAGGAAATCGCGGCGCAGGATGTCGCCAGCGCTTCCAAGATGGCCAGCCTGGCGGCGCGCGGCGCGCTCAAGGGCGCGCGCGGCAATTCCGGCGTTATCCTGTCCCAGATTCTGCGCGGCTTCTCGCGCGGCATCGAGGGCTGCGACACCATCGACGCGGAGGCGTTTGCCAAGGGCCTGCGCTCCGGCGCGGACACCGCATACAAGGCGGTCATGAAGCCCAAGGAGGGCACGATCCTCACCGTCATCCGTGTGATCGCCGAGGACGCGCAGCGCTATGTGGCCAAGAAGCCGCGTACCGTGGCCGAGGTGCTCGACAAGATGATCCGCAGCGGCGAGGCTATCCTGGAAAAGACGCCGGACATGCTCCCGGCGCTCAAGCAGGCGGGCGTGGTTGACTCCGGCGGACAGGGCCTGCTGACGGTCTTCAAAGGCTGGCGCGCGGCGTACAACGGCGAGAAGATCGAAGAGACGGCTGCGGGCGTGGGCAATGCGGCGACGTTCGAGTTTGAGGACGATCATGATGCCCTGGAGGAGCTGACGTTCAAGTACTGCACGGAATTCGTGATCCAGGACATGAACGAGGGCGTGACGGAGGACGATATCAACAAGTTCCGTACGCGCCTGGGCCGCATCGGCGACTGCGTGGTGTGCGTGGGCGACTTTGAGTTCGTCAAGGTGCATGTGCACACCAACGATCCGGGCAAGGCCATCCAGTGGGCTTGCGCCATGGGCGATCTGGTGAACCTGAAGATCGACAACATGGCCGAGGAGCGCAAGGAGCGCCTGGCCAAGGCGGAGGCTGCCCAGAAGGAAGCCGAGAAGAAGCGCCTGGAGGAGGAAGCGGCCAAGGCCGAGGGACCGAAGAAGGAATACGGTATGGTCGCCGTGTCCCTGGGCGAGGGATTCTCCAGCATCTTTACCGACCTGGGCGTGGATCACATCGTCGAGGGCGGTCAAACGATGAACCCGAGCATCGAGGACATTCTGGACGCGATCCACGGCGTGGGCGCCAAGAACGTCATCGTGCTGCCCAACAACTCCAACGTCATCCTTGCCGCCTCCCAGGCTGCGGAGCTGGCGGACGACGTGAACGTGCTCGTCCTGCCGACGAAGAACGTCGCCATGGGCATCGGCGCGGTGATCGCTTTCAACCCGGAGGCCAGCCTCGATGAGAACCGCGAGGAGATGACCGCGGCTGCCGAGCAGGTGAAGACCGGTCAGATCACCTTCGCCGTGCGTGATACCGTGTTTGAGGACAAGGAGATCAAGGAAGGCGACATCATCGGCATCCACAACGGACGTATCGAGACCGTCGGCCAGAGCGTCCATGACATTGCGGTCGATCTGGTGGGCCACGTTGTGGAGGAGGGCGATTCCCTGATCACCATCTATTACGGCCAGGACACATCCGAGGAGGACGCGCAGGCGCTGGGCGCCGAGGTCGCGGAGCTCTTCGGCGACCTGGACGTCGAGGTGCAGTACGGCGGGCAGCCTCTGTATTATTACCTCATCTCTGCGGAATAAGCAGAATTCACCCGCGCCTTTGCCGGCGCGGTTTTCTCGTCTAAAAGGCTATTCGTAAGCGGGAGCGTGTAAGGAGGAATATGTCTGCGTGCATTGTCAGAAATCAAGGGCTTCGGCCCAAAGCGGCTTGAAGCGCTTGAAAAGCGCGGCGTGACGACGGCGCAGGATTTGCTCGAGCGCCTGCCTACGGGCTACCGCGATACGACGCACCCGCTCTCCCCGGCGCAGATGACGGAGGGCAGAGAAGCCTGCTTTGAAGGCTTCATCACCGGAAAGCCAGCGCTGCACCGCGTGCGCGGCATGCAGTGGGTTTCCGCCACGGTGGCGGACGAATGCGGAAAAATCCGCTGTATGTGGTTCAACCAGGTCTGGATGAAGGATCGGCTGTTTGACACGCAGCATGTGGTGCTCTACGGCCGCTGCGTGCGCAAGAAGAGCGGCCTGTTTGTCATCAACCCGACGGTGGAGGAGCCGGGCAGCATCATTCCAACGTATGCGCCGGTTCCGGGCATCGGGCAGAAGCCGCTGCGCGACGCGGTGAAGCTGCTGCTGGAAGAATACGATCTGGAAGATGTGCTGCCCACGTCGTTTGTCGTGCGTCATGGGCTGATGGACAGACGTGCGGCGCTCTTTGAGGCGCATTTTCCCAGCTGCTTTGAGGCGCTGGCCAGGGCCAAGGAGCGGCTGGCGTTTGAGGAGCTGCTGCTGTTTCAGGCGGGCATCGCCGGAGAGGCTGGCACGCGTCGCGAGGCGCAGCCGCTTTGCGTGGAGGATGCGTGGATCGAAGCATTCTTTGCCGCGCTGCCGTTTCCGCCGACGAGCGCGCAGCGCCGCGTCGTGGGCGAGATCGCAGATGATCTGCAAAAGCCGCAGGCGATGGCGCGCATGGTGCAGGGCGACGTGGGCTGCGGCAAGACGCTGATCGCCTTCTGTGCACTGTACCTGTGTGTGAAGGCCGGCGGACAGGGCGCGCTGATGGCGCCGACGGAGATTCTTGCGGCCCAGCACTTTAAAAGCGCGGTGGAGACGCTTGCGGCGCTGGGCGTTTCGTGCGGTCTGGTCACGGGAAAGATGACGGCGGCGGAAAAGCGCCGTGCGCGTGAGGCGATTGCCTCGGGCGAATGGCAGGTGGTCATCGGTACGCACGCGCTGATTTCCGAGGGCGTGGTGTTTGACAACCTGAGGCTGGTCGTCACCGACGAGCAGCACCGCTTCGGCGTGCGTCAGCGCACGATGCTCGAGGGCAAAGGCGGATCTCCGCACGTCATGGTGATGAGCGCCACGCCGATTCCACGCTCGCTGTCGCTGGTGCTCTACGGCGATCTTGATCTGTCCATCGTTGACGAACTGCCCCCGGGCAGAACGCCGGTGCGCACGCGCATCGTGCCGGAGGAAAAGCGCGAGGGGCTGTACAGCTTTATCCGCGCAGAGGCGGCGAAGGGATTTCAGACGTATGTCGTCTGCCCGCTGGTGGGCGAAAACGATCTGGATGATCCCGACGTGCGCAGCGCGGCGCAGGTGCAGCGCGAGCTTTTGCAGGCGCTGGCGCCGCTGTCCGTGGGCCTTGTGCACGGGCGGATGAACAAGCGCGACAAGGAAGAGACGCTGGAGCGCTTTTACGCTGGTGAGATCGATGTGCTCGTGGCGACGACGGTCATCGAGGTGGGCGTGAACGTGCCGCGCGCGACGGTCATGGTGATCGAGGGAGCGGAGCGCTTCGGTCTGGCGCAGCTGCATCAGCTGCGCGGACGCGTGGGCCGCGGCGCACAGGAGAGCTGGTGCTTCCTGATGGCCGAGCCGAACGAGCGCCTGAAGACGCTGGTTTCCACAAACGACGGCTTTGTCGTCGCGCAGAAGGATCTGGAGCTGCGCGGGGCCGGCGAATTCTTCGGAACCCGCCAGCACGGCGAGCCTCAGATGCCCGCGCTGATGCTGGAGGGCGACGCGAGGCTGCTGGCACGCACGCGCGAAGCTTTCCTGGAATTGTCCAAAAATCCTGTATATAAAGAGGAGCAAAGGCAGATTTTGGAGACGGCAAGAAAAAGATTTCACAAAGCTGGCGCATATTTTGCCAGAAACTGAGCATATTGGCAATGTTCAGACAAACCTCTCTGCGCCATGACGGGTCAGGAAAAATAAATGCAGGAAGCCCCTCCGAGGGCGCGGCTCTGCGGTGTGCGGCATGAAGGGTCTGGAGAGAATAAGAAATCCAAATGTGTGGAATAAGTTGAATTCTATGCACAAAAATTCCAGAATAATATTGCCAAATGCCTTGAAAGGCCGTATAATCAGTGATGTGCGGTTCTGCTAAAAACAGAACGCTCCATTAGACGTTAGCCTGCATTTCCCACTGTGGAATTGCAGGAATTATTCACTTTGAAGGAGGACTAGGCAGCATGAAGTACGTTTACCTCTTTAAGGAAGGCGACGCCAGCATGCGCAACACGCTCGGCGGCAAAGGTGCAAACCTTGCGGAAATGACCAGGATTGGTCTCCCGGTTCCGCAGGGCTTTACCATCTCGACCGAGGCATGCACCAAGTACTATGAGGACGGCCGCCGCATCAACGAGGACATTCAGGCTGAAATCATGGAAAACATCGCCAAGATGGAAGAAATCACGGGCAAGAAGTTCGGCGATCTGGAGAATCCGCTCCTGGTTTCCGTTCGCTCCGGCGCGCGCGCGTCCATGCCCGGCATGATGGATACCATCCTGAACCTGGGCCTCAATGAGGAAGTCGTGAACGTGATGGCGGCCAAGTCCGGCAATCCGCGCTGGGCGTGGGACTGCTACCGCCGCTTCATCCAGATGT
>CAMFCQ010000052.1 GCA_945948915.1 uncultured Clostridia bacterium | reverse complement strand
CAAATCTTCGCGAATCTCCTTGAGTCCATAGGTCGCAACTGTATGAGGAACTTGGCAAATCTCCTTGGGTCCAGGGTCGCAACCCTGGTCGTTTGCAGGGGGGAAGGAGAGTCCAGAGAGGCTTGGGGGGAGAATCGAAACTCCCCCCAGTCTCTCTGGCCCCAGCGGAGCGCGTTCCCCTTCAGCAGCGAATTCAATTCAAGTATCTTGTTAATTAACTTTAGCTCCCCAAAGTTCCCTATCGATCAGGCTGAACATCACGCAAAAGACAGCAAAATTCGTCGAGACAAAGCTGATGCAATGCCGTACAATGGAGTGCGTAAGGAGGGAAAGCGTATGCGGGAGCAAACCCTGGCTGTCCAGCGGATGCAGGACTATATCGAGAGAAATGTGGCGCAGGAGATCAGCCTGTCCGATCTCGCGAAAGCATCTCTGTTTTCACCGTGGTATTCCTACCGCCTTTTCAGGGCGTATCTCGACCTGACGCCCACGGAGTACGTGCGCAGGCTGCGGCTGTCTCAGGCGGCGGTGCGTCTGCGGGAGGGGAGGGAGCGCGTCATCGACGTCGCCTTTGACCTGGGCTTTTCCAACGTGGATACCTTCACCCGGGCATTTTTCCGGGAGTTCGGGCTTAACCCCAGCGACTACATGAAAAACCCGGTACCCATTCCGCTGTTCATTCCGTACGGCGCAAAATACAGAGAGCTCAGAAAGGAGCCGATCGACATGGCGACGATTCAGACGGTCTTTGTTCAGGCGGTGCGCAAGCCTGAGAGGCTGTGCATCATCAAGCGCGGCGTGCACGCCGAGGACTACTTCCCGTACTGCGAGGAGGTGAGCTGCGACGTGTGGGGCATCCTCATGAGCATGCGCTCCCTGTGCGGGGAGCCGGTGTGCATGTGGCTGCCGCCGCGCTACAAAAAGCCCAACACCTCCACCTATGTGCAGGGCGTGGAGGTGGAGACGGACTATGCGGGCATGGTGCCCGAGGGCTTTGACACGATCCGTCTGCCGGAGGCGGAATACCTGATGTTCCAGGGGCAGCCCTTCGCGGAGGAGGACTACTGCGAGGCGATTCGCGCGGTGCAGCACGCGGCGGACGGCTACGACCCCGCGCCGCTCGGGTATCTCTGGGACGAGGAAAACCCGCGGATCCAGCTGGAACCGCGGGGCGAGCGGGGTTATATTGAACTGCGGGCTGTGAGGAGGATGAAGGAATGAGCGAAGCGATTTCAGTTTGCGGTCTGACCAAGACCTACGGGAGCAGGATGGTGCTGGATCATCTGGATCTGTCGGTCAAATCCGGCACCGTGTTCGGCCTGCTGGGCGCCAACGGCGCGGGCAAGAGCACGACAATCGAGTGCATGCTGGGCACAAAGCAGGCGGACGGCGGGACGGTTTCCCTGCTGGGGCAGGATCCCCGGCGTGATCGCAGGGCGCTGTTTGAGCGCATCGGCGTGCAGTTCCAGGAGGGCGACTATCAGCAGGAGATCAAGGTCTTCGAGCTGTGCGAGGAGACGGCCTGTCTGTACAAAAGCCCTGCGGATTACCGGGCGCTCTGCGCGCGCTTCGGCATCGGGGACAAGCTCAAGAACACGGTCAAGAGTCTCTCCGGCGGCGAGCGCCAGCGGCTGTTCATCGTGCTGGCGCTGATCCCCAGCCCGGAGCTGGTCTTCCTGGACGAGCTGACCACCGGGCTGGACGCCAGAGCGCGGCGCAGCGTCTGGAAGACGCTGGAGGATCTGAAGGCGCAGGGGCTGACCATTTTCCTGACCTCGCACTTTATGGACGAGGTGGAGGCGCTCTGCGATGAAATCTGCATGCTCAAACAGGGACGCGCGGTTTTCCGCGGCACGGTGGAGGACGCGAAGCGCGCCTGCGGCTGCGAACGGCTTGAGGATGCGTATCTGATGCTGTCGGATGAGGAGGAGAGGGAATGAAGCGTTTTTTTGTCCTGCTGAAGCACGAAATGAAGCTGAACATCCGCGACATGAACATGGTCATCTTCGCTGTGCTGATGCCGCTGGTCATTCTGGCGGTGCTCGGCGTGCTCTACGGCGGAAAGCCCGCCTATGACGGCGCGCCCTTCACCTTTATGGAGCAGTCCTTCGGCGCGGTCTGTGCCGTGTCCATGTGCGCCGGCGGCCTGATGGGGCTGCCGCTGGTCATCGCGGACTACCGGGAACGCAAGATCCTCAAGCGGTTCCGGGTCACGCCGGCGCACCCCGCGCTGCTGCTGGCGGTGGAGCTGTCGGTATATGTGCTGTACTGCGCGGTATCGCTTGTGACGCTGGCGCTGGCGGCGGGGCTGCTCTGGCGGGTTCACATCCGCGGCTCCGCCTGGGCGTTTCTGGGCAGCTGGCTGCTCACGATGCTCTCCACGCTCAGCATCGGCATGCTGGTGGGCGGCGTGGCGAAGAACAGCAAGCAGGCGGGCGTCATCGCCTCGATCCTGTATTTCCCCATGCTGGTCTTTTCCGGCACGACGCTGCCCGTGGAGGTGATGCCCCGCGCGATGCAGAAGGCGGTGTCCTGGCTGCCGCTGACCCAGGGCATGACGCTCATGAAAAATACGTTCCTGGGCCAGGACGGAGGAGGCACGCTTGCGCCGGTGCTGGTTATGCTCGGCGTGACTGCCATCTGCACGGGGCTGGCTGTGCGCTTTTTTCGGTGGGAATGATCATCAATCAAAACAGGGCTGCCGTCAGAGGGCCCTCTTCTTTTTGGAGAGCGCCTGCATGGCCAGCAGCGCGATGATCAGCACCAGCGGAAAGACGCTGCCCGCGAGCATGCCGCGCTGCAGGTTGTTGCCGGCGGCCTGCGAGATGTTGCCGACCATGTAGGGCCCCAGCGCGCCGCCCAGATCGCCGGCCATGGCCAGCAGGGCGAACATGGCCGTGCCGCCGCTGGGCATCTGCCGGGAGGAGATGCTGATGGTGCCCGGCCACATGATGCCTACGGAGAAGCCGCAGAGGATGCAGCCGATCAGGCCGATCATCGGCATGGCGGACAGCGACGCCATCAGATAGCAGAGCAGGCACAGCGCGGCGGAGGCGTACATGAAGCGCATCAGGTCGATCCGATCGCCGTATTGGCCGTAGATCATGCGGCTGATGCCCATGGAGACGGCAAACAGACAGGGACCGGCCAGATCGCCCGCCGTCTTGGACAGGCCGATGGCGGACTCGGCAAAGGCAGACGCCCACTGCGCCATGGCAAGCTCCGAAGCGCCCGCGCAGACCATGAGCACGATGGCCGTCCAGAACATGGGCACCCTCAGGAGGCTGGCAATGCTCATGCCCTCGCCCTCCTTGACGGGATGCTCGATGGGGCAGGTGGCAAAGTTGTAGATGTTGAGCAGGGGAACCAGCGCCCAGAGGCAGGCGAGCCATCTCCAGTTTTCCATGCCGAACACGGCAAAGAACGCCGTGGACAGGAGGATGGCGGCAACGCTGCCCCAGCAATAGAAGGAATGCAGCAGGCTCATGACGGCCTCCTTGCGGTCGAAGGGACAGGCCTCGACGATGGGGCTGCACAGCACCTCGATCAGCCCGCTGCCCACCGCATAGACGACGGCACTGATGAGGATGCCCAGGAACGGATTGGGCAGAAGATCGGTGAGCAGCGCCAGACCGATCAGGCCCCCTGCGGAGCACACGCACGAGGCGATGATGCAGGCGCGGTAGCCGATGCGGTCAACAAACCTGGCGCACAGCACATCGACGATCAGCTGCGTCAGGAAGAACACCGTGGAGATCAGGGCGATGGTGCCCAGCGGGATGCCGTATTCGTGATGGAAGGTCAGGTACAGCAGCGGCGCAAAGTTGGCGGAAATGGCCTGCGTGATCAGGCCCAGATAGCATGCGGTCAGGGTCTTCTGATAGGGGTTTTTCATAGGTATGTTCCTTTCCGGTCAGTCATTTCGCAGTGGGATCATTATAAAGCAGGATGGGCTGCAGATCAATGGTTTCCGCCTTCCGGGCTTGGCAAAAATTTGACCGTGGTGAGCCTCGGCGAGATTCGCTGCCGGTTCATCTCGACGAGCGCTCCCTCTTGTGGTATAATTCTCTTATTATACCATCACAGGAGGGGCGTTTTCATGGGTACGCAGGCTGAAATTCCGCTTTGCCTGGGCCTTGTGGCCCATGTGGACGCGGGCAAGACGACGCTGAGCGAACAGCTGCTCGTGCACAGCGGCGTGCTGCGCAGGGGCGGACGCGTGGATCACGGCGACGCATTCATGGACGGGCATGCGCTCGAGCGCGCGCGCGGCATCACGATCTTCTGCGAGCAGGCGTCCTTTGATCTGCCGCGCGGGGACGGGCGGACCGTGCACGTCACGCTGATGGACACGCCCGGCCACGTCGATTTCTCCGGCGAGATGGAGCGCGCGCTGTCCGTGCTGGACATGGCGGTGCTGATCGTCTCCTGCGCAGAGGGCGTGCAGAGCCACACGGTGACGCTGATGCGCCTGCTGAAGGCGCGAAGCATACCGACGCTGATCTTCCTGAACAAGACCGACCGCGAGGGCGCGGATGTGCCGCGCGTGATGGAGCAGATGCGGCGCCTGCTCTCGGAGGACTGCGTGCTCATGACGCAGGACAAGGCGCTGCTGCGGGAGGAGCTGGCCGCGCGCGACGAAGAGCTCATGGAGCGGCATCTGGAGGAAAATGCGCAGCGCGGGGATTATCTGGCGGGCGCGCGCCGGGCGATGCAGGCGGGCCTGCTCTATCCTGTGCTCAGCGGCAGCGCGCTGATGGATACGGGCGTGGACACGCTCATGCAGGCTGTCGCGGCGTTGGCTCAGGAACCGGATGCGGCGCGGCTGGATGCGCCGTTTGCCGCGAAGGTCTACCGCGTCGCGCACCGCGACGGCATGCGCTACTGCTATGTGAAGGCGATTGCCGGACGGCTGCATGCGCGCGAGACGGCTCAGACACTTGCGGGCGAGGAGAAGGTCAACGCGATTTTCCATCCGCAGGGGGCAAAGCTGACGGTCATCCCGGAGCTTTGCGCCGGGGAGACGGCAGTGCTGACGGGCCTGTCCTGCAGGCCGGGCGAGTACATCGGCGCGGACGTGGGCCGCGAAAACCAGGCGCTCGTGCCGCTGATGAGCGTGGACGTGCAGCCGGAGCAGGGCTTGGAGAACACGAAGCTCCTTGCGCACCTGCGCGAGCTGGAGGAGGAGGATCCGCTGCTGAGCGTGCGCGCGGAGCAGGGGCGCGTGTCCGTGGGCATCATGGGCGCGGTGCAGATCGAGGTGCTCGGCAGCGTGCTCTTTAGCCGCTTCGGCGACCGGGTGTCCTTCCTGCCGCCGAAGGTGATGTACAGGGAGACGATTGCGGCCCCGGCGGTCGGCATTGGCCACTATGAGCCGCTGCGCCACTATGCCGAGGCATGGCTGCGGCTCGTGCCGGGCGAACCGGGCTGCGGCGTGACGTTTGCGGACCGGACGCCGCCCAACCAGCTGGCGCTGAACTGGCGCAGGCTGATCGCCCAGCATGTCGGCGAAAGGGAGCATCCGGGCGTGCTCACGGGCAGCCCGCTGACGGACGTGCGCGTGGAGCTGATCGCAGGCCGCGCGCATCTCAAGCACACCGAGGGCGGCGACTTCCGCGAGGCGACGTACCGCGCGATCCGCAATGCGCTGATGCAGGCTGAAAACGTGCTGCTGGAGCCTGTCGTGCGCTTTGAACTGGCGTTTGCGCCGGATGTGCTCAGCCGCGTGACGGGCGAGCTGATCCGCCTGGGCGCGGAGCTGGACGCGCCGGACTACGGCGAGGATGAGGTGCGCCTCTGCGGCAGCTGCACGGCGGCGCAGTTTTGGGATTACCCGCAGCAGTTTGCCGCGACGACGCGCGGACACGGGCGCAGTAGCACGCGGTTTGATCGCTACGCGCCGTGCAAAAACCAGGATGCAGCTGTGCGGGAGATGGGATACAGCGCGCTGGCTGACGAGCGCAATCCGGCCGGCAGCGTCTTTTGCAGCCACGGCGCGGGCTATTATGTGCCGTGGGACGAGGTGCGCAGCCATGCGCATTGCGAGGTGGAGGAGCCATGCTGACGTGTACGCTTGACAGCGAAAGCCGCGTGACGCTGACCGATCAGCTCTATCAGGCGCTGCGCGCGGAGATCGACAGCGGGCGCATGGCGCCGGGGGAGAAGCTGCCCTCCAAGCGCCAGCTCGCCGGGCACCTGCATGTGAGCACCGCGACGATCGAGGCCGCCTATGGCCGTCTGGCCAGCGAGGGCTACTGCGAGAGCCGGCCCAGGAGCGGCATGTACGTCGCACAGGAGCTGCCGCGCGCGGGTGTGGCGGCGCATCCGCAGGCGGTGCCGGTCAGGTGGGATTTCTCCACCGGCGCGGCGGATGCGGAGCACTTCCCCTATGCGACGTGGGCGCGGCTGATGCGCGAGGTGCTTAGCGAGCAGAACACGGCGCTGCTGCTTGCCGGCGATCCGCAGGGCGCGTATGCGCTGCGCTGCGAGATGGCGGACATGATACGCAGCCTGCGCGGTGTGGAGGTGGCGCCGGAGCAGATTGTGCTCGGCGCGGGCACGGAGGTGCTGGTCACGGCGCTGACGTCCGTGCTGGGACGGGAGAAGCTCTTCGCCGTCGAGGATCCGGGCTATTCGCGCGTGCGCAGGATTCTGGTGGCCAGCGGCGCGCGCATCGCGCCGATCCCGCTGGCGGGCGGCGCCATCGACGTGGGCGCGCTCTACATGAGCGGCGCGGGCGCGGCGTATGTCACGCCGTCGCATCAGTTCCCGCTGGGCGGAGAGATGAGCGCGGGCCAGCGCGCGGCGCTGCTGCGCTGGGCCAAGGAGACCGGCGGCTATATCCTCGAGGACGATTACGACAGCGAGTTCCGCTTCTCGGGCGTGAGCCTGCCGGCGCTCAAGGCGCTCGACGAGAGCGGCCAGGTGATCTACATGAATACGTTTGCCCGCACGCTTGCGCCGGGCCTGCGCCTGAGCTTCATGGCGCTGCCGGAGGCGCTCGTGGGGCGCTACCGGGCGCTGCATGCGGCATGCAGCGTGCCGGGCTTTGAGCAGGAGACGCTGCGCAGGTTCATTGCGGGCGGATATCTGGAGCGGCATGTGAGCCGCATGCGCGTGGTGTACCGCGAACGATTGCAGGCGCTGGAGCGCAAAGCCAAGGAGCTGGGCCTGGGCGAGGTTGCGCCGTGCGGCGCGGGCCTCTACGCGCTTCTGCGCGTCGGCGGGAAGACGCCCGCGCAGGAGCTGGCGCCGCTGGCGGCGCAGGCGGGCGTGCGCCTGACGCGCCTGGCGGACTACGGCGTGATGGAGACCGGCAGGGAGTACGAGCGCGTGGTGCTGCTCGGCTTTGCGGGCATGGATGAGGCGGCGATTGAGGCGGGTCTGGAGGCGCTGCGCCGCGCGTGGATGTAAAGGAGAACAAGATGAAAAAAGCAATTCTTGCGGCGCTTCTGTGCGCGCTGCTGCTGACGATGACGGGCTGCAATGCCGTTGATGAAGCGCTGAACAAGCTGGGCGACGACATGCAGGCGGCGAAGCTGGATACGCCGCAGACGACCAGCAGCGGCATTGACTGGAGCTATGTGCCCGTCGTGCGCGACATGGCGGTTGCGACATTCACCGAGGGCTTCCCGAGCGCGACGGTGACGGAGACCTCCGTGGCCAGCAAGAACGGCGAGGGCAAGCGCGTGATCGTGACGCTGACCTATCAGATGGACGGCAGGACCGGCACCTACGGATTTGATTACACGCGAAACGAGCAGGGCGAATACGAGCTGACGCGCTACGGTGACGGCGTGGATTCGGACGACCTGTAACGGCGGACAGCGCCGGAGGGCGTTGGTTTGTGCGCCGCCCGATTGTAAACCAAATAGAAAGAATAAAGTTGACAATTGTCTTCTCCCTGTGCTATACTGCCGCCGGACAACATCAAATGATACATTTGGAGGAAACAGTGATGGCAGATTTGAGCACGAAGAGACTGAGAGTTGTGGACATGGCGTATATCGCGCTGTTTGCGGCGCTGATGGCGGTATGCTCCTGGATTTCCATTCCGGCGACGGTTCCCTTTACGCTGCAGACCTTCGGCGTCTTTCTGGCGGTGAGCGTGCTGGGCGGCAGGCGGGGTACGCTGGCTGTGGCGGTGTATCTGCTGCTGGGCCTGATCGGCATTCCGGTGTTTGCCGGCTTCCAGGGGGGCATTGGCTGCCTGCTGGGCACCACGGGCGGCTATATCATCGGATTCCTGCTGTCTGCGCTGGTCATGTGGGCGATGGAGCGTCTGCCCGGCAATCGGTCGTGGCTGCTGACGCTGTCCATGGTGGCGGGCCTGCTGGTGTGCTATGCGTTTGGCACTGCCTGGTTTATGATCGTGTATGCGAAGAAGGCGGGCGAGATCGGTCTGATGACGGCGCTGGGCTGGTGCGTCTTCCCGTTCGTCATCCCGGATCTTGTCAAGATTGCGCTTGCGCGGATCGTGACCAGAAGGCTTTCCAAGGCGATCCGGCTCAGCTGAGCAGGCAGGATGGCTGACTCCGCCGGGCGCAGCCCGTCATTGGGTAACGAGATGAATGGAGAAAGCGGAGGAAGCATGGGAACGAAGGAAAGGCTGCTGGAGCTGCTGGAGGCTGAGAAAGGGCGCTACGCATCCGGCGAGGAGATTGCGCAGGCGCTCTGCGTGTCCCGCGCTGCCGTCTGGAAAGCGGTGAAAGCGCTCCGTCAGGAGGGCTATCCCATCGAGGCGGCGACCAACCGGGGCTACTGCCTCTCAAACAAGGCGGATGTTCTCTCCGTGCAGGGCATCCGAAAGGCGCTGAATCCTGTCTGCCGCAATGTGAACATCATCGTTGTGCCGACGGTTGACTCCACCAACGCGCTGATTCGGGAGATGGCCGGGCGCGGCGAGCCGGAAGGCTGTGTTGTGGTCGCGGGCGAACAGACCGCCGGGCGCGGACGGCGCGGGCGGCAGTTTTACTCGCCGAAGGACACGGGAATCTACATAAGCCTGCTTCTGCGGCCGAAGCACTGTGCCATTGAGCGGGCGACGGGCTTTACGTCGATGGCGGCCGTGGCGATGTGCGAGGCGATCGAGTCGGTATCCGGAGAAGCTGCGCAGATCAAATGGGTGAACGACGTGTTTGTTCGGGGAAAGAAGGTCTGCGGCATCCTGACAGAGGCCTCGCTTGACATGGAAAACGGCGAGGCAGAGTATGTCGTGCTGGGCGCCGGCGTCAATGTGTATCCGCCCGGAGACGGTTTCCCCGAGGAACTGAAAGCGGTCGCCGGAACGGTCTTTGAGGAGCTGCACAGCGATGCGAAGAACCGTCTGGCGGGTGAGTTCCTCAACCGCATGATGGCGTTTTATGCCGCGCCGGATGCGGACGCCTATGTGGAGAAATATCGTGCGCGCAGCCTCGTGCTGGGCAAACGCATCACGGTGCTTCAGGGAGAAAGCGCCCGCAGCGCGACTGTCTGCGATATCGACGGCGCGTGCCGGCTTCTGGTCCGGTACGACAGCGGGGAAACGGCGTGCCTGTCCTATGGGGAGATTCAGGTGCGGGTGTGAACTGATCCATATGAAAACGGACGTTCCGAGCAATCGGAATGTCCGTTTTATCATGCCGTTTGTATGGGAGAAAACTGTACAAAGCACTGTGCAGCAGGTGCGCAGCCCGCTTATACTACTCTCAAATAAAATCGGCCATGCAATAACCGGCCGTCAGGTAACGCTTCGCTCCCTGACTGCTTTTCTTTGATCGCTTCGCGATATGGAGACGTTGGGGGATTTCATCCCCCAAACCCCTAGCCTGGGGACCAGTCCCCAGACCCCTTCTTCGCTTCGCGCTTATAGCTCGTTTCTATTTGAGAATAGTATTACGCCAGCTCCTCGGCCAGCGCGGCGAGGAACGCGTCCATCTCCTCATAGGAGATGATCAGCGGCGGGGCAAGGCGCAGAACGTTGCCGGAGGCCGTGCCCGGCACAAAGCCGCGCGCCAGCATCCTGCGCATCACACTAGCGGCCGGGCAGCCGTCCACCAGCTGAATGCCGATGAGCAGGCCCATGCCGCGCACCTCGACGATCTTGTCGCTCTTGATTTTGGAAAGTGCGTTCATCATATACGCGCCCTTTTCCTTGGCGACGGCGGAGAAGTCGTGGTCGATCATGTAGCGCATCGCGGAGAGGGACACGGCGCAGGCGAGCGTGTTGCCGCCGAAGGTGGAGCCGTGGTCGCCCTTGGCAATCTTGCTGGCGACCTTCTCGCTGGCGAGGATCGCGCTGATGGGGAAGCCGCAGCCCAGGCCCTTGGCGCTGGTCATGATGTCCGGCGTGACGCCGTACTGCTCATAGCAGTAGAGCGAGCCGGTGCGGCAGACGCCGGTCTGTACCTCGTCGAAGATGAGCAGGATGCCCGTCTCGTCGCACAGCGCGCGCACGGCCTTGAGGTAATCGGCCTTGCCGGGGGTCACGCCGCCCTCGCCCTGCATCGGCTCGAGCAGGATCGCGGCGGTCTCGTCGTCGATCGCGGCCTTGAGCGCGTCAAGATCGTTGTAGGGCACCTGCGTGATGCCCTTGGGCAGCAGCGGACGGTATGGCGCCTGATAGTAGTCATGGCCGGTGGCGGCGACGGTCGCCAGCGTGCGGCCGTGGAAGGAGTGATCCGCGGAGACGATCTTGTAGCGGCCCATGCCCTGCGCGTAGAAATACTTGCAGGCCAGCTTCATCGCGCCCTCGTTGGCCTCCGCGCCGGAGTTGCCGAAGAAGACGCGGTCGGCAAACGTGTGCTCACACAGCAGCGCGGCGAGCTCCGCCTGCGGCTGGACATAGAAGATATTGGATGTGTGCAGCACGCCGGACTGGGCCTGCGTGACGATCGCGTCGGTGACGGCGGGATGGTTGTAGCCCAGCGCGTTGACCGCGATGCCCGCAAACAGATCGGTGTAGGCCTTGCCGTCCTGATCATAGAGCGTGCAGCCCTCGCCGCGCACGAAGCACGCGGGCATGCGCTCGCCGAAGACCTGCAGGAAATGCTGGCTGTCCAGCGACTTGATTTCAGAAAGATTCATAGGAAAGCCCTCCGTGGTTGGTGTGATGCGCAGTTGGTCAGATGTTGAGCCCCTTGGCTTCATCGCAGCCAAGCATGATGTTCATGGACTGCACCGCCGCGCCGGACGCGCCCTTGCCCAGATTGTCAAAGCGCGCGCAGACCATCATGCGCTCGTCGTTGCCGGTGACGGCGATTTCCAGACCGTCCCAGCCGGCGCAGCCGTTGGCGGCGAGGAAGCCGCCAACATCTGCCTGCGCGCTCAGCGGCAGCACCTTGATCATCTTCTGTCCCGCGTACGCGTCGGCGTAGCACTCGTGCAGCTGCGCCATGGAGGATACGCCGCTCAGCTGCGAGGATGCGAGCGGCACGCTCACCAGCATGCCGGCATAGTAGTCCGCCACGATGGGGGAGAAGAGCGGCGCGTGGTCAAGGCCGCAGACCTTCTGCATCTCGGGCAGGTGCTTGTGGCTGTGGATGAGACCGTAGATGCGCGGGGAATCGAGCGCGGCGTCGCGCTGCGCGTCGCCGTACTGCGCGATCATCTTCTTGCCGCCGCCGCTGAAGCCGGTCAGCGAGAAGCAGGGGACGACGCTCTCCCTGGGCAGGATGCCCGCATTTACCAGCGGATACACCAGCGAGATGAAGCCGGTGGCGTGGCAGCCGGGATTGGCGATGCGCTTGCCGGAGACAATGGCCTCGCGGTGCGCATCAGACAGCTCCGGGAAGCCGTAGGCCCAGCCGTCGGCGGTGCGGTGCGCGGTGGAGGCGTCGATGATGCGCACATGGTCGTTGTCCACCAGGGAGACGGCTTCCTTCGCCGCCGCATCCGGCAGGCAGAGGAACGTGATGTCCGAGGCGTTGATCAGCCGCCTGCGCTCATCCGTGTCTTTGCGCAGCGCGGGATCGATGGTCAGAATCTCAATGTCGTCGCGGCCGGCAAAGCGCTCGAAGATGCGCAGGCCGGTTGTGCCTTCCTGTCCGTCAATGTAAATCCTGGGCTTCATGATGTGCCCTCCTTATGTCAAGAGTACGGGTGTATGCTGATTTCAAACGCTGCAAATCAACCCCGTTTCAATCGTAGACTGCTGCGCAGTCTGCTCTGAAACTACGTCTTTTGCTATGTAAATCTTTCCGCAAAGTGTCGTTCTCGGGCACAGGGCTACATGATTTGCGGAACTTTGTCGGTGATGCCGCCGGCAGCATGCCGGTTTGCTTTGGGGAAACGTTGGGGCTGCGAGCCCCAAACCCTGCCTGGGGATTTCAGTCCGGGGAACTCGCATAGTCGCGCCATCGGCGCTCCTTGCGATTTCCGACGCTTCGCCTGCCTTCTTCCCGCACAGCGGGCGGCAGGCTTCGGTCCCTCAGACTCCCTTCTTCGCTTCGCGCAGTTGAAAGGCGTAGCTCACTTGGCGGCGGGCAATGCCTTCTCAAACATCGTGCCGATACCCTTGTCCGTGAAGATCTCCAGGATGATCGGGTGCGGGATCGTGCCGTTGATGATGTGCACGCGGCGGACGCCCTTCTCGATGGCGTCCACGCAGGCCGTGACCTTCGGAATCATGCCGCCGGAGATCGTGCCGTCGGCGATCAGGCTCATCGCATGCTCGGTGGAGAGCACCGCGAACAGCGAGGCGGGATCCTCCGGATCGCTGCGCACGCCGTCGATGTCCGTCAGGAAGATCAGCTTCTCCGCCTTGAGCGCGGTGGCTACGGCCGCGGCTGCGGTGTCGGCGTTGATGTTGTAGCTTTCGCCGCTTTCGTCCGTGCCGACGGAGGAGATGACCGGAATGTACTCGTCCTGGCACAGCGTCTCCAGCAGCTTGGTGTTGACGCTCACGATGTCGCCCACATGGCCCAGATCCACGCCGTCAGCCAGCGGCGGCTTCTTTTTGACCATGATCAGCCCGGCGTCCTTGCCGCACAGGCCGATCGCCTTGCCGCCCAGACGGCCGATCTGCGAGGCGATGTTCTTGTTGAGCTTGCCGGCCAGCACCATCTGCACGATTTCCATCGTCGCGTCGTCGGTGATGCGCAGGCCGTTGTGGAACGTGCTCTGCACGCCCACGCGGCCCAGCATGGCGTTGATCTCCGGGCCGCCGCCGTGCACGAGAATCGGGTTGATGCCGACGTACTTGAGCAGCGTCACGTCCTCGAGGATCTTCTGCGTCAGATCCTCGTTCTTCATCGCGTTGCCGCCGTACTTGATGACGACCGTCTTGCCCCACAGGCGCTGGATATACGGCAGCGCCTCGATGAGGATATTTGCCTTATTGATGAAGCCCATGTCGAGCTGATCAATGCTGGGATGGTTGGCCATGGATTTGCCCTCTTTCTGGATCATATGTGAAATTTGAGTATGCATTGCCGATTATACCACGGAAATGCATGCTTATGCAAGATAATTTGAATAAAAATGCAGATCAGATCTTCGGACTGACCCCTTCCGGAATCGGGCAGATATAGGGCGTGGCCGCCGTGCGGGCGGCAAACTCCTGCTGCGCCTGCTCAAGCAGCGCGCGCTCGCGCATCAGCAGCGCGCCGGTCACGCCGATGACCTTGCCGGCGTAGAGCATTGCCTTGTGCGCGATGGAGCTCTTGCCGATGGCGACGGCCTGCCAGGTGTGCGCCGGCGTATCGGCGGCCCAGGCGGCGACGGAAATCTGGCTCGTGGGCGCGCACCAGCTGGCATCGCCCGCGTCGGTGGACACGGTGATGATCGGGGAATCGGTCGGCGTGTGCGGCGCGACGAACGCGTACATCGGCTCGCCCTGGTGCGCGAGCACCGCCGCGCGTTCTTTGGCCCCGCACAGGCGGGAGATCTTGGCGAGCGTCTTTTCCGGGGACTCGAGCGCGTCGTGCAGGGACTGCGCGAAGGCCAGCTCCTCCTGCGTATACTGCGGCACGCCGAGCGCGTGCATGGTGCTAACGAGCGTCTCCTCGATGGTCGTGTTGGGCAGGATGTTGGAGCAGCCCTTGACGAATTCCATCTCCATCGCCGTGCCGGTCATGATGGCCGCGCCGCGCGCGCAGTCGATCACGCGCTGCTTGATGTCCTCCAGATCGGCAAGGCGCGGCGAACGCACGAGGTACACCGCCTCGGCGCTGGCCTGCACCACGTTGGGCGAAGCGCCGCCCGCGTTGGTGATGGCGTAGTGAATGCGCGTGTCCTCCGGCACATGCTCGCGCAGGAACTGCACGCCCACGTTCATCAGCTCCAGCGCGTCCAGCGCGCTGCGGCCGAGCTCGGGGCTGCCGGCGGCATGCGCGCTGCGGCCCTTGAAGCGGAAGATCATCTTCACGTTCGCCAGTGAGCCGCCAGGCCAGATGCCGGTGTAGTCCCACGGGTGCCAGGTCAGCATGGCGTCGATGCCGTTGAAGAAGCCGTCGCGCGCCAGGAACGCCTTGGCGCTGCCGGTCTCTTCTGCGGGCGTGCCGAAGTAGACGACCGTGCCGGACAGCGTGCCGGCTGCGATCTGCTCCTTGACGGCGATGGCGGCGGCCAGCGAACCCACGCCCAGCAGGTTGTGGCCGCAGCCGTGGCCCGCAGCGCCGGGGACGAGGGGATCCCTGACCGCGCAGTCGGCCCTCTGGCTCAGGCCGCTCAGCGCATCGAATTCGCCCAGGTAGGCGATGACCGGCCTGCCGCTGCCGTACTCGGCGCGGAAGGCGTTGGGCATGCCGCCCAGGTTTTCGGTGAGGGTGAAGCCGTTATCCGCCAGTAGGGCGCGGATGACGCCTGCGGAGAAATCCTCGTGGAAATTGACCTCCGGATGTGCCCAGATGGCGTCGCTGGCCTGGGTATAAGCGTCCTTGTGCGCCTCTACGCTGCCGCATATGGCCTGAACAAGCGGGTCTGCGTTCACGGTGCATACGCCTCCTAAAAAACATGCAATGCATCAAGTATATCTTAAAACTGCATTTCTGTCAACGATTCAACAGAGAAGGAGCTGCAAAACGGCGTTTGCAGCTCCTGATGAATCTGAACTTGTCTGTGCAGGGCAGCATCATTCGGGCTTCTGCGGGGTCAGCGCCTCGCCGGGCAGGCAGAACGCCAGAATCAGCAGCACCGGCGCCAGACAGTACAGCGGCAGCATGTAGCGCGAGAGCGTGCACGGGCCGAAGAGATAGGAGGCCCAGAGCACCATCGTGCCGGAGACCGCAGGCAGGAAGCGCGTCTTCCTGCGGGCGATGAGCATGGCGCAGGCAAAGAGGATGACCCAAAGCGGCGTGGCCGTGCAGAAGAGCACGGTGATCATCGGGTACTTCTGGTACTCGTTCAGGCGGCAGATCCTGTTGACGAAATTGCTCAGCTTCGGCAGCGGATAGGCAATCTCCACGCCGTATTCCTTGAAATCGTATTCGTCCGTCTGCAGGTAGCCCTTGGTCAGGCCGGCGGAGTCCCGATAGATGCGCGAATGCGTGATATCATCCGGATACCAGGAACCCATGTTGAGCATCAGGAATGCTTCGGTATAGACGTGTATGTTTTTGCGGCCCACGCGCGACCAGAGATCCATGAAGCCCTGGCTGTCCGCTTCAAGCTTCTCCTGATCCAGATAGCCCTTGGCTGCGTCAGCCAGATGCGGGTGAAGCATCAGGCCCCATTCGTCATCGACATACCAGCTGCGAAGCTCTTCCTTTTCCTCCTCGGTCATCTCGCCGACGTTGTAGGCGCGCACCAGCTGCTGTGCCGGGAGGCTGTACGTCTGGAAGGAGGGCTGGTCAAACGGCTGAAAGGCCGCGTAGATGACGCTGTTGATCAGCATCGTGACGGCCAGGCTGGCCATGCACAGGCAGGCGGCCTTCTTGCGGAAGCCGCGCATCGAGAGAATAAGCAGCGGCAGCAGAATCAGCGCGGCGACGCCATTTTTGCGCATGTGATAGGTAAAGACGACCATCACCATGAAGGCGACGCAGCGGCGGCTGCTGGATAAGAAGGCCTTGGGATCCTCGATGGCATCCCAGCAGAGCAGCGAAAGCACGAGCAGCGCGGCGGCAAACGGCGTATCCTTGGCGGCGGAGACGGACATGACAGAGAAGATCGGCAGCAGGCTGTACAGCGCCGTCAGCAGGATCAGCGCCCAGGCTGGCGCGCGGCGGCGCTGCACGAACACACAGCTGTATGCGAGCGCGGCGGCAAACGTGACCATGCGGATGACCGTGACCGCCAGCAGCGCCAGCTCCGGCTCGTCGGCAAGCCGTCCGAGACTGTATGCGCCGTAGCACAGCGCGATGTACAGCAGCGGATGGCGGTCGTCCCACTCGCCGTAGAACCACTGCCTGTACTCGGTGACCAGGTCGTAGTTCAGCATGCCGGGATAGAACGCAATGAGCAGCGGCAGCCAGCAGATGAGCAGGATGAGCATGTAGCCCCACATCGGGATGTTCAGCGTGCGGCGCTCAGGATTGCTCTGCTGCATGAGCATGCAGCGCGCCGCCAGTCCGCCCAGCAGCGGCGTGACGAGCACGGGCACGGCGAAGCGGCGGAGCATGCTGCCCATGCCGGGCAGAAGACCGCTGTAAAACCTCAGCTCTGCGCCCAGGCTCAGCGCCCCGCCCAGCAGCAGGCCGAAGCACGCCGCGCAGATCAGCGTACGGCGGCTGGCCCTGGAGAAGGCCTGCTCGAGCGGAAAGTAGCACGCCATGACGAGCAGCGTGCCGAAAACGCCGCTGCGGAAGACCGCGCTGTCCGGGTTTTCAGGGATCAGATACGGCGCGGCGACCAGACCGGCAAGTGCGGCAAGCAGCGCCAGCAGGGATGCGTGTTTGCGAATGAATGCCATAAGGTACCTCGTTTGGAAATGAATTGCGGCAGAAACACGTTTCCCCGCCCGCGAGAGCGCGGGCGGGGATGGTTGTTCAAGCACACGGCGTGAACAGGAGATCCGTTTACTTGGCCGGAGCTTCTTCGGCCTTCTTCTTGCGCGGGGCGCGCTTCTTGGGGGCCGGTTCGGCGGCTGCTTCAGCCGGAGCGGCTTCCGCCTTCTTCCTGCCCGGGGCGCGCTTCTTGGGCGCCGGCTCAGCAGGAGCTTCAGCGGTCACGGTTTCTTCAGCCTTCTTCTTGCGCGGGGCGCGCTTCTTGGAGGCCGGTTCGGCAGCCGCTTCAGCGGTCAAGGTTTCCTCCGCCTTCTTCTTGCGCGGAGCGCGCTTCTTCGGGGCCGGGGTTTCCGGAACAGGCGCTGCCTCGGGGGCCGAGGCTTCCTCGGCCACAGCGGGCTCCTCGACCACCAGGACTTCCTCGACCGCCGGGATTTCCTCAGCAGCCGGGGCCTCCTTAGGGTTTTCGGTCACCTCGGCAGGGGCTTCTGCCGGCGCTTCCTCGGTCAGGGTGAAATCGGTGGCCGGCTTGGCCAGGCGCTCGTACATGTCCATGTACTTCGTCGCGGAGGAGTACCAGCTGTAATCGCCGATCATGCCGCGGACGATGAGCTTGTACCAGACCTCGCGGTTGTTCCTGTAATAGTGCACGGCGCGGCGCACGGTGTGCAGCATGTCATGCGCGTTGTAGTTGAAGAAGGAGAAGCCGTTGCCCTCATCGGTGAACTTGTTGTAGGAGAGCACGGTGTCGCGCAGGCCGCCGGTCTCGCGGACGATCGGGATGGTGCCGTAGCGCAGGGCGATCATCTGGGACAGGCCGCACGGCTCAAACTGGCTGGGCATGAGGAACATGTCCGCACCGGCGTAGATGCGGTGCGCCAGCTGGTGGTTCATCGCAAAGCGCGCCGCCAGACGGCCCGGATACTCGCTCTCCGCCCAGGAGAACAGGTTGGTGTACTTCGCCTCGCCCATGCCCAGCACGACCAGCTGGATGCCGGTGTCCATCAGCTCGCGGATGACGCACTCGACCAGGTCAAGGCCCTTCTGATTGGAGAGACGGGAGATGATGCCCACGACCGGCGCGTTCGGATCGACGTTCAGGCCGAGCTCCTTCTGCAGCTCCTGCTTGCAGTACTCCTTGCCGCCCAGGTGATACGGATCATAGTTGGCGTAGATCATCGGATCCTTTGCCGGATCGTAATCGTCCACATCGATGCCGTTGAGGATGCCGGAGAGCTGCGCCTTGCGCGCGCGCAGCAGGCCGTCCAGGCGCTCACCGTAGAATGCGGTCTGGATCTCGTCGGAGTAGCTCGGGGAAACGGTGGTCAGCTCGTCGGCATAGACGAGGCCGGCCTTCATGTAGTTCGCGCAGCCGTAGCACTCCAGCTTGTCGCTGGTGAACAGGCTGTCGCCCAGGCCCAGGGTATCCTGCACGGCCTTGATCGGGAACACGCCCTGATACTGCAGGTTGTGGATGGTGTACACGGTCTTCATGTCCTGATAGAACGGGAAATGCGCGTACTGGATCTTCAGCAGCGCCGGAACCATGCCGGTCTGCCAGTCGTGACAGTGTACGATGTCGGGCTTGAAGCCAAGGTGCGGCAGCGCGTCGATGACCGCGCGGCTGAAGAAGCCGAAGCGCTCATACTCGTCGCCGCCCAGGCCGTAGATGTAGCTGCGGCCGAAGTAGAAATGATTGTCGATGAAGTAGAAGGTGACGCCCTGATACTCGAGGGACTTGACGCCGCAGTACTGCCTGCGCCAGCCGAGCTCAACCTCAAATTCGCACTCGGACTTCATCTGGGACGTCCATTTCTCGGGAATGGACGCGTACAGCGGCACCATCACGCGCACATCGGCGCCCTTCTGGGCCAGCACCGGGGAAAGCGCGCCCACGACGTCGGCCAGACCGCCCGTCTTGATAAACGGCACGCATTCGGAAGCGGCAAACAAAATCTTCATGTGGAATACCCTCCTTGAAAAACAGGGCTGCACCGGCATGCTGCCGGCAGCGTCACCGACAAAGCGCTGCAGCGCCCGCAGCCATTCTGCCGAGGCTGTCGCTTTGCATCAGTATGCATTGCAAAGGCCTTCCTCTTGTGCAGCCCGCAGCCGTGATCAGATCACGACGTTCTTGGCGATCACGATGGGATACGCGGCGGGCGCGATCAGGCGGCCGTTGCGGCGGATGACGCTCTGCTTGTCCAGGATGCAGTGGTCGATCTCCGCGCCCTCCTGAATCTGCGCGTCCTGCATGACGATGGAGTTCTTCACCACAGCGCCCTTGGCGACCTTGACGCCGCGGAAGAGGACGGAGTTGATGACGGTGCCCTCGATGATGCAGCCGTTGGCCACCAGGGAGTTGGAGCACTTGCCCTCGTTGTTGTAGCGGCCGGGCATGTCGTCGCGAACCTTGGTGTAGACCGGGCGCTCCGCCGGGAACAGCTGGCGGCGCACCTCGTCGTGCTGCAGCGACATGTTGAAGTTGAAGTAGGACTGGATGGAGTCGATCTGCGCGGCCAGGTCGGTGTACTCATAGCCGCAGATCTTGAGCGTGCCGTCGTTGATGGCGCGCTGCACGATGTCGCGATCGAAGTCGTGCAGGCCGTTGGCGGCCGCCTGCTCCACCAGCTGGCGCAGCAGCTCGCGCTTGGCGATGTAGATCTTCATGAACGCGCCCTCGCGGGTGGGCACCATCGGGCCGATCTCCATGCCGGTGACGTTCTTGTTTTCGTCCACGGAGATGTAGGTGGCGTTCTCGGTGTCGGTGCTCTTGAGGCTCCTGGAGTACACCAGGGTGATGTCCGCCTCGGTGTCGATGTGCTGCTGGATCGCCTCGGAGAAGTCCGCGTTGTAGACGGTGTGGCTGTTGGTCACCACGATGTACTCCTGCGTGGACAGGCGCAGGAAGTTGCGGTTGGAGTTGAGCGCGTCCAGAAGTCCGGCGTACACGCCCATGTTCTCGCGCGTCAGGAACGGCGGGAGAATGGTGAGGCCCTGCTTGCCGTGGAGGTCCCACTCGCGGCCGGAGCCGATGTGGTCCATCAGGGACTGATAATTCTTCTGGGTGATGACGCCGACGTTCTTGATGCCGGTATGCACCATGGAAGAGAGCTGGAAGTCGATGACGCGGTAACGGCCCGCGATCGGGAGCGCGGCGACCGCGCGCTGGCTGGTCAGTTCACCGAGATGGATGTCATTTTCACCGGTGAAGATAAGGCCCATGACGTCTTTCATGTTGGGGTACCTCCTTACTGCGCATCGGCGTCGATCTGAACGCCGGCAGCAACTTTATCGCCCGAGGCAATCTCAGCCTTCGGTCCGACGACCGCGATCAGGCCGGTCTCTTCGCCGACGACCGCGCCCGCGCAGATGTGCGCATTCTCGCCGATGATCGCCCTGCGGACGACAGCGCCGCGCTCGATAACGGCGCCCGGCATGATGACGGCGTCGGTGATCTCCGCGCCGGTTTCCACCGTCACGCCTGCGAACAGGACGGAGTGATTGATCACGCCGCGAACCTCGCAGCCCTCGGTGATCAGGGAGTTGACGACCTTCGCGCCCTCCGCGATGTAGTGCGGCGGCATGCCCGGATTACGGGCGTAGATGCGCCAGCGGGCGTCGTACAGGTCGATGGGCATCGGCATCTCCAGCAGGTCCATGTTGGCCTCCCAGAGGGATTCGATGGTGCCCACGTCCTTCCAGTAGCCGTCGAAGGTGTAGGTGAAGAGCCTCTGGTTGTCGGCGAGCATGTCCGGGATGATGTTCTTGCCGAAGTCGTTGTCGGAATTCGGGTTGAGCTCGTCCTGCTCCAGATACTTGCGCATCTTGCTCCAGGAGAAGATGTATACGCCCATGGACGCCTTGTTGCTCTTGGGGTTCTTGGGCTTCTCCTCAAACTCGGTGATCTGGTTGTGCTCGTCGGTGTTGAGGATGCCGAAGCGCGGCGCCTCGGCCCACGGCACCTCGCGCACGGCGATGGTCAGATCCGCGCCGTTGGCGATGTGGGACTGCAGCATGGCGTTGTAGTCCATCTTATAGATGTGGTCGCCGGAGAGCACGAGCACGTACTCCGGATCCCACTGCGCGATGAAGGGGATGTTCTGATAGATGGCGTTGGCCGTGCCCTTGTACCACTCGCCGGTCTTGCCGGAGTGATACGGCGGCAGGACGTAGACACCGCCGTTGGCCAGGTCAAGGTCCCACGGAGAGCCGGAGCCGATGTACGCGTTGAGCTCCAGCGGACGGTACTGCGTCAGCACGCCGACGACGTCGATGCCGGAATTGGTGCAGT
>CAMFCQ010000051.1 GCA_945948915.1 uncultured Clostridia bacterium | reverse complement strand
CACGACATGCCCAAGAACAACTGGACGTTCTTCCGCGTGCTGGTGAACATGGGCTTCCTCGTGTGCGGCCTGCCGTATGACAAGGATCGCATGGACAAGGACTTCGCCATGATCGAGGAGCACTATGAGGGCGACGGCTGGTACTTTGACTACTTCAATCAGCGCGAGTATTACACCCTGTGGGCGTTCCACTACTACGGCCTGGTGTACGCGAAGGTGATGAGCGCGCACGATCCCGAGCGCAGCGCGGAATACATCCGCCGCGGCCAGCTCATCGCGCCGGACTTCGCCTGCTGGTTCGATTTCTCCTGCGAGGCGCTGCCGTACGGCCGCAGCCTGACCTACCGCTTTGCGCAGGGCGCGTTCTATGCGGCGCAGGCGCTGGCGGAGGCGGAATGCGAGCGCGTGCCCTACGGCGTGATGAAGCATCTGCTGCTGGGCAATATGCGCCAGTGGTTTTCTCAGCCCATCTTCACGCGCGACGGCGTGCTGACCATCGGCTATCACTACCCGAACCTGCACATGGCCGAGGGCTACAATGCGCCCGGCTCGCCGTACTGGGCGATGAAGGCGTTCGCCGTGCTGGCGCTGCCGCAGGAGCATCCGTTCTGGCAGGCGGAGGAGACCCCGCACGAGACGCCGCTGCTGAGCCGTCAGGAGCATATGCGCATGCTGGTTGCGCGCAGCGAGGACGGCAGCCACGTCATGGCCTATCCGGCGGGCAACCGCGCGCACGAGCACAGCCACGACGAGGCGAAATACGAAAAGCTGGTGTATTCCACGCGGTTCGGCTTCTCCGTCTGCAAGGCGCAGAAGCTGCTCAAGGACGGCGCGTATGACAACATGCTCGCCCTCTCCGAGGACGGCGACACCTATCATCCGCGCTACGGCTGCGAGGAATACGAGGTAACGGAGCACAGCGTCATCTCCGTCTGGAAGCCGTTTGCAGGCGTGACGGTGAAGACGACGGTCACGCCCAGGGGTGAATGGCACATCCGCGAGCATGAGATCGACACCGACCGCACGCTGTATGCGGCGGAGGGCGGCTTTGCCATCGCGCGCGGCAGAAACGGCGAGGTTCAGACGCGGGAGACGGCGGACTGCACCGCTGTCATCGCGCCGTGGGGCGTGAGCGGCGTGCGCAGCCTCTCCGGCTACACCGGCGGCACGGTCGTCATGCCGGAGCCGAACACCAACCTGATGGCGCAGCGCACGCTGATCCCGACGCTGACGGCGAAGCTCGAGCCGGGCAGGCATGTGCTCCGCAGCGCTGTGCTGGGCACGGTGACGGGCGGCTGCGAGCTGCTTGAACATCCCCCGACGGAGGTAAAATGATGATGGAAAAATGGGTTGAGCAGGCGTTTGAAAGGGCGTGCGCGAAGTTTGCACGCGGCGCCAGGCTGGCGGCGAGTCAGGGGATCATTCCCTACAAGAGCGAGGGCGGCAAGTATGTCGCTTCTCCGTTTGACGGAAACAGCTGGTGGACCGGCGGCTTCTGGCCGGCGATCATGTGGCAGCTGTACAAGGCGACGGGCGAGAAGCTCTACATGGATGAAGCGCTGCGCGTGGAGAAGCTGCTGACGGATGAGTTCCGCCGGTTCGATTTCCTCAATCACGACGTGGGCTTCATGTATCTGCTCTCCACCGGCGCGCATCACCGGCTGACGGGCGACAAGCAGGCGCAGACGGATACGTTGCATGCGGCGACGATTCTCGCCGGCCGCTTCAATCCGGAGGGCTTCATCCGCGCGTGGCCGAATCCCGACCGCGCAGGCTATGCGATCATCGACTGCATGATGAACCTGTCGCTGCTGTACTGGGCGACGGAGCAGACCGGCGATCCGCGCTTTGCCAAGATTGCGCGCATTCATGCCGATACGACGATGCGCGAGTTCCTGCGCGAGGACGGCAGCAGCTGCCATATCTGCATCTTCGATCCGGTAACCGGCAAGGTGCTCAAGCGTCCGGCGGGCCAGGGTTACTGCGAGGGCTCCAGCTGGAGCCGCGGCCAGGCCTGGGCGCTGTACGGCTTCACGCTCAGCGCGATCAACACGGGCGAGGAGAAGTATCTGAACACGGCGCGCAATTGCGCGAAGTATTTCATCAGCCATATCCGCGAGGACGGCCTGACGGACAGCGACTTCTGCCAGCCGGAGGGTGAGGAGCGCATCGACAACATCGCGGGCGCCTGCGCGGCGTGCGGCCTGCTGGAGCTGGCGAACCTCACCGAGGGCGAGGAGAGCGAAGCCTGCCGCGCGGCGGCGATGAAGCTCCTGCGCGCGCTGGATGATCTGTGCGCGGACTGGCGCGAGGAGGCCCCGGGCATCCTGCAGAAGTGCACCGCGTCCTATCATGACGACGGCGCGGGCCGCCATGTGAACATCCTCTACGGCGATTACTTCTTTGTGGAAGCGCTGTGCAAGCTGCGCGGCACGGACGCAAAGCTCTGGTGGGCGAAGGTGTGAGATATGTACAGCATCAGTGTGGTGAGAAACGGACAGATTCTGGCCGGTACGCAGGGCGAGGGCGAAGCTTCCCTGCTCTACCGCGGCGAATACATGGAGGGTGACAGCATCGCCTTTACCGCGGGCGGCTGCCGCGCGATTGTGCAGGTGGATCAGCAGGTCGCCCCGGCACGGGTGTACCTGCCCGGCGGCGCATTTCTCTACCGGCTTCCGCTGGCGGGGGACAACCTGGCGGTCTATCCGCCCAGGGCCTTTACGGGCGACCTGCATCTGATTTCCATTCGGCCGGATGTGAGCAATGAGTACCGCAACCTGGCGCGCAATCCCGCTGATCAGCGCGGCGACGTCACGGCGTATCCGCATGCCACGGCCAACGTGGAGACACGCAACGAGAGCGTCTTTGCGGCGCGCAACACGATTGACGGCGTGCACATTGCGGGCGGTCACGGCGAGTGGCCGTATGGCAGCTGGGGCATCGGCGCGCGGACGGACGCGGAGCTGACGCTTGACTTTGGACGCGAGGTGGAGATTGACCGGATGGTGCTCTATCTGCGCGCGGACTTCCCGCACGACGCGTGGTGGGTTTGTGCATCGGCGACGCTTGACGACGGCTTTGAAATCACCTTCCCGCTGGAGGAAAAGGACGGCGCGCAGGCGGTTGATCTTGGCGGCAAACACGTGGTGAGAAGCCTGAAGCTGCACGATCTGGTCAAATGCGACATGCCCTCGGCATTCCCGGCGCTGCGGCAGATTGAGGTGTATGGCAGGGACTGCGGCAAGGAAAATGAATGATGATTTGTAAATAAAACCCGATATACTTGACAAAACAGGAGAGTTCTGTTAAGATGTGCAGGACAAATGCGATGAAGCTGCGGATTTGCCGCTTCATCGCATTTTGCTTGTCTGCGTATCCAATCGGAGCGCGGCGCATATACTTTGCAGGGACATGAGCAGATTGTGTCGGAACGGAGGATGCGTTTTGTGTGGAATTGTCGGGTATGTCGGCTGTTGTCAGGCCGCGCCCATTTTGCTTGAGGGACTCACTCGTCTGGAATACCGCGGCTACGACAGCGCAGGCATTGCGGTGCGCGATGAGGGCGCGCCGCGCATTGAGGTGGTCAAGGCCAAGGGAAGACTGAAAAACCTGATGGAGATGACGGACTCCGGCCACGCGGTGCGGGGCTGCTGCGGCGTGGGCCATACGCGCTGGGCGACGCACGGCGAGCCGAGCACAACCAACGCGCACCCGCACACCTCGCAGGACAAGCGCGTCGTGCTGGTGCACAACGGCATCATTGAAAACCATCAGGAGATCCGCGAGGCGCTGCAGCGCAAGGGCTACGTCTTCAAGTCGCAGACCGATACGGAGGCCGCCTGCCTGCTGCTGGACAGCTATTACGCGGAGAGCATGGGCAGCGGCCTGTCGCCGCGCGAGCGCGCGCTGGCTGCCATTCATCACCTGATGATCCGCGTGCGCGGCAGCTATGCGCTGGGCATTCTCTTTGGCGATCAGCCGGGCGTGCTGTATGCAGCCCGCAAGGACAGCCCGCTGATCGTGGGCTGCTGCGCGGAGGAGAAGTACGGCCACATGATCGCCTCCGACGTGCCCGCCGTGCTCAGCCTGACGCGCAGTGTGGTGTACATCGGCAACGATGAAATTGCCTGCTTGACCAGGGACGAGCGCCACATCTACAACATCGACTGTGAGGAGATCGAAAAGCCGGTCACGGAGATCAAGTGGGACGCCGCAGCCGCCGAAAAGGACGGCTATGAACACTTCATGATGAAGGAGATCCACGAGCAGCCGCGCGCTGTCCGCGATACGCTGTCCCCGCGCATCAGGGAAGAGGAGGACAGGCGCCTGATCGACCTGAGCGAAACAGGGCTGACCGACGAGGACCTTGCCGGGATTTCCCGCATTTACATGATTGGCTGCGGTTCGGCTTATCATGCGGCGTGCGTGGGCCGGGTCGTCATCGAGCAGCTGGCGCACATCCCCTGCGAGGTCGATCTGGCCAGCGAATTCCGCTACCGCAATCCGATTCTGGAGGAAAGCGGTCTGGTGATCTTCATCAGCCAGAGCGGCGAGACGGCGGATACCCTGGCAGCGCTGCGCCTGTGCAAGGCGCGCGGCGTGCGCACGCTGGCGGTGGTGAACGTCGTGGGCTCTTCGATTGCGCGCGAGGCGGACGCGGTCATGTACACCTGGGCAGGCCCGGAAATCTCTGTGGCGACGACAAAGGCGTACTCGACGCAGCTGTGCGCGCTGTATCTCATCGCGGTCAAGCTGGCGGCTGTGCGCGCGCAGATTGACGAGGAGCGGCAGACACAGCTGGTGGACGCGATGTTGGCCCTGCCGGACAAGATCGAGCGCGTGCTCTCCGACAAGGAGCGCGTGCAGTGGTTCGCCAATAAGATGGCGGCCTGCAAGGACGTGTTCTTCATCGGCAGAGGGCTGGATTACGCGATCAGCCTGGAGGGCAGCCTCAAGCTCAAGGAGATCAGCTATATCCACTCGGAGGCCTATGCGGCGGGCGAGCTCAAGCACGGCACCATCAGCCTGATCGAGGACGGCGTGCTGGTCGTCGGCGTGGCGACCCAGCCGGAGCTGTTTGAAAAGGTGGTGTCCAACATGACCGAGGCGCGCAGCCGCGGCGCCTATCTCTTCGGCCTGACCACCTATGGACAGTATGCCATCGAGGACACGGTCAACTTCACCGTCTATGTGCCCAGAACGGATCCGCTCTTCGCCACGTCGCTGGCCGTCGTGCCGCTGCAGCTGCTGGCGTATTACATCAGCTGCGCCAAGGGCCTGGACGTGGACAAGCCGCGCAACCTGGCCAAGAGCGTCACGGTGGAATAAGCGCAAGTAAAGCGGGGGGATGAAAGGGGTTGAAATCCCGCATGCCCAAAGGTCAAAACAAAACCCAACTCACCAGAAGCCCAGGAAGAATGGAATTCTGGTGAATTGGGTTTTTGTTATCCATGCGTTATTCCCTGATGACCAGCCACTGTGCGCAGTCTACATGGACGCACGGAAGCGTCAGCGTTTCACCCGCCTGCGTCGTCATTTCGTCCCAGCCGAGCACCTCGCCGTAGAACGTCAGGCGCATCTCCTCGTAAATCTGATCCTCCGCATACCCGTAGGTCGTGAGCATGTACGTCCGGCGCTTGCCCTTTTCATCCTTGGTGGACGCGAGGATCTCCATCCCGCCGCGCACATAGGTGATTTCGTCGATGCGCGCCTCATAGGACACCGTTTCGCCCTTGTGCGCGTCGGGATCGCTCAGAAACGACTTGAGCTTCAGGCCGCTCAGATTTTTCTTCGCCTGGCTGATCATCGTCTGCGCGTCCGTCACAGCGCTGGACGAAAAGGAGATGACCGCAGGCTCAAGCCCTTCGTAGATCGCCTCGACCTCGATGGGATATACACCGTAACGGTTCATGTCCAGCGTTTCGCTGAACCTGCCGTCGTCGTCCGCATAGACCGTCAGCTTCTGTCGGCCCGTGTCAATGTGTACCTCCGCGCCCGGCAGCGTCTGGCCGCTGATCGTCTTTTCGCCCAGCTCTTCACGGGGCTGCGGTGCTTCGCTGATCAGCAGTGTGCACATGTCCCGGCTGACGAGCACAGGCACGCTGACGGCGGTATCCGTCGCACCCTTCTTGCTCGCCGTGAGCACCACGTCATACTCGCCCTCTGCGTCAAAGGTGATTTCCGCCGTGAAGCTGCCGTCGCTTTCCGTCGAGCACGCCGCAACTGCGCCATCGCAGAATGCCGTCACCTCCGCGCCCTTGGCGCTCTTGCCGGTAATCGTCAGCCCTTCGCGCGCCATTTGCAGCGTATCCGGCCCTTCCAGCGTAAGCTCCACGCCGCGCGGCAGCCTGTCCATGAGCAGATTCATGTCATTCAGGCGTTCACGCACAGCGTTTTTGTCCGCGTCGTTGATGCGGTCCCATCGGGTGGACGGATGATGGGCGACATAGCTGAGCACATACGCCTTGCCATTGCGGATCTGCATGTTCAGTCTGCCGCTCTCGTAGGTGTACGGCGGCATGCTCACAAAGCCGGAATCGACATAGTTGTTCTTGCCGCCTCCATTCCACGTCCAGTAGCGCGCCCCGCGGAAGTCGAAAGGCAGGTCTGTACGGTTTTCGCTCAGATCCTCCAGCAGCTCCTTGCGCTCCTCGCTGCTCAGGCTCGTATGATCCCAAATCTCACGTGTGTACGGCGTCTCGATTACCTGAAGCCGCAGGCAGCCGTCCTTGAGCGCCTTGACATGGTACGCCTCAAAGATGATTTCACCGGATTCATAGCGCGTGCGGGCGTCCTCCTCATCAAAGCCATGGCCGGTGATCAGCGCCATGTTCTCTTCATAGTTCTCCGGCGTCACATACGTCCAGTCCTGCTCCCTGGGGGAATAGAGCTTGATCGTATCATCGGCCCACATGCGGTACGTCCGCGCAGCCTGCGCGCAGGGGGCAAGTGCCAAAAACAGGAAAAGAAAGATGATGATTCTTTTCATTTAATGATCTCCTTTTCTTTGAACACTTTGATCTTCAAACTCATGATGATTGGCACGCTCTCTTAAAGCCTTTATCACAAACACTGCACTTTCACGTATATCGTCAACTTCGCTGTTCAGATTCTTTTCTAGCAAATCAACATCCTCGGAACCTCCGATTCTCATCAATGCAGCCTGCGCTTTCACAATTTCTCCCGAATGTTCCTCGTGATCTTCCAACGCAACAAAGCTTCGAAGCAGTGCACGGCATTGATCAGAGTTCTGGCTTCCCAATGCATAGATTGCATCATCACGAATCTGCCAGCGGGCATCCTTCGTTAAGGCAATAATCGTATCCATTGGCTGCGACGTTGGAATTTCAATTTCTGCTATCCTACTGAGCATTTGACAGATCATTTGTTGATCCGCTTCTGCTGCGATTTGGTCAATGTAAAACGCAATGTATTCCGCTTCCGGCCTTTTGGCGAGCAGTTTTCCTATGATGAAATAAGCAGCGCTTCGAATCTCCTGCTGTTCTGTCCCGCTCAGCCCTGAGATCATCCCCTTGAGCAGCGGCAAATACTCGGGATCGTCCAGCTTTTCCGCTTTTCGATGTGCCCGCCATGCCGGATCATGTGATGATACAGAATACTTCTCTTTTCTGTTCATCTGATCGATCAAATGCCAGAGGTATGCTTCCTTCAATCGTGAAAGCAGTCTCATGAAAAAACATACAATACTGGTAAATCCCGATCCCATCGGAAATTCCTCCGTTGCATTCTTCGTTCAGTCTTGTTTGGCGGCCAGCCTTCGGCACTGAGCAATCTTCCTTCATTTCAACTATAGGACGCACAAGCACGCCGTTTTTTTCATGATAACACTGCACAAGTATAAATGCAATTCTTTTCATGCAAAACAGGTATGCTGCCGAGAGAAGGTAAATCCTGCTGGTTTGCGCGCAGGGCAGGGGACTTAGGAAAGATTACATAACAAAAAACCTGACCGGATATCCGATCAGGCGTTTGTCTGGTGCGGGAAACAGGACTTGAACCTGCATGAAATTGCTTTCACTAGAACCTGAATCTAGCGCGTCTGCCAATTCCGCCATTCCCGCAGAAGATGGTGGGCAGGGATGGATTCGAACCATCGAAGTCGGTGACGGCAGATTTACAGTCTGCTCCCTTTGGCCACTCGGGAACCTACCCACATGAAGTTGTTGTTCCGTGCGGAACATGAAATATTATAGTCGAAGCGTGCCGATTTGTCAACCACAAAATTCAAAAAGTTCCAAATTGCGCGCTGATAAGACCAATCGCTGCCGAAACGGACGTGCAATCCGTTTGGGCAGCGACTGCCTGCACTGTTTTTTCTTATGTTTTCATCTTCGGCTTGAAGATCAGTGCGGCAAAATAGCCGAAGAACACCGCTGCGGCGATGCCGCCCGCGCCCGCAATTACGCCGCCGGTAAACGCGCCGAGCAGACCGTCGCTCTTCGCGCCCTCGATGGCGCCGTTGGCCAGCACATAGCCAAAGCCTGTCAGCGGAACGGTAGCTCCCGCGCCGGCAAAGTCAATCAGCGGCTTGTACAGCCCCAGCGCGCCCAGAATGACGCCCGCCGTCACATAGCCCACGAGAATCCGCGCGCTGGTCAGCTGCGTCTTCATAATCAGAATCTGGCCGAACGCGCAGATGAGCCCGCCGACAAAGAACGCCTTCACATACATCAGCAGAATTTCAGAAATCTCCATCCGATCACGCCTCCCTGTGTTCCAGCACAATCGCGTGCGCTACGCCTGGAATGCTTTCGCCCTGCATGGTGGACGTCGGACTGAGCAGCGCGCCTGTCGCCATAAAGTACACCCTGCGCAGCTGTCCGCTCGCCAGCTGTGGCAGAATGTGCGCGCAGAGCATGCTCGCCGCGCAGCCGCAGCCGCTTCCGCCGCAATGTGTGTCCTGGGATGGTGAAAAGATCTGGCATCCGCAGTCAAAGAGCTTCTCCTCCTGCACGGCAACGCCCTTCTGCTCCAGCAGCTCGATGAGCAGATCGCGGCCCAGATGCCCCAGATCGCCCGTGACGATCAGATCAAAGTCGTCAAAGCCGCGCTGCGTGTCCCTGAAGTGCGCCAGGAGCGTGTCTGCCGCCGCCGGGGCCATTGCAGCGCCCATGTTGTTCTGATCGGCAATGCCCAGATCGAGCACCTTGCCGCAGGTCGCATGTGTCGCAACAATCCGGGCCTGCTGCGCTGCCGGCCCGCCGGAGAGCATAACCGCGCCCGCGCCCGTCACCGTCCACTGCGCCGTTGGCGTGCGCTGGTTGCCCAGCTCCAGCGGCGCGCGATACTGGCGCTCCGCCGTACAGAAATGGCTGCACGTCGAGCAGATGAGCCTGTCCGCGAAGCCGCCGTCCGCGATCATGCTGCCGATGGAGAGCGATTCAGACATGGTCGAGCAGGCGCCGTAGAGCCCGTAGAACGGGATTTCGAGGTTTCTGGCGGCAAAGCCCGCCGAGATGATCTGGTTGAGCAGGTCGCCCGCCAGCAGCATCTGGACATCGCTGAGCGTGCAGCCCGCGTGCTGCGCGCACAGCTTCACCGCCGTTTCCAGAATACTGCGCTCCGCCGCCTCAAACGACTGCTCGCCGTTGAGCTCATTGGGAATCACAACGTCAAACTGCCCGCCGTACGGGCCGTCCTTCTCCTTCTGTCCGGCGACGCTTGCCCAGGCGATCACGCCGGGTCGGTTGTTCAGACACACGGTTCGCGTGCCTATTCTCTTGCTCACAGCCATCCCACCCATCCGCTTTTTTCCGTATGGTGGCGGATTTCGGCGGGAATTATGCGCATGCTCAGGCTGGCGGCTTTTCTTGCTCATTGCTTCTCCATATGGTATAATCGTGAAAAGAAAAACTTGTCACAGCGCGAAGCTTCAAAAGGGGAGAACCTTGGAATCCAGGTCTCCATTTTGGCATGTGTATTTGATATGAATAGGGAGGGAACAGATTTGAGCAAGAAACCCGATGCGTGCAGCCTCGCGGCGGAAGACTGTCTGATCCCGGCGGACATCGTGTCTGTCCAGGATGGCATCCCGCGCCCGGAATATCCAAGGCCGCAGTTTGTGCGCGAGAATTGGATGAACCTGAACGGCACATGGGCATTTGAGATTGACCAGGGCTGCTCCGGACGCGCCCGGGGGCTGGTGGAGCAGGAAACACTTTCCGGCAGTATCCTCGTGCCGTTCTGTCCGGAGAGCGAGCTGTCCGGCGTGAACAACAAGGACTTCATGCGCTGCGTCTGGTACAAGCGGGCCTTCACGCTGCCGCAGAGCGCGCTGGGCAAGCGCGTGTTCGTCAATTTCGGCGCGGTGGATTATGACTGCGAGGTGTGGGTCAACGGCGTATCCGTGGGCAGCCATCGCGGCGGCTATACCTCCTTCAGCCTGGAGATCACCGATGCGCTGAAGCCCGGAGAAAACAGGATCACCGTCTGCGCGGAGGACGACACCCGCAGCCCGATGCAGCCCACGGGCAAGCAGAGCGGACGCTTTGCTTCGGCGGGCTGCCTCTACACGCGCACGACGGGCATCTGGCAGACCGTTTGGCTGGAATGGACAAACAGCAGCCGCATGGCGCAGGTATTCCTGACGCCGGATGCGGCGAGCAGCACGCTGCACATCCGCGCGAAGGTGGAAAACGGCGTGGGCTGCACGCTGAAGGCCACAACCGCCTATGAGGATGACGATACGGGCAGTGCGCAGGCACAGGTCAATGCCGGATGGGCGGAGATGACGGTGCAGCTTACGAAGACCTTCCTGTGGAGCGTGGGCGACGGCAAGCTGTACGATCTTCAGCTCCGGCTGGTGAAGGACGGCGAGGTGCTGGATAGCCTGAGCAGCTATTTCGGCCTGCGCAGCGTCGGGTTTGACGGCATGAAGTTCCTGCTCAACGGAAAGCCTGTCTTCCAGCGCCTGGTGCTGGATCAGGGCTTCTATCCGGACGGCATCTATACCGCGCCCTCCGACGAGGCGCTTCGCCGCGACATTGAGCTGAGCATGGCCATGGGCTTCAATGGCGCGCGTCTGCACGAGAAGGTGTTCGAGGCGCGCTACCTGTACTGGGCGGACAGATTGGGCTACCTCTGCTGGGGCGAAATGGCAAACTGGGGGCTGGATCACTCGTCCATCGCCGCGCTGAATGCGTTTGAGCGGGAATGGCTGGAGGCTGTGGCGCGGGATTACAGCGCGCCCTGCATCATCGGCTGGTGCCCGTTCAACGAAACCTGGGATTATGACGGGCGCAGGCAGAACGACGATGTGCTGCGCATGATCTATCGCGTAACGAAGGCACTGGACATCACGCGTCCGGTGATCGATACCTCCGGCAACTACCATGTGGAGACGGACATCCACGACGTTCACGACTACGAACAGAACCCGGAGGAATTTGCCCGACGCTATGGGCCGGGGACGGAGCCGATCTACGAGCGCTTCCCGGACCGTCAGACGTACAGAAAGGGATTGCCGGTGTTTGTCAGTGAATACGGCGGTATCCGCTGGACGAAGGACGAGAAGGGCTGGGGCTATGGAGAAGGACCGAAGACGGAGGAGGAATTCCTCAGCCGGTATCGCGGCCTGACGCAGACGCTGCTGCGCAATCCCGATCACTTCGGCTTCTGCTATACGCAGCTGACGGACGTGGAGCAGGAACAGAACGGCCTGTATACCTATGACAGAAAGGCAAAGTTTGATCCGGCGGTGATTCGCGCCATCAATGCGCAGAAGGCCGCCATCGAAGAATCATACGATTTCCAAAACATGTGACGCCTCTGCTGCCGGTGCTTTTGTCTTCCCATGACGCTCCGGCATGCGAAAACCTCCTGCTGCAGCTTTTCGCTTATGCAGCAGGAGGTTTCTTCTATCATCGTCCGTTTGCGGTGGATCGGCCTTCAGAGCCGGTGGATCAGATTCGCTTACGGCTGCTTCTGGGTCAGCTCCTTCAGTCTGGCGGTGAGCAGCATGTTCTCGCGGTAGTCGATCGGACAGTCGATGACGGCGGGCACATCCTGAGAAAACGCGTCCTCGAGGATAGGGATCAGGTTTTCCGCGCAGTCCACGCGGTAGCCCTTGCAGCCCATGCTCTCGGCCATCATGACGAAATCCGGGTTGCTGAAGCCCGTCATGTTTGTGTGGCCGAAGCGGTCATTCTGCTTCCACTGAATCAGGCCGTAGGCGCTGTCGCTGAAGATCAGTGTGACAAAGGGCAGATGCTCCCGGCGGGCGGTTTCCAGCTCCTGGCAGTTCATCATGAAGCCGCCGTCGCCGGTGACGGCCAGAATGCGCTTGTCGGGGTGCACCAGCTTGGCGGCCAGCGCGCCCGGCACGGCGATGCCCATGGTCGCAAAGCCGTTGGAGATGAGGCAGGACTGCGGCTCGTCGCAGCGGTAATGCCGGGCGATCCACATCTTGTGCGCGCCGACGTCGCTGAGCAGGATATCGCCGGCCCCCATGACCTTGCGGATGTCGCCGAGCACGCGCTGCGGCTTGACGGGATAGCCGTCGTCCGCCTCGCAGTCGGCGAATTCCCGGAGCATGCGCTCGCGCAGGGCGAAGGCCAACTCCGGCTCCTGGATGCGGACGGTCAGCTGGGCGAGATGGCGCAGCGTCTCGACCATGTCGCCGATGACCTCGATGGCCGGCGGATAGCAGCGGTTGACATGGGCGGCCGTGCTGCTGACATGGATGATCGTCTTGTCCTGCCTGGGGTCCAGACGGGCGGGAGAGAGCTCAACAATGTCATAGCCGACGCACAGCAGCAGGTCGGCGTGCTCCAGCAGCAGATCCTGATAGTCCCGCTGCGGAATGCCGATGGTCTGCATGGCGTAGGGATCGTCGCTGCGGATGACGCCCTTGGCCATCATCGTGTTGACCACCGGCAGATGCGCGGCGTGCGCAAGCTCCGTGATTTCCCTGGAAATATCGGCCCTGGCGGCGTCCGCGCCGACCAGCATAACGGGGGATTTGGCGCGGGCGAGCAGCTTGGCAGCCTGCGCGATGGTCTCCAGATCGGCATACTCGGGACGGCTGATCTGGGGAACCATGGGCTTCATGTTCTCCGGCACGTCCATGCGGGCGACGTCCACGGGCAGATCGATGAGCGTCGCGCCCATCTTGCCGTCCCGCTGGGCATATTTGAAGGCAAGCCGTGCGATTTCCGTGATGCTGTCCGGGCGCATGACCAGCTTGGTTCGCTTGGTGATCGGCTCAAAGAGCTTGTTCAGATCCAGATACTGATGCCCGGTGATGTGCATTCTCTCCGTGGACACCTGTCCCGTGATGGCAACCAGCGGCGCGCCGTCCGAATTGGCATCCGCTACGCCGGTGATCAGGTTGGTCGCGCCAGGGCCGAGCGTCGCCAGGCATACGCCGGCCTTGCCCGTCAGTCTGCCGTACACGTCGGCCATAAACGCGGCACCCTGTTCGTGTCGGGTTGTAATGAAGCGGATGGGCGAGTCGGCCAGCGCTTCGATGATCTCCAGGTTTTCCTCGCCTGGAATGCCGAATACGTATTCAACGCCCTCAGCGACCAGGCATTCTACCAGCTTCTGGGCAACATTCATGTCGATTCCTCCCCTAAATAAAGAAGACGAGCGCACTCCGCCTTGGGGAACCGCTCGCCTTTGAACAAGGATAGTATACTCCGCAGGTGCGAAATGTCAAGCGGCAGATACCGATTTGATAGAAAGACTGCGTGGTTTAATAACAAAAAATAAATGCAGAATCACTCGATTATGATAAAAAAAGGAAAATAATATGGCATTAATTCAAAACAAACTTGCATTACATGGGGCTTTATGATAAGATGAATGACAAGCTTTGAGTGAGCTGCACCACTTGCCAAGGAGGATATGATCGTGCCGGATACCAGAGAGCTGACCAAGCACACAGAGGATATCAATGAGCTGCTTGCCCGTTACGGTGTCAAGTTCGGCCTGTACAAGAACGGCGTTTTCAAGGAGCAGCTGTTCCCGTTTGACGCGATTCCCAGGGTCATCAGCGCAGCGGATTTCGCCGAGCTGGAGAGAGGGCTCAAGCAGCGCGTCATGGCGCTGAACTGCTTTATCGCCGATATCTATGGAGAAAAGAAGATCATCCGTGACAAGGTGGTGCCGGAGGAGTTTGTCTTTGACAGCCCGGGCTATCTGGCCCAGTGCGAGGGCACGAAGCCGCCCAAGGGCATCTGGTCGCACATCTCCGGCATCGATCTGGTGCAGGCCAAGGACGGCAGCTGGTTCATCCTGGAGGATAACCTTCGCGTGCCCTCCGGCGCGTCCTATCCGATGATCGCCCGGGAGCTGTGTCGGCGCGCCAGCCCGCGCACCTTCCAAACCAATGGCGTGGCGGAAAACCGGGACTATGCAGCGCTGCTGCGCTCGGCCATGGATCACGTGAACACCGGCGGCTGCACGGTCATCCTCACGCCGGGCCGTTACAACGCCGCATATTTTGAGCACTCCTACCTGGCGGAAAAGACGGGCGCGCATCTGGTCACCGGCAGCGAGCTGACTGTGGAAGACGGCTTCCTGTGGTTCAACGGCTACGACGGCAGGAAGGAGCGCGTCGGCACGGTGTACCGCCGCATTTCCGATGACTATCTGGATCCGATGAGCTTCCGCGCCGATTCTCTGATCGGCATCCCGCATATCTATGAGGTGTTCCGTCAGGGCAATGTCGCGCTGATGAATGCGCCGGGCAACGGCGTGGCAGACGACAAGGGCATTTACTACTTTGTGCCGCGCATGATCAAGTATTATCTGGGCGAGGAGCCGGTGCTTAACAACGCGCCGACCTATCTGCCTTATTATGAGAAGGACATGCAGTACGTGCTGGAGAAGTTTGATTCGCTCGTGCTCAAGGACGTGGCGGAGGCAGGCGGCTACGGCGTGGTGTTCGGCAGCAAGATGACCAAAGAGCAGAAAGCGGACTTCATCGCGCTGCTCAGGAAGGAGCCGCGCCGCTTCATCGCGCAGGAGGTCATCGACTTCCGCGATCTTGACATCATGGAGAACGGTGAGGCGGTGCCGCGCAAGGCGGATCTTCGCGCGTTCGTGCTGATGGGTGAGGAACCGATGGTCTGGAAGAGCGGCCTGACCCGCTTCTCGCGCAATCCGGATTCCTTCATCGTCAACAGCTCACAGGGAGGAGGCTTTAAGGACACATGGGTATTGTCTCACTGACGAACACGGATAAGCTCTATTGGCTGGGCCGATACAGCGAGCGTGTCTACACCACCATTCGCCTGTTCGGCGAAAGCTTCGACAAACTGATTGAGGGAGATCTGCAGAGCATCGATGCCTTCTGCGCTTCCCTGAATATTCCCAACATCTATACCTCGGGCGATGACTTCGTGGAGCGGTATCTGTTTGATCCGGAGAATCCGGATTCCGTTCTGTCCAACCTGACCCGCGCGTATGACAACGCGATGACGCTCAGGGAGGAAATCGGCAGCGAGTGCGTCAGCTACATTCAGCTGGCGATCTATGCCATGAACAGCCTGCGGGGCAATGAAAGCCCGATGTTCGGCCTGCAGAAGGTGATTGACGACATCCTGGCCTTCTGGGGGCTGACGGATGACATCATCCCGGACGAGAACGTCCGCAACATCATCAAGGTCGGCAAGCGCGTGGAGCGGCTGGATCTCTATGCGAGGCTGAAGCTGCCGCAGAAGGACATTCTGCGCGAGGTTCGCAGGCTGGCCGTGCGCATCAGCCGCACCAATCTTCAGTATGAACAGGAAGACATGGACAAGCTGAAAGATCTGGCCGCGGCGGAGAAAACGGCCTATGACGAGATCGTCACCCTGGTGGATGGTCTGGTAAAAATCTGACGAGACGAGGTGCTCAATGAGGAGTCTTGCGTTTTCGTTCCGGCTGCGGCTCGATTTTTCCGCGCCTGTTCAAAAGCATCACTATACGCTGCGCTGCCTGCCCGGCGATGCGCCGCATCAGCGCGTGCTGTCCGCTTCGCTGCGCGTTTTTCCCGGAGAGCCGGCGAACGCGTCCGAGGACGCGTATGGACGGCTGCATTACGGCTGTGTTTTTCAGGCGCATTCCGGCTTTGAAGCGCTGGCGGAGGGTACGGTTTGCTCTGCGCTGGAGGAAGGGGAGATGGCCGCGCCGGATTGGCAGCTGGGCCCGTATCGGATGTTCACCCCGCTGACGGCGCCAGGCGAAGCCATTCGCCGGCTGAATGCGTCCATTCCCGCCGATGCGCGCGATGAAGAACTGGCTACGCGAATCATGGAGCTGATGCACGAACGGTTTGCCTACCTGCCGGGCAGCACGCATGCGCTGACCACGGGCGAGGAGGCTGCCGCGGCGATGTGCGGGGTCTGCCAGGATGAGAGCCACATTATGCTCTCGCTGCTCCGCATGCGCGGCGTGCCCTGCCGCTATGCGGTGGGCTACATGATGGGCGAGGGATCGACCCATGCGTGGGTGGAGATGCTTCGCGCAGGCAGATGGATCGGTCTGGATCCCACCAATTACCGCGCGGTGAATGACGAGTATATTCGCGTGTCCGTCGGCCGTGACGCTGCCGACTGCCCCGTCAACCGGGGCGTCTTCTATGGCGGGGCGTCGCAGCGGAGCGAAAACGCCGTGCGCGTCTGGGACGCGCAGGTACCGGATGAGCAGGCGGACATGGGGAGGAAAGCGGAATGATCGAGATTGTCACGCAGGTCAGCCTGCCCGTGGACGAGCATCTGAGCATCAAGAAGAACCGCCTGCAGCCGGAGGACGGCTCAAACGGGCGCCGCATCAGCATTGTGACCGGCATCCACGGCGATGAGCTGGAGGGGCAGTATGTCTGCTGGCTGGTACAGCAGCGCATTGCGCAGCATCCCGAGTGCCTGAAGGGCACGGTGGATATCTATCCGGCCATGAACCCGTTCGGCATTGATTCGGTTACGCGCGGCATTCCGGCGTTTGATCTGGACATGAACCGCATTTTCCCCGGCAGCGTCGACGGCGACATGAATGAGTATATCGCCGCGCAGATTGTCGGAGACATCTCAGGCAGTGATCTGGCGGTGGACATCCACGCTTCCAATATCTATCTGACGGAGATTCCGCAGATCCGCATCAACGAGATCAGCGCGCAGCGGCTGGTGCCCCTGGCCATGAAGGCCAATGTGGACTTTGTGTGGGTGCACGGCGCATCCACTGTGCTGGAATCCACCCTGGCCTACAGCCTCAACAGCCGCGGCGTGGACACGCTGGTGGTGGAGATGGGCGTGGGCATGCGCATCACCCGCACCTACTGCGAGCAGCTGACGGACGGTATTTTCAATCTGATGCGGGAGCTGAATATCTGGACGGACGAGGTCTGCACGACGCATACGCCCATTGTTTCCTCCGTGGCAGATGAGGTGGAATTCCTGAACGCGCCCGTCTCCGGCGTATTTGTCAAGTCGGTGAATCACGGCGCGCTGCTGGGGCCGGGCGATGAGATCGGGCTGATCGTGGATCCGCTGCATGGGACGCTGCTTAACAGGGTGATATCGCCGTGCGAAGGTTGGCTGTTCACCGTGCGGGAGTATCCGATGGTGGATCAGGGCTCCCTGATGGCCCGTATTCTGAAGGGCCACATGGAGGAAGCGGCCCGGAAAGGGGGCGCGGCGCAATGAAAAAGGAAGTGCTCTACGAGATCAAGGCACTTTACCGGGATGACTTCCGCGTGACCGGCTACACCTTCGGAGAGGGCGAGAAGGCCCTGTGCATCATCGGCAGCATGCGCGGCAACGAAAACCAGCAGCTGTACTGCTGCTCCCGGCTGGTGGCGCGGCTCAAGCAGCTGGAGGAGGAAGGGCGGCTGATTCCGGGCAAGCAGATTCTGGTGATCCCCTGTGCCAATCCCTATTCCATCAATACGAAGAAACGATTCTGGTGTACGGACAACACCGACATCAACCGCATGTTCCCTGGCTATGCGCTGGGCGAGACGACGCAGCGCATCGCGGCAGGCGTGTTCGAAGCCGTCAAGGGCTGGCAGTACGGCATTCAGTTTGCATCCTTTTATATGCCGGGCGCCTTTGTCCCGCACATCCGCATGATGGACACGGGGTATCAGGACACAGAGCTGGCGTGTGAATTCGGCCTGCCCTATGTCGTGGTGCAGAAGCCCCGGCCCTTTGACACGGCAACGCTGAATTACAACTGGCAAATCTGGGGCACACACGCCTTTTCCCTGTATACGACCAACACGGCGCGGGTAGACGAGGAGAGCGCCCTGCAGGCGGAGAACGCTGTGATGAGCTTCATGGCCAGGCGACGGCTGATCAACCATCATCCTCACGGCGGCTATCGCTCCGAGGTGATTCGTTCTGCTGATTTTGTCAGCATCCGCGCGACATGCTCCGGGTTTCTGCAGTGTATGGTCAAGCCGGGGCAGCGCGTGCAGAAGGATACGCTGTTGGCGCGGATTCTGGATCCGTACGAGGGCTGCGTCCTCGCGGAGCTGCGGGCGCCGATGCTGGGCGTGATCGCCTTTGCCGGAGACGAGCCCATGGTCTACGAGAACACCGCGGTGCTTAAGCTGATCCGTGAAGAGGCATGATACGCGAATTGCAAAGAATTGGAAAAGGTTTCCCTGCATCGCCCGGATATCCGGCGATCACAGGGAAGCTTTTTCTGTCAGAAGGCGCGCAGCTCTGCGGATGCATAGCAAGCGCGCGCGGCACGCACAATAGAGCCAAAAGAAGCTTTGGAGGCGATGTGCGTGGAACATGAGCGGCACAATCTGATTCCCTATGTGCTGGAGGCGGTGCCGCGTCCAGGCAGCCGGGAGACGCGCGTGCGCAAGCCGCCGGACGGCATGCGCATCCGCAACGAAAGGGGCGAAGCGTATGGAAGGTAATCCGCAGCCGAAAAAAACACAGCAGCGTTATGCGCAGCTGGTCGAGCGCCTTTCCCCGAAGAGCGATTTCGCGCGGGGCCTGTTCCGGGCGTTCTGGGTCGGGGGCGTGATCTGCATGATCGGCCAGGGCATCAGCGATATCTTCTGCCTCGGGCTCAAGTGGGGCGCGCAGGCTTGCGCGACGGGGACGAGCATCTGTCTGGTGTTCCTTTCTGCGCTGCTGACCGGCATCGGCGTGTATGACAGGATCGGAAAATATGCCGGCGCAGGCAGCATTGTTCCAATTACTGGTTTTGCAAATGCGGTTGTGTCCCCGGCCATGGAATTCAGGCGTGAGGGCCTGGTGATGGGCGTAGGCGCCAAGCTGTTTACGCTTGCAGGGCCGGTGCTGGTGTACGGCATCAGCGCGTCGATCATCGTGGGCTTGATCGCGTTTGTCATGGAGATCATCTGAAGGCAGCACAGCAGGTCATCCGCGTGATGACCAGACAAAAGCGGCGAGCAGCTTGGACATCCATACGAAAAGTAGGATTATAAAACGCCCGAAGCAGCCTAGCTTCGGGCGTTGTCAATGCGGTTTACAGCGTGCCCTTGCGCACGCAGATGCAGATGGCGCCGTTCAAAACGGTGCAGTCGAGGTAGATCGGGAAGTCATAATCGTTGCGGAAACGAAGGTTGAGGTTCTCTGCGCCGACGGCTGCATCCACGCCATGGGGCGCATACTTTGCGCCGCCGGGGCCGTGCGGGCGGCGCCAGAGAATCGTGATGCCGTCGGAGAGCTGCAGCAGCGCATTGTACAGCGTGGTGGAAACCTGACAGGTGCCGCCGCCGTAGCCTGCAACCGTGCCGCCGTCAATCAGGACGGGCGAAGGCATGTAACCGCGACTCTTGCGGTACGGGCCTGCGATCTCGTTGAAATCAAACTCCTCGCCGGACTGATAGGTTCTGGCGATGTACTGGCAGCCCACGCGCAGGTTTTCCATGCGGCCGATGTTCAGCTCGGTGGTCTTGGTGGAATAAAACGTGGTGAACGCTGCCAGAATGTCGCCCTCGGCGGCCTCCTCAACGTTGGGCGCAACAGGCGTGAGCGACGCGAGATCGCCAACGTACACATAGCCGACCAGCCGGTTGTACGGCACGACAGCCCAGCCGTCCCGGATCATCCACATGCTCAGCCGTGTACCGGCGGGCAGGGGAACAATCTCTTCGGCAGCCTCGCTGGCTTCGGCGCGCAGACTGGTATCGTTTAAGACGATGGCGATGAAGCGGTTCTTGATGACGCCATACGGGGCGACATCTTCAGAGACAGGTTCGACGGTATCCACATTCCGGCGGCGGATGTAATACATACCTGTTTCGTCGTCCCAGCAGAAGAGCCAGTCCTGATCGTAGCCCCAGATCTGGACGGACTTGCCTTCCGCAAGCTGGCCGAGGGATGCGCTCTCCAGATCAGGCTCGCTGCGCTTGTTCAGGCTCACCGTTGTCTTGGCGGTATAGAGCACTTGAGGCCTGCCGTTTTCGTCGGCGGATTCCATAAAGTCCTCAAAACAGATATCATAGCCGGTGTCCTTCGCGTCAGCGAGCACAAGTGCAGGTGTCAGCAGAAGAACCAGAAGACAAAGCAGAACAGAAAAGAGATGATTTCGCACGAAAGGGCCTCCAACTAAGAGAATCTATCAATTTATTATACAGCGAAACGGCAGGCAAGGCAAGCGCGAATCCGGCATAGATTGGTGCAAATGAATCTTTGGGAGGGAGCGCATGGGAAGAAGCTTTGTGCTCAAGGATGCGGCGGGCCGTCCCGACGGCTATCTGGTGCAGGGCATACAGGAGATCTGCTGCCGTGCGGGCGGTGCGGCGCGGCGGCTGCAGGCTGTTTTACTCTTTGATGGCGGCGTACAGGAGGAGCATGAGGCAGACGGCGGCCAGGAAATGCGTTGGCCGTGCGAAGGACGATTGCTGTGCGGAGGCTATGTCTGTGCAGACGGCAGACTTCTGCTGTCAACCGGAGAGGAAGCGCGCCGCGCGTTTATGCGGCAGGCGTTGCAGAAACGCACGGCGCAGGAGAAGAGACAAACCGGGATGGAAAATCCAGCGGAGCCGGCGCGGGAGCTGGAGGAGCGTGGGGAGCCTGGTCATGCGCAGCAGACACGCGAATGGCCGCAGCGCAGATGGCCGCCGCCTCCCTGCTGGCCGCAGGCGAGCTATATACAGGGACGATGGCAGGAGCAGCCGTGAGCAAACAGAATATAATAGGAAAGGCCGCCTGGCTGCAGGCGGCGCTTTGTTATGTCAGCGGTTGATGCTGCATCGGGGTGCGGCGGCAGGCTGCGCTGTGGCGCGCTTTGATCTCGGCGATGTAATGCGTTCGTCCTGCGGGCGTGGAGACAAGCGGTCGCGGCGCGGGCTGAGGATTCTGCGGATCTGCCTGAACGGCGGCTGCCACAGACGCGCTTTGCGCAGCGGTCTGATCGCTTCTGCGCTGGGCCTGACTGTACAGGTCATAAGCAGTGACCAGGGTGGGCGCAGGCTTTGGCTTGCTGGCGCAAAGCAGCGCGTAAGGAGAGATGCTTTCTGGCATGCGGATCACGCGTCCTTTCGCTGACGGCGCAGATGTGCGCGCGGCTTTGCTATCAGCTTATGTTTCCGTGCGGGAAATGCGACAGATAAAAAGTGTTTCCCATACCAGCTTTTCTCGAAAATGGGATTGAGAAAAACACAATAATCCTGTATAATGGGAAAAGACAAGATGGTCTGAAATGAGGTGCTGAATTTGGACGAACACATGAACGATACGCCCGCTCCGCGCAGACGCAGGCGTGCTGCCGCGCAACAGCAGGCTTTTGAAGAGTTTGATCAGGCACAGAAGGCTGAAGCTGCGGACGGGAAACCCGAAGCTGAGGCGCCTGCGCAGGAGAAAAAGCCTTCTCCCGCGCCGCTGTCTGAAGCGTCGAAAAAGGCCGACATGGCGGCCTGGGGCGATGATGACGAGCCGCAGGTGCCTGTGCGCAAGCCCCGTGACAATGGAAAGGGCAAGAAGAAAAAGAAGAAGAAAAAGGGCGGCTGCCTGATTGCGGCGCTCATCGTGCTCGTGCTTCTGGTCGCGATTGCGCTGGGCGGCTTGATGCTGTTCCGTCAAAAATTGAGTGTGATGCTCGAGCCGACGCCGACGCCTTCGCCTGTGCCGACGCTTGCGCCGGTGCCGACGGCCACACCGACGCCCACGCCGACGCCGACGCCCACGCCGACGCCGACGCC
>CAMFCQ010000050.1 GCA_945948915.1 uncultured Clostridia bacterium | reverse complement strand
AAACGGCGAGTGGTACATTGTACACCTGTGTGGGCGCGCGCTTGACCGGCGAAACCCGCCGGATGCGCCGCGCTTTGCAGGCTGCCGCCGCTATCTGCTGGGCAGGGAGACGGCGCTTGAGCGCGTCGTGTGGACGCAGGACGGCTGGCTGCGCCTGGCCAATGGCACGAATCTGCCGGACGAGGTGCTGGGCGACCCCGATCTTCCGCCCTGCCCGTGGCCTGAGGAGCCTGCGCGCGACGAGTTTGACGCGCCGCAGCTTCGTCTGTGCTGGCAGACGCTGCGCATGCCGCTTGATGAGCGCAACCTTTCGCTGAGCGCGCGCCCGGGCTTCCTGCGCCTGTACGGCGGCAACGGTCTCGGCTCACGCTTTCAGCAAAGCCTGATCGCGCAGCGGCTGACGGAGCACTCCGCGGTGATCGAAACCGCGGTGGAGTTTGAGCCGCAATACTTCAAGCAGATGGCGGGCCTGATTCTGATATACGACAACGACAACTACCTGTATCTGCATGTGACGCGCGATGAGGAGCTGGGCAAGGTTGTCACGCTGCTGACGGCGGAGAACAAGCGGTACGAAAGCCCCTATGGCTATATCCCTGTGCCGGAGGGCAGGACGATCCGCCTGCGGATGACGATCCGGGAAGGCTATGTTTCCTTCGCGTATGCGGTGGGGGAGGAATGGGTGCAGCTGCCCGGCAGCATCGACGCGTCGTTCCTCTCGGACGAGGCCTGCACGGAGGGCTGGTTCACGGGCACGATGGCGGGCCTGTGCTGTCAGGATCTGACGGCGGCGCACCTGCCTGCGGACTTTGATTACTTTGAGATGAAGGTTTGAAAGGGATGAAGACGATACAGGTTCATGTACCGGAAAAAAAGCGCGTCCGCATGATTGTAGACACGGACTGCAAGAACGAAGCGGACGATCAGTTCGCGCTCGTCCATCATCTGCTCACGCCGATGTTTGACATCCGGGGCATCATCGCGGCCCACTTTGAAAGCAAAGCGCCTGAATACGGCGAGGGGCAGACCGTGCATGCCAGCATGCGGGAGATCAGGAAGGTGATCTCCCTGCTGGGAGTGCCGGTTGCCTGCCCGGTGGTGCTGGGCGCAGACCGCGCCATGACGGCGGAGAACGTGCCGGTGCCGTCCGCAGGCGCACGGCTCATCATCGAAGAGGCGATGAGGGAGGACGAGCGTCCGCTGTATGTCGCGCTGCTGGGCACGGCTACCGATATGGCCTCGGCCCTGCTGATGCGCCCGGAAATCGCCAATCGCCTAACGGCAATCTGGATTGGCGGCGGCGATTATCCGGAGGGCGGCTGGGAATTCAACCTCATTCAGGACATCCATGCGGCCAACGTGCTGCTGTCCTCCCGCGCTGCGCTGTGGCAGGTGCCCAGAGGCACCTATAAGCAGATGAACGTGACGCTCTCTGAGCTGTGCTGGCGCGTAGCACCGCAGGGTGAGATCGGCGCATACCTGTTTGAGCAGATGGCGGAGCTGAACGACCGGCTGGGCGATGACCCGGGATTCCCGCATGGGGAAAGCTGGTGCCTCGGCGATCAGCCCACGGTCGGCCTGCTGCTGGAGGACAGAGGACGGCAGAATTACGACATGCGTCCCGCGCCGCGCGTCGCCATGGACTGCCGGTATCTGCCCGGACAGAGCGGGCGGGATATCCGCGTGTATCACACGCTGGATGTCCGCATGACCCTGGAGGATTTTTACGCCAAGCTGGCGCTGCATCATATGAAACAGACAATGACACATCCACGGGAAGCGGAAAACACCCGTGAAATGATCTGAAGTCAATGCGGCGCTGCGCGAGCTGGAGACCATGCGCGGCGATGTACACGATGGGCAACGATTGTCTGGCGGTTTCGGACAGCAGTCTGCCTCTGGCAGGGCGATCCCGCGTACCGGGGCAACCGTGCGCTGACGATTTCCCCGTACCTCGCCTGGCTGTGGCAGGGGCAGTATGCGCTGGAAGGGAATGCGCTGTCTGTCGCCTACGAGGTGGAGAACGGGGATGCGCACACGAGGTACTCAAGCGGCAATTCGATCAAGAAAGAGGATGCACAGCGCGAAGTGATATGTCTGTCGCCAGTCCGGTTGCCCATCTGTAAATCTGTGCGTCGCGCAAGGCCGGAATGGCAGCCATACGCATGAAGACAGCCGCCATTGCTGCAGGAGGCTCAATGTGATCAGCCTGAAATGATGCAGCTACGATTGCTTTTGACAATTCTTCATGATAAATCGACATCATTCTTCATGATTTCATACAATTTTATACTTGCGCAATCATGGCAGAAGTGTTATAATGTAATAAATAGCTGGAAATGGCTAGTAAAAATTGTATGGGAGGAACTGGTATGAAGAAAATCGTTGCCCTGCTCCTGGCCCTGATTCTCGTGATGGGTCTGACCCCCGTGCTCGCCGAGCAGCACGAAGAAGTCACCTTGACAGTTGGTTCAATCTGGTCCGCCGAGAGCGAGGCGAATCGCGCGCCGTTCCTGCAGACGCTGGCCGAGTTTGAGGAAGCGTATCCGTGGATTCATCTGGAGGTCGACTGGAACGAAGCCAATGCCTGGAAGGAAAAGGGCGAGACGCTGGCTCTGTCCGACAGCCTGCCCGACGTCATGTACTGGAATGCCGGCGGCGTGCTGTGGAATCTGGTGGGCAGCGGCGATATCCTCGCGCTGAACGACTACCTGACCGAGGACATCATGGCCCGCATCGAAGGCGGCACCCTGACCGACATGACCTTCGACGGCAAGATCTATGAGCTGCCCTACACGAAGGCCTGCTCCATGCTGTATTGCAACACCGAGCTGTTCGACAAGTACGGTGTGAAGATCCCCGAGACCTGGGACGAGCTGATCGCCGCGGTTGAGGCCTTCAAGGCTGCCGGCGTCACGCCCATGACCGTTGGCGGCGCCGATCAGTGGCCCACCAACATGTACACCGACATCATCGCCCTGCGCTACGCGGGTGACGCTGCCTGCCGTGCCGCTTACTACAAGACCGAAGGCGCGACCTTCATGACGCAGGACTGGCTCGACGGCGTGGCCGCGTTCCAGCAGCTGATCGAGATCGGCGCTTTCCCGGACAATGCCGCTTCTCTGACCCGCGACGAGTCTGAGGTTGCCTATTTCGCCGGTGAGATCCCGATGTACGTCCATGGCCAGTGGTTTGCCGGTTCCCTGTCTGCCGAGATGCAGCAGAAGGTGAAGGCTGTCAAGTTCCCGGCAGTCGGCAAGGGCTATGACAACCAGTTCATGGGCGGCGCTGCCGAGGGCTTCTGCGTGTCCGCTTACACCGAGCATCCCGACGAGGCCTTCATCGCCTGCCAGTTCCTGGCTGAGCATCAGTCCAAGAACGGCTTCATCGCTGGCGCCGGCCTGCCCGCCTGGAAGTACGACTTCTCCGCGTACACCGACACCATCAACCCCGTCATGCTGCAGATCGTGGCGGAGACCTCCAGCGCTGATTCCTTCCTGCTGTGGGGCAATACCGCTCTGACAGGTGACGACGCCGTGCTGATTGGCGAAACCGTCTTTGATGTCCTGAAGGGTGAAATGACCGCTGAGGAATGGTGTGAGGAAATGGAGACGATCTTTGAGTAAATCCTGACTCCACCATTGGAGGGTGGCGGGCGACCGTCATCCTCCTTTTTTAGAATGAACAATAAGGAGGTCCGCTTATGAAACGTGTATTGTCGAATAAGTGGAGCATTATGGTCTTTGTCTTGCCGACGCTCGTGTTTTTCACCTATATTGTGACCATCCCCATCGTCAAGACGATCTGGTACAGCCTGCTCAGCGAAATCCCGGCCATCGCAAAGGATTCTCACTTTGTCGGTCTCGACAATTTCATCAAGCTCTTTACACCCGCACGCCGAAATGCCTTCCCCGGTGCAGTTCTGAATTCTCTGATGTATGCGGGCGTCTCGGTCTTTATTCAGCTGCCCTTCTCCCTGATCCTTGCCCTGCTGATTTCCAGCGGCATCAAGGGTGAGAGTTTCTACCGGAACGCTTACTTTATCCCCGTTGTGATTTCTTCTGTCGTTGTCAGCATGCTTTGGCAGAGGATTTACAAGGACATCCTGCCCGCCGGTCTTGAATTGATCGGGCTCTCTGAGCCCAAGAACGGCTTTCTTGCCAACTCAAATACCAAGATGTGGGCAGTCTTCATTCCCAGCCTGTGGCAGTATGTTGGTTATCACATGCTGCTGATGTATGGCGCACTTCGCTCCATTCCCTCGGACATTATCGAGGCTGCAATCGTAGACGGTGCATCCGGTCCCCGTTTGGCCTGGTCCATACAGATCCCGATGATCAAGCCCATGCTCAAGGTTTGTCTGTCCTTCTCGCTGATCGGATCCTTCAAGCTGTTTGACACCCCCTGGGTGCTGCTGGGCCGGGATGCAAAGGATTTGCCGGCTCTGTATATGTATGTTACCATGTTCTCCAGCCACAAATACAGTCTGGCCAGTTCTGCCGCTGTATTCATCGTCGTGGAGTGTCTGGTGTTCACCGTTCTGCTGAATTATATCTTCCGTGAACAGAATGAACGTCAGCCCGGGCGTGCAAGGAGGTTGAGCGGCAAATGAAAAAGATGACATTCGGAAAGGTTGTCTGCCAGATCTTTTTGATTCTGTGGCTGATTCTCTGCCTCTTTCCGCTCTACTATATGTTCACCTTCTCCCTCAAGGACACCAATGAAATCATGAAGGTCAACATGCTCGGTCTGCCCCGGCAGTGGCTTTTCTCCAACTATGCCAATGCCTGGAATGCCGGCAAGACCAGCCTCTACCTTTTCAACAGCGTCATCGATACGTTTGTCACACTGATCTTTACCAGTCTGCTGGGCTTCATGTCGTCCTATGGCCTACTGCGCATGCGCTGGAAAGGGCAGAAGATCGCCATGACCTACATCATGATGGGCATGATGATCCCCATGCATGCAGCGCTGTATCCGCTGACGGTCACGCTCCTGCCGCTGACCAAGACGCATCTTTCCCTGATCATTCCCTATGTCGCATTCAATTTGCCCATCACCATCCTGATCATCTCCGGATTCATCAGCAGTATTCCTTATGAAATGGAAGAAGCAGCCTGCATTGACGGCTGCGGCGTTTTCCGCACTGCATTCACGATCATTCTTCCCATGCTGGTTCCGGCCATAGCAACCGCAGCGATCTTTGTTTTCCTTCAGGTCTGGAATGAGCTGCTGCTGGCTTCCGTTCTGACGACCGATAAGGTGCGCACGCTGACCGTCGGCATCAAGCAAATGAGCGGTCAATATCAGACGGAGTATGGCCCCATGGGCGCAGGTCTGGTGATTGCCACGCTGCCGACGCTTGTTCTGTACTGCTGCATGAGCGGTCAGGTGCAGAAGAGTCTGGTGACGGGTGCCGTCAAGGGCTGATCGCTGCTCTGGAACAAATTTCTATTCAAAACAACCAATAATCCGCCGCCGACCAGAGAGGAATTTGATAGTTTCTGCGGAAAGATTGCGTATTGTTTCACTCAGCCTGGGAGCCGATGAAGGAAGGTGTTTGTGATGCAGAATATCCTCTTGCTGGAGGACGATGCGGCGCTGGGCAGCGGGATTCAGCTGGCGATGCAAAGCCAGGCTGTGCAGATCACTCTCTGCACCACGCTGGAGCAGGCCCGGCGTGCGTTGAGATCGACGCATTCCGCTTCGACTTCGACCGGATGGATTTCCGCAAGGCGGGTCAGCCGGTGGAGCTGAGCAAGACCGAGCAGAAGCTGCTGCGGCTGCTGGTTGAAAACCGGGGCCGGACGCTGTCCCGGACAATGCTGGTGGATCGGATCTGGACGGACGGCGCGGCGTTTGCGGAGGAGAACGCGCTGTCCGTGACGGTCAAGCGGCTGCGCGGCAAGCTGGAGGACAACCCCTCCGCCCCGAAATACCTGAAAACGGTCTACGGCCTTGGCTATACATGGGCGGTGATGTGAGATGACAGCCTGGGGATACGCGGTCATGGCGGCGGTTTGTGTTCTGGCGCTCAGCGCGATGGGCTGGCAGCGCCGCCGCACCCGAAGGACGCTGGAAACCATGAACCGCATGCTGGATACCGCCATGCAGGGGGATTTTTCGGAGGACAGCTTTGACGAGACCCTGCTTTCCGCGCTGGAGAGCAAGCTGGCGCACGATCTCGCCGCTTCCACGACCTCCGCGCGGCAGGTCGCCGCGGAAAAGGAAAAGCTCAAGTCCCTCATCGGGGACATCTCCCATCAGACCAAAACGCCCATGGCCAACATCCTGCTCTACACGCAGCTGCTCATGAAGCAGCCGGGCAGCGCCGCGTGCCTGCATGCGCTGGATGCACAGATCAGGAAGCTGAACAGACTCATCGACGCGCTGGTCAAGACCTCCCGGCTGGAATCCGGGGTCATCGCCCTGCACCCGGTTCCGGGAAGGCTGCATGCCCTGCTGGAGTCTGCAGCGGCGCAGCTGATGCCCAAGGCAATCGCCAAGGGCATCTCCATCACCGTCGAGGCCGCAGACGCAGACGCTGTCTTTGACCCCAAGTGGACGCAGGAGGCGATCCTGAACCTTGTGGACAATGCGGTGAAGTACACCGCACCCGGCGGGGAGGTCGTCCTTTCCGCCGCGGCGTATCCGATGTTTTCGGTCGTGCATGTCCGCGACAACGGGCCGGGCATTGCCGAGGAGGAGCAGCCGAAGGTCTTTCAGCGGTTTTATCGCGGGATGGCGCATCGCTCCGAGGAGGGCGTGGGCATCGGGCTGTATCTGGTGCGGAGCATCGCCGAGGGGCAGGGCGGCTATGTGAAGGTCAGCTCGCAGCCGGGAAAGGGGAGCACCTTCTCCCTGTACCTGCCCGGACGGTGAAATCTTTCAAAACTGAAAGATTCTGGACAGAATGTGGAAAGAATCCCATGGTAAAGTCTGTGGTGTGAGAATCACAGACTTTTTTTGATTTGGAGGCATGGTACCATCGTTCTGTCCATCAACGAAACCAATCAGAATTACCAGTTTCGCAGCGTGGGCACCTATGCCCACGGTTCCTTCAAGGATGTGGACGAAGACCAGATCGCCAAGCTGTCCGCCCATCCCAAGGTCAAAGCAGTGGGCAGACGGACGGTCATTGGCATCTGCACAAGCGGAGCCTTTGCCAAGGACTACGGCGAGGTCGGCTTCATGGACGATGCCCGCGCCAGGTGGAGCTACACCAAGCCGACGGTAGGCCGTACGCCGAAAAGCGGCAAGGAGATCGCCATGGACACCAGGGCGCTTGCGCTCTTGGGTGTGGAGCCGGAACTGGGAACTGAGGTGACCTTGACCTACACCCTTACCGATAAGAACCAGCTGGGCCGGGATGTGACGGACACCTTTACGCTGGTGGGCTGGTGGGAATACGACGAACTGATGGCGGTGCATTTTTTCAATATTTCCGAGGAATACGCCCGGCGGATGGAAGCTATGGCGGTGGAGGAAGGCATGGAGCCCTTCCGAACCGACCTGAGCGTCATGTTGGCCAATTCTCTGAACATTGAAAACACGCTGACCCAAATCGGCGAGGACTGCGGATACAGTGTGGGCGAAAAAGTCGGGCAGCTTCGCATCGGCGTCAACTGGGGCTACACCAGCACGCAGATTCTGGATACGCTGGATGCGGGCAGCATCCTGGCCATCACCGCGGTGCTGATCCTCATCGCCTTCACCGGCTATCTGGTGATCTACAACGTTTTCCAGATCTCCGTGGCGGGCGACATCCGGTTTTATGGCCTGCTCAAGACCATCGGCGTGCCCCCCAGGCAGCTGCGCCGGGTCATCTGGCAGCAGGCGCTGCTGCTCAGCGGAATCGGTATTCCCGTCGGACTGGAGCTAGGCTACGGCGTTCTGGCGGTGCCCGTTGCCCTGTCCACCTCCATCATGAGCGGGAAATATACCATCATCAGCATCTCCCTCTGGATTTTTCTGGGGCGGCAATATTTGCTCTGCTGACGGTGCTGCTGTCCTGCGCCCGTCCCGGGCGGATCGCCGGGAATGTGTCCCCTATGGAAGCCGTGCGGTATACGGAGTCACAGGGGAAGAGAAAGAAGCGGCGCGCCTCCCGCCGGGTGACGCCCTTTTCCATGGCGCTGGCCAACCTCGGCAGAAGCGGAGGAAAACCGCACTGGTGGTGGTCTCCCTCTCTCTGGCGGTGGTGCTGCTCAATGTGCTGGTCACCTTCCTGAGCGGCTTTGACATGGACAAATATTTGAGCCAGAGAAGCTGCGCGGATTTTATCGTCAGCACCCCGGACTACTTCAACTATTCCGCAAAACAGGTGAAGGAATTCGACGACAGCTATGATCCCGAGCAGTACAAGAACCTGACCAAGCTCGCCGACGTGAACGTGAGTGATACGAGCAGCGCGTTTGCCTGCCTCGTTGATGAGCAGGGCCATGTCTAACTTCTATGGTATGAACCAGTCCTGTTCCGGCATCCGCTCCAACATGGCACTTCATTCCAAAACGCCATTCGTTACGCAATCTTACCACAGAAACTATCCGATCCATCTCTGGTCGGCAGTGGATCATTAGCTGTTTTGATTAGAAATTAGTATGACTTCGACTTATGTGACATGAAAATGCTCCCTCCATGATTGATACTACTCTCAAATAAAATCGGCCATGCAATAACCGGCCGTCAGGTAACGCTTCGCTCCCTGACTGCTTTTCTTTGATCGCTTCGCGATATGGAGACGTTGGGGGATTTCATCCCCCAAACCCCTAGCCTGGGGACCAGTCCCCAGACCCCTTCTTCGCTTCGCGCTTATAGCTCGTTTCTATTTGAGAATAGTATGACAGTGTTTTTCACAGTCTTTCATTGAGGGAGCATATCACAGGCTGCTATTCGCTCCTTTGCTCCGGTTCGGGGAATGCTTCAATATGGGCGGAGGTGGGCTTCACAGCCCCAGCTGCTTTTGATAAGCCGCCTCCTCAGAGGGCGAGCAGTACACAAAGTGCTCCTGCTCGATCTCCACCATCCGCGGAGACTCCCGGCTGTAATCGTGTGCGGTCTTCGGGTCATAGTCGATGCGCCTGCGGCTGCGCTCCGTAAACGGATTCGGCTCCGGGATGGCCGACAGCAGCGAACGGGTGTACGGGTGCAGCGGCTTTTTGTACAGGTCGTCGCCCCTGGCCACCTCCACCAGCTTGCCGAAATACATCACGCCGATCCTGTCGGAGAAATACTTGACCACCGACAGGTTGTGCGCGATAAACAGCACGGTCAGGCCCATCTCTTCCTTCAGGTCGTTCAGCAGGTTGATGACCTGGGCCTGAATGGACACGTCCAGCGCGGACACCGGCTCATCGGCGATAATCAGCTTTGGCTGCGTAATCATCGCCCGGGCGATACCGATGCGCTGGCGCTGTCCGCCGGAAAACTCATGCGGGTAGCGCGTCGCGTGCTCCTGCGTCAGGCCCACCTTGCACAGCATCTCGTTGACGCGGCGCCTGATCTCCTGCTTGTCCTTCACGCCGCGCACCCTGAGGCCCTCGCCGATAATCTCCTCAATGGTCATCCTCGGGTTCAGCGACTCGATGGGATCCTGAAAGATCATCGCGATATTGTCTGTCAGGTAGCGGCGCAGCTCGCCGGTCATCCTGCCGGAGATTTCGCGCCCGTTGAAGAACACCTGTCCGGATGCCGGATCGTACAGCCTGATGATGGTGCGGCCCGTCGTCGTCTTGCCGCATCCGCTCTCGCCGACCAGACCGAACGTCTCGGACGGGCGGATGGAAAAGCTCACATCATCCACCGCCTTCACGGTGATCTTCTTCCTGCCCCTGCCGGATTCAAACGTCTGGCAGAGATGCTTTACCTCAAGGATATACTCTGCATCAGCCACGGTTGCCCATCTCTCCTTTCATGCGCTCGATACGCTCGCGCAGGATCGGCGGTATCTCCACCGCCGGGGCATTCGGATGCAGCAGCCATGTCGCCGCATCATGCGTATCCGACAGCTTGAATATCGGCGGTTCCTTTTCAAAGTCAATCTTCATGGCGTACCGGTTGCGCGCCGCAAAGGCGTCGCCCTTGGGCGGATCAATCATGTTCGGCGGTGTGCCGGGAATCGCCACCAGCCGCTCATGCGTCTGCAGGTCGGGCATCGAGCTCAGCAGCGCCCAGGTATACGGATGCGCAGGCTCCAGGAAGATTTCCTCACTGGTTCCTGTCTCCACGATCTTTCCAGCGTACATCATGTTGACGCGGTCCGCCACATTCGCCACCACGCCCAGGTCGTGGGTGATGAAAATCACCGACAGCCCGCGCTCCTGTTTGATCCTGTTGATCAGCTCCAGGATCCTGGCCTGCACCGTCACGTCCAGCGCCGTCGTAGGTTCGTCGCAGATGAGGATCTCCGGATCACCCGCCAGAGCGATGGCGATGACGATGCGCTGGCGCATGCCGCCGGAGAACTGGAAGGGATACTGATCAAACCGTTTTTCCGGATCCGGGATGCCTACCGCCTCCATCAGCTCCAGCGCACGCGCTCTGGCCTCCTTCTTGCCGTATCCGGAAAGGCGACGCACCTCTGTGATCTGCTTGCCGATCTTCATGATCGGGTTGAGGGCCGAGAGCGGATCCTGAAAGATCAAGCCGATGCGGTGGCCCCGGAGCTTGTGGAACTGCTCCTCGCTCACCTTCGTGAGGTCCATGCCGTCATATTCGATGCTGCCGCTCTCGACCACCGCATTGCTGGGCAGGATGCCCATGATGGACTTGATGCTCACCGACTTGCCGGAGCCGGACTCGCCCACGATGGCGAGCGTTTCGCCGCGGCGCAGCTCAAAGCTCACGCCGCGAACGGCCTACACCATGCCGTCGTATGCCCGAAAGGAGATGCGCAGATCATCGACCTTCAGAATAGGGCCTGCCTGATTCCTGGTCACGTCTCTCACTCCTCTCCTCGGCGGGTCGGGTTAAGCGCATCGCGCAGACCATTGGCAAACAGGTTGAAGGCGATCATCAGCACGGAGATCAGCAGCGCCGGGAACAGCGTCTGGTACGGGTACTGCAGCAGCACGCTCTGTCCCACGGAGAGCAGCACGCCGATGGACGGTTCCGGCGGCTTGATGCCCAGGCCGATATAGGCCAGGAACGATTCGGAGAAGATCGCGCCCGGGATGGCGATCATCGCCCGCGTGATCAGCGGGCCGATGGCATTGGGCAGCACATGGCGGAAGATCAGCGTAAAGTCGGATACGCCCAGCGTGCGGGCCGCCAGCACGTATTCGCGTCCCTTGAACCGGTAGAACTGCGCGCGGATCAGGCGCGCAGTGCCGATCCAGCCGGTCACCGTCAGCGCCAGGATGATCGAGAACATACCTGAGCCAAACAGGATTGAGATCAGTATAAGAGGGATCTCGTCCAAATGATTGAAGACTATGTCCGTTATGATCATGCCAGACGGGTACAGCGCAATTTGGGCGTCTTGACGCCAATGGAAAAGCACAGGCTGTTTCTGGCATAAAAAGCGGCCAGCAGCGCATGGCTGCTGGCCGAAAAAACTATAAATTGTTACTGCCCTCTTGACGGGAAGCGGTTCACTGCCCGCGATTCGGGGAATTCTCTTTTCCTGTTTTCTTTGGGCATGAATGCCTTGACAGACCTGAAGAAACAGACCGCTGACAACACTTGCCGACGGTCTGTCATCAGGTGTTTTCCTCTGCCGTTTCAGTGAGAACGATCCGTTCTCTCAGCGGCGCCTGTGATTTACTTCTTGCCGAGAATCCCGCCCAGCGCGCCGAGAAGAGCGCTGGCCTGGCCGGCGACTTCGTCAAGGTTGATCTTCGCCATCACGCCCTTGACGATGGCGTCGATCTGCTCGTCCGGCAGGTCGATGCCAATCAACCCCTCGATCGTCTTGGTGGGGCTGTCCTTGAACTTCGCCAGCAGGTCGCTGTCGTTTTGCAGTTTTTCCAGCACGTCGGTGATGATCTTCTGAATGTCCATGCGATTCGCTCCCTTTTGCATTTTCCGCGTCTGCGGTGCCATATCTATCATATATGGTTTCTGCCGGAAACACAAGAGTCTGATGAAGATCCCTGAAGAATTGTCAGATGCGCTGTTTTGATTCTGCTGCACAAGCCCTGTACAGTCTGCTTGGCGTGTCGATGGCAGAAAATGACAGAAATGAAGCAATGAGATAAGAATGCTTCATAATTCTGTGAAACCTCAATGAAATCGGATAAAAAGTGAAAGAAAATAAAGAAATCTCCCGGAAAATGTCTTGACAAGGGGCAGCCGCTTTGATATGATTCATAGGTCAGAGCAAGGGGGCTGTGTCCTATGGGCGCACCATGCTCTTTTTGTGTTGTTTCGACCGGATAAAAGGAGGAACAAGGGAAGACATGAAGAAGTACATCTTTGTGACGGGCGGCGTCGTCTCGGGCCTGGGCAAGGGCATCACGGCCGCTTCGCTGGGCAGGCTGCTCAAGGCGCGCGGCCTCAAGGTTGCGGCGCAGAAGCTGGACCCGTATATCAATGTGGACCCGGGCACGATGAGCCCGTATCAGCATGGCGAGGTCTACGTGACCGAGGACGGCGCGGAGACGGATCTGGATCTGGGCCATTATGAGCGTTTCATCGACGAGGACCTCAACAAGTTCTCCAACCTCACCACCGGCAAGGTGTATTCCAACGTCATCAACCGTGAGCGCCAGGGCGGCTACCTGGGCAGCACGGTGCAGACGATTCCGCATATCACCGACGAGATCAAGCGCTTCATTTACAGCGTGGGCGACAAGACGGACGCGGACGTGGTGATCACCGAGATCGGCGGCACCATCGGCGACATCGAGAGCCAGCCCTTCCTGGAGGCGATCCGCCAGGTCGGTCATGAGGTCGGCCGGGGGAACGCGCTGTACATCCATGTGACGCTCGTGCCGTATCTCAAGGCCTCCGGCGAGCACAAGTCCAAGCCCACGCAGCACTCCGTCAAGGAGCTGCAGGGCATGGGCATCGCGCCGGACGTGATCGTGCTGCGCGTGGATGAGAAGATCACGGATGAGAGTATCTTCCGCAAGATCGCGGGCTTCTGCAATGTGAAGCCGGACTGCGTCATCGAGAACCTGACGCTGCCGGTGCTCTATGAGGCACCGCTGATGCTGGAAAAGGCGAACCTGTCCTCCATCGTCTGCCGAGAGCTGCATATCGACGCGCCGCAGCCGGATCTTACCGAGTGGGAGGAGATGGTGGGCAGAATCCGCCATCAGAGCCGCGAGGTGAAGATCGGATTGGTGGGCAAGTATGTCCAGCTGCACGATGCGTATCTCTCCGTCGCGGAAGCGCTGCGCCACGCCGGCTACGCGCTGGATGCGAAGGTCAGCATCGAGTGGATCGATTCCGAGCTGATTACGCCGGAGACCTGCGAGACGCTGCTTTCGCCCATGGACGGCATCATCGTGCCGGGCGGCTTCGGCGACCGCGGCGTGGAGGGCATGATCCTCGCGGCGCAGTATGCCAGGGAGCATCACGTGCCGTACTTCGGCATCTGCCTGGGCATGCAGATTGCGGTGATCGAGTTTGCGCGCCACGCGGCCGGGCTTGACAAGGCCAACTCCCGTGAGTTTGACGAGTGCGCGCCGCACAAGGTGATCGACTTCATGCCGGGCCAGAGCGAGGAGATCGACAAGGGCGGCACGCTGCGCCTGGGCAGCTATCCCTGCGAGATCGCGGCGGGCAGCACCATGGCGCGCTGCTACGGCGCGCAGCAGATCGCCGAGCGCCACCGCCACCGCTACGAATTCAACAACGAGTACCGCGAGACGCTTCAGGCGGCGGGCCTGACGCTCAGCGGCCTTTCCCCGAACGGACGGCTTGTGGAGGCCGTGGAGCTGACGGACGAGGAATTCTTCGTTGGCGTGCAGTACCATCCGGAGTTCAGAAGCAGGCCGAACAAGCCGCATCCACTCTTCGTCGGCTTTGTCGGCGCGGCGGCAAAGCGCGTCTGACGGGGGAAATGCCGTATGCACAAGGATATCACGGGACTTCATGAGGAGTGCGGCGTGCTGGGCGTCTACGCGCCCGAAAGATCGGACGTTGCGCAGAGCGTGTACTTCGGGCTGTACGCCCTGCAGCACCGCGGTCAGGAAAGCTGCGGCATCGCCGTATCGGATGACGGCGTCTTCCGCCAGCACCGGGGCGACGGTCTGGTCGGCGAGGTCTTTACGCAGGATGAGCTTGCCCGGCTGGGGGAGGGCAACATGGCCGTGGGCCATGTGCGCTATTCCACGACCGGCGGCAAGAATCCCAACAACATCCAGCCGGTCGTCGTCTGCCATGTGAAGGGCAACATGGCGCTGTGCCACAACGGCAACCTGGTCAACGCAAACGCGCTGCGCCGGGAGCACGAGCTGAACGGCGCGATCTTCCGCGGCACGACGGACACGGAGTCGATCGTCTACACCATCGTCTCCGAGCGGCTGCACACCGGCTCCACGGAGGAGGCCGTCGCCTGCGCGATGCCGCGTCTGGCCGGCGCATATTCCTGCGTGCTGATGACGGCGACGAAGCTGATCGCCTTTCGCGACCCGACGGGCTTCAGGCCCCTGTGCTACGGCGAGATGCCGGGCGGTGGGTATGTCATCGCGTCGGAGTCCTGCGCGCTCGACGCGGTGGGCGCGCACATCGTCCGGGACATCGACCCCGGCGAGATCGTGGTGTTCGGCGAGGACGGCGTGCGCTCGGACAGGCGGCATTGCGGCAAGAAGCCATCGCTGTGCGTGTTTGAATACATCTACTTTGCACGCCCGGATTCGGTGATCGAGGGCAGGAGCGTGCACGCAGCCCGTCTGGACGCGGGCCGGTTCCTAGCGCGGGAGAACCCGATGAACGCGGACGTGGTTGTCGGCGTGCCGGATTCCGGCATCGATGCGGCGATCGGCTACGCGCAGGAGAGCGGCATCACGTACGGCGTGGGTTTCCTGAAGAACAAGTACGTCGGCCGCAGCTTCATCGCGCCCAGCCAGAAGATGCGCGAGAATGCCGTGCGCATCAAGCTCAACGTGATCGCGGAAACGGTGAAGGACAAGCGCGTGATCCTCATCGACGACTCGATCGTCCGCGGCACCACCTCGGCGCGCATCGTCCGCCTGCTGCGGGAGGCGGGTGCGAAAGAGGTGCACATGCGCATCTCCTCGCCGCCGTTCAGGCATCCGTGCTATTTCGGCACGGACGTGGATTCCGAGGAAAACCTCATCGCCTGCCGTCTGCATTCCGTTGAAGAGATTGCCAAGGCAATCGGCGCGGATTCGCTGGCCTACCTTTCGGTGGAATCTGCGCACGCGCTGGCGGGCGACCCGGCATGTCTGTATTGTGACGGCTGCTTTACCGGCCGCTATCCCATCGGGATTCCCTCCGGGCAGGGCAAGAACCGGTTCGAGCAGCCGATTCACAGTAAGGAATAAAACAACACACAAGCACAGGAGGAAAAGACATGAAAGTGATGGATCAGCTTTACGAGGGCAAGGCCAAGAAGGTATTTGCGACGGACGATCCCGAGCTTCTCGTCGTTCGCTACAAGGACGATGCGACGGCGTTCAACGGTCTGAAGAAGGGCACGATTGCCGGCAAGGGCGTCATCAACAATCAGATGAGCAACCGGCTGATGGAGAAGCTGGCGGCTGCCGGCGTGCCGACCCACTATGTGCAGGAGCTCAGCGCGAATGAGACGCTGGTCAAGCGCGTGTCGATCGTGCCGCTGGAGGTCATCGTGCGCAACATCGCCGCCGGTTCCTTCTCCAAGCGCTATGGCGTAGAGGAGGGCGTGGTGTTCGACAGCCCGACGATCGAGTTCTCCTACAAGAACGACGAGCTCGGCGATCCGCTGCTGAACACCTATCACGCGCTGGCGCTCAAGCTGGCGACCCCGGAGGAGATCGAGACCATCAAGCGCTATTCCTTTGCGATCAACGAGTTCCTCAAGGCGTTCTGGAAGGAGTGCGGCGTGACGCTGGTGGACTTCAAGCTCGAGTTCGGCCGCCTGTCCGACGGCACGATCATTCTGGCCGACGAGATCAGCCCGGACACCTGCCGCCTGTGGGACGCCAAGACCGGCGAAAAGCTGGATAAGGACCGCTTCCGCCGTGATCTGGGCGGCGTCGAGGAGGCCTATGGCGAGATCATGCGCCGTCTGACGGAGCATCAGTAAAGGAAGGAAAAGCAGCATGCCATAAGCGCGAAGCGAAGAAGGGTCAAGGGACAATGTCCCTTGCGGGGTTTGGGGCGGCGCCCCAACGTCCCTCATGCGCGAAGCGCCATAAGCAAGAATCGCGGCGGAGCCGAAGGCGACAATCGCGATTCCGATCAAACCGCTTGAAACAAACGCATATCAAAAGGAGGTTCCTGCAGTCAGGAACCTCCTTTTATGATGCCTTCAGCAGGCTTTGCGATCATTCCCCGTTTCAATCGTAGGCTGCTGCGCAGCCTGCTCTGAAACTGCTTTCTTTTACGATAGGAGGAACGATGGGGGCCTTGCCCCCATGCCCCTGCCTGAGGGCATTGATCCGGGGAACTCGCATAGTCGCGCCATCAGGCGCTCCTTGCGATTCCCGACGCTCCGCCTGCCTGTTTCCGCCACTGGCGGCGGCAGGCTTCGGTCCCTCAGACTCCCTTCTCCGCTTCGCGCTGATCCTCGAAGCCTTTCATTATTCAAAGGTATACAGCTGCTTATAGCCAGCCTCGGGATTCGGTGTGAGCACGAAGTACTTCTGCGCCAGCAGCGCCTGGGCATCGCCGCCGAAGTGCTCGCAGTACGCCTGCACATGCGGCGCAAGCTCCTCGCGGTCTGCGTCCGTCATGGCGCGCACGAGCACCTGCCTGGGCAGGCCGGTGGGCGCTTCATCGCAGCGCAGGATGATCTTGCCGCCGTGCATGCCGGTACCGCAGAAGAAGCGGCAGGGATACGCGCCGCCCGCGCCGATGCCCAGCACGGCGATCAGGCCGCCGGCCAGGTATTCGCCCAGGAACGAGCCGGCCGTGCCGCCGACAACGAGCACAGGCGAGTGCTCCATGTAGGCCTTCATGTGGATGCCGGCGCGGTAGCCGACGTTGCCCTGAATCAGGATGCGGCCGCCGCGCATGCCATAGGCGCAGGCGTCGCCGCAGCTGCCGTGGATGACGACCTCGCCCTGGTTCATCGTGTCGCCGACGGACTCTTGGCAGTTGCCGAAGACCTCGACCGTCGCGCCGTCCATGTACTGCGCCAGGCCGTTGCCGGGCGTGCCGTGCAGCGTGAAGCGGCGGTCCTTTTCGGCGCAGCCGATGTAGCGCTGGCCGCAGACGTTGTCGATGGTGATGTCCCTGTCCGCGCAGGCACGCACCGCCTCGTTCAGCTGCTGATAATACAGGCCGTTTGCGTCGATTCTCATAGCAGGCCACCTCCAAGCTTTTTCGCGCGTTCTGTGGCGGAGAACGCCATCAGCTGCGGGGTTTCGCGGATGAGTTCAAAGTCGATCGAGGACAGCGGCGTGCGCTCGCGCACCAGCGAGGTGTAAATGCCCGCGCGCTCGATGTTGCCCAGCATGATGAAGCCGACCAGCCGGTCGTCGCGGACGTAGAGCGCCTTGTAGGCGTCCGGCGTGCGGGAGAGCAGGAGCTCGCCATCGTAGCTGCCCGCGCTGATGAGGTGCAGGCCCATGAAGCCCGTGGCGTTCATCGGCACGCCCTTGTCAAAGGATGCCTCGCCGCCGGCCATGCACTTGCCTGCGGTCTCGCCCTGCATCATGGCGTTGGGCCAGATGGCCAGCACGCGCGGCTTGCCGGTGCCTGCTTCGCTCTGCGCGGTGCAGTCGCCCGCGGCGTAGATGTCTGCCGCGCTGGTGGCGCAGCTGCTGTCAATCACGATGCCGCGCTCGATCGCGCAGCCCGCGCCGGCGGCCAGCGCGGTACTCGGGCGCACGCCCACGGCCAGCACGAGCACGTCAAACGCGATGTCCTTGCCGCCCTTCAGGTGCGCGAGGTTCGGCTCGAAGCGGACGACGCTGTCGCCGAGCGTGAAGCGCACGCCGGCCTTCTCGATCCGGCGCTGCACGATGGCTGCCGGTTCCTCCGGCAGCACGGCGGGCAGGATGCGTGGCGCGAGGTCAACCACATCGACCGAGGCGGCCAGATGGAGAATGCCCTCCGCGCACTTGAGGCCGATCAGACCCGCGCCGATGATCAGCACGCGCTTGTCCTTGTTATCGCCGAGCATGGCTCTGAGGGCCAGCGCGTCGTCGAGCGTCCAGAAGGTCGTCCTGTCCCTGACCTGCTCCAGGCCCTCCATCGGCGGGACGAACGGCACGGAGCCGGTGGCGATGCACAGCCTGTCATAGGAAAGGATCTCGCCGGATGCCAGCGCGACGGTGTGCGCGCCGGCATCGATGGCGGTGACGCCCATGCCGCGGATGGCGCGTACGCCGTGCGTCTGCTCGTAGTCCGCCGGGCGGTAGCTAAGCACGTTGTCAAGCGTCGTCTTCCCTTCCAGCAGATAGGAGATCAGCGGACGGCCGTAAAACGGATACTTCTCTTTGGAAACCAGCGTGATCCCGCCGGTCTTGTCGATGCTGCGGATGCCTTCGATGCAGCTCAAGGCGGCGGCGCCGCCGCCGATGATCACATATTTCATAACGTCTCCTCTTATCGCTCTTCGTAGACGATCGCCTTGTTCGGGCAGCCCTGCACGCACAGCGGCACGCCAAACTCGTTCTTCTTGCACAGCTCGCACTTCTGAATGACGCCGGCCTCGCTGTGGCTCAGCGCGCCGTAGGGGCAGGACATGATGCACGAGCAGCAGCCTACGCACTTGCCGCTGTCGATCATGACCGCGCCGTCCACGATGCTCAGCGCACCGGAGATGCAGCTCTTCACGCACAGCGGATCGGTGCAGTGACGGCAGGACACGGCGAAGGAGATGTTGTCGCGCTCCTCGATGCGGATGCGCGGGGCAATGTGGCGATCCTTGAGCGCCTTGATCATGCTCGATTTGCCGGAATTGGCGAAGGCACAGTAGTATTCACACAGGTGGCAGCCCAGGCACCACTGCTCGTTGACGTAGACTTTCTTCATTATATATCACTCTCCCGCATGCTTGACGCCCAGGATGGCCAGCTCTCTGTCGTTGAGGCCCACGCCGCGCAGCATCAGGCGGTTGCCGCGGAGCGCTTCGATGGAGTTGATGCCCATGCCGCCCATCATTTCCTTCAGCTCGTGATCCCAACTGGTGAGCAGGTTGATGAGGCGCTTTTCGCCGATGTCCGGATTCAGGCGCTTGACCAGCTCCGGGCGCTGCGTGGCGATGCCCCAGTTGCACTTGCCCATCTGGCAGGTGCGGCACAGGTGGCAGCCGAGCGCCAGCAGGGCGGAGGTGCCGATGTACACGGCGTCCGCGCCCAGGGCGATGGCCTTGACCAGGTCGCTCGAGGAGCGGATGGAGCCGCCGATGACCAGGGAGACCCGGTCGCGGATGCCCTCGTCACGCAGCCGCTGATCGACGCTGGCCAGCGCCAGCTCGATGGGGATGCCGACGTTGTCGCGGATGCGCGTGGGCGCTGCGCCCGTGCCGCCGCGGAAGCCGTCGATGGCGATGATGTCCGCGCCGGAGCGCGCGATGCCCGAGGCGATGGCCGCGACGTTGTGCACGGCCGCGATCTTGACGATGACGGGCTTTTTGTAGCACGTCGCTTCCTTAATAGAGAAGACGAGCTGGCGCAGATCCTCGATGGAGTAAATGTCGTGATGCGGCGCGGGGGAGATGGCGTCCGTTCCCTCGGGGATCATGCGGGTGCGGGAAATGTCCGGCCCGACCTTGATGCCCGGCAGGTGGCCGCCGATGCCCGGCTTGGCACCCTGGCCCATCTTGATCTCGATGGCGGCGCCGGCGTTCAGGTAATCCGGGTGCACGCCGAAGCGGCCGGAGGCGACCTGCACGATGGTGTTGGCGCCGTACTTGTAGAAGTCCTGATGCAGTCCGCCCTCGCCGGTGTTGTAATAGGTACCCAGCGCCGTGGCCGCGCGGGCGAGGGAGGCGTGCGCGTTGTAGGAGATGGAGCCGTAGCTCATCGCCGAGAACATGACCGGGATCTTGAGGTCGAGCTGCGGCGGCATGTTGTCCACCAGCTCGCCGTTTTCGCCGCGCTCGATGACCGTCGGCTTGGCACCCAGTGTGGTGCGCGTCTCCATCGGCTCGCGCAGCGGGTCGATGGACGGGTTGGTGACCTGCGAGGCGTTGATGAGCAGCTTGTCCCAGTAGATGGGATACGGCTCCGGGTTGCCCATGGAGGAGAGGAGCACGCCGCCGGTGCCGGCCTGGCGGTAGACCTCGGAGATGGCCTTGCCGGTCCAGTTGGCGTTCTCCTTGAAGGTGTGATCGGTCTTGATGATCTTCAGCGCGCGCGTGGGGCAGAGCGACACGCAGCGGTGGCAGTTCACGCACTTGCTCTCATCGCTCATCATCATGCCGAAGTCGGCGTCGTAATGATGGACGCCGTTGGCGCACTGGCGCTCGCAGGCGCGGCAGCTGATGCAGCGCTGTGGATTGCGGATCACTTCATACGGCGGATACAGAAAGTCGATGGCCATTACGCATGACCTCCTTTTTCGATGTCATTGAGCGTGACGATGACGGCCTGTCCGCCGCCCGGAGACCAGATGCGGTCAAGCTCCGGTTCGATGACGCGGATGGCGCATTCCTCAGAGGCGATGTACACCATGTCGTCCTTTTCGCCGACGACCATGGAGCGCAGCTTCAGGCGGTCGCCCAGTGCCATGAGGCCGCCGTTAAAGCCGACCAGGATGGAGAACGGGCCGTTGATGAGCAGAGGGCCAAACGCCTTGCGCAGGTATGCGGCGCGGGAGCGCTGCGGCTCGGGCATGTTCTCGATGGTGGACCAGAACGGCGCGGCGATGACGCCGGCGGTTTCTTCAAGGGTCAGACCGCGCTTGCGGGTCAGGTAATCGATGATGTAGGCGATGGCCTCCGTGTCCGTCTTGAGCGTGCAGGCGTAGCCGAACATCTCGATGTAGCGGCGGTTGGCATCGTAGCTGGAGATTTCGCCGTTGTGCACGACGGTGGTGTCCAGCAGCGAGAACGGATGCGCGCCGCCCCACCAGCCGGGCGTGTTGGTCGGATAGCGGCCATGCGCCGTCCAGCAGTAGCCTGCGTATTCGTCCAGCCTGTAGTAGCGGCCCACGTCCTCCGGGAAGCCGACGGCCTTGAATACGCCCATGTTCTTGCCGGAGGAGAAGACGTACGCGCCGTCGATGTGTGCGTTGACGTGCAGCGCCGCCTGGGCGACGAATTCGCGCTCGTCGATCTGCGCGTCGTTGAGCACGTTCACGATGGGTCTAAGGAAGTAACGCAGGATGATCGGTTCATTGGTGATGCAGGCCATGCGGCGCGTCGGGATCTTTTCGCTGCCGACGATCTCAAAGCGCTGGGTCAGATAGGCCTCGCAGGCCTTCTGTGCCGCCGCATCATCATAAAAGAGATGAAACGCGTAATCGTCCTTGTGGTGGGGGTAGATGCCGTAGCCTGCAAATCCGCCGCCCAGACCGTTGGAGCGGTCGTGCATAGGCTCGATGGAACGGATGATCTTCTCGCCGCAGACGGGCGTTCCGCTTTTTGAGAAAATAGAAGAAATGGCGCAGCCGGAGGGAATGTGCTCCCGGCCTTCCAGATGGGCGTCTTTCATCATGCTCTGCCTCCAGAATAAAGAGGGAAAGTCCCTCCGGATTTTTGATATGCCCATTATAGCTTCACATGCGGCGCTTGTAAATGGGTTTTGAGCGAGAAAATGAAGTTATCTCACTTTTTCATTTAATTTTCGTCAGAAACGGATGGAAAACTGATAAAAATTGCAAGAACTGAAAATTTAACTTGTAAAAATGCTTGACAAGTGACCCAGGGATGCCGTATACTGGCCCACGTCAAGAACAGCGGCGAGGCTGAAACACAACGGTAGCGGCACAGCAGCTGATCATTTCCGGCGCGCCCCGCGCCGAAGGATGGGAGAGAAAGATATGAATAAGGTTCCCGAACTGTTTGGCAGCATGGTGTTCAACGAAGCAGTGATGAAGGAAAGGCTGCCCAAGGACGTATATAAGGCGCTCAAGTGCACCATCCGCCAGGGCACGGCGCTGGATCCGCAGATCGCCGGTGTGGTCGCCAATGCGATGAAGGACTGGGCGATCGAAAAGGGCGCGACGCATTTCACCCACTGGTTCCAGCCGATGACCGGCATCACCGCTGAGAAGCACGACGCGTTCATCTCGCCCTGCTCCGACGGCACGGTCATCATGGAGTTCTCCGGCAAGGAGCTCATCAAGGGCGAGCCGGATGCTTCCTCCTTCCCCTCCGGCGGCCTGCGCGCCACCT
>CAMFCQ010000049.1 GCA_945948915.1 uncultured Clostridia bacterium | reverse complement strand
GTGAGACGAATCCTTGCGGCGATGATGGCTGCCCTGCTGCTGCCCGCGTGCGCGATGGCGGCGCAGATCACGGTGACAGAGCAGGAGGACGCGGCCGGCGGAAGCCATCTGGCAGTGTTTGCTGTGGAAGCGGACGCTGTGGATATCGTGCCCGGGCAGGAGACGGAGATGGACGCGGCGTTGCTGGCCATCAGCGCGCAGATCGAGGCGCGGTTTGCGCAGCAGAAGGCGCTGACGGCGATGAACCGCGGCACGGTCACGCAGACGGGCGGCGTCTGGCAGGACGGGAAGACGGCTTCCATGGCGCTCATCTGGCAGGGCGAGCAGGCGGACGGCAGCGACGGCTGCGCAGCCATGGGCCTCACCGTGAGCCTTGAGACCGGCGAAGAGATCCTGCTCGAGCAGCTGTTCTCCGACTGGGAAGGCGCGCTTGAAGCGATGGAGACGATCATCGCCGACGATGTGCTGGACGGCATGAGCGACTACATGGAATACGCTGAGCTGCTGCCCATGCCCACGGACAATTACAGCCTTGACGAATACGGCCTGACGGTGTACTGGCCGGAAGACCGGTACCGTTACTTCGACGGAACCTGCGGCAGCGTGACGTTCTACTGGCACGAGCTGGCGGCTTTCATCGGCGAGGAAAGCCCGGTGTATGCGCTGGCGCACCCGGATGCGCCGTACAATGTGACCGAAATCGAGTCGCTGTGCATGGGCGGCGAGGTGACGCCCATGCTGGCACTGAAGCTTGGCGAGCTGCTGGGAAGCATCGAAAACTGGTACAGGCTGGCTGATCCGGACTACACGACCGACGCGCTGGTCTATCCGCTTGAGCGCGTGCGCGGCTACGCGGTGGAGATTCCCAAGTACGCCGAAACCGGGGAGGAGCAGACGCCCATCTCCGCGATCCGCGCCTCGCGCGTGAGCATGGCGGGCCTGCTGACCACCGGAAAGACCACGGACGCGGAGATCATCGCGCTGTTGGGCGAACCGGCGCGGGAGCTGGTCTTTGATGAGGACGCTGCGTTTGACGCGATGCTCGAGCCGGGCACGAGCCTGCTGTATGAGATCTCGGGCCGCGTGCTTCAGGCCCATGTGGGGGAGGACGGCGTGCTCTCCTGTCTGATCCTGCGCAGCGCGATGCCGGAAAGTCTTTACTGAAAAATGGAAGTGTGATATAATAATCTGCCTGAATTTGCTCAGGCAGATTCTTTTGTTGATCATACCGCGATATATTGAAACGTTATCGCTTGATGGAATCCGGAGGATAAGAGATGGCTAAAAAGGCGGCGCCCAAGAGCGCGAAGAAAAAGAGAAAGGTGAGCGGCAAGCGCGGCTCGCCGGGACGCGGCAGGCGCAGCAGCGGTGTCGATCCGCGCGGCGTGGCGGGTATCGCCGTGCTGTGCGTAGGCCTGCTGGCGCTCATCAGCCAGTTCATCCCGTCCGGCGGCGGGCTGCTCAACGGCGTGACGATGCTGACCCGCGGGCTGGGCGGCACGCTGTGCCTGCTGCTGCCGGTGGTGCTGTGCTGGGCGGGCGTGACGCTGGTGTTCTTCTCCAGCGGCCGCCTGAGCGCCCGATCGATGGTCTGCGGCGCGCTGGTGTTCCTGTTCGTGGAGGCGCTTTTACAGCTCTTTGAGATCAGCACGCTGACCTCCGCGCTCTATGCCGACGGGCAGACGGCGACCTACGGCACATTCCTGGTGCGCTCGTACAAGAATGCCGTGCTCACCTGCAAGGGCGGCGGCCTGATCGGCGCGCTGCTGGCCTGGCCGCTGTACAAGGCGCTGGACGTGTGGGGCGCGGTGATCGTGCTGATCTTTGCCTGCACGATCGTGCTGATGGTATTCACGGGCGTGTCCTTCAGCGGCGTGGGCATGTTCCTGAGCGAGCTGCTGGACGACCTGCGCGCGGCGCACAGCGAGCAGCGGGAGGAACGCGCGGCGCTGCGCGAGAGCCGCGAGGAGGAGGCGCTGCGCCGGGAGACGGAGCGGGCAGAGCAGCGCGAGGCGCGGCGCATGGAACGCGAGAAACAGGCAGCTGCCGAAATGGAGTGCCTTGAAAACGAGGCGAAGGCAGCGCTTGACGGCGGGGAAGAAGCGGACGTGCTGCCGGCACCCGAAACGGAAAGGCCCGCGCGCAAGCGCAAGGTGAAGTCTCCGGCGGATGCGGTGAAGCCGCAGGAGCCTGAGCAGGACGCGCCGCCGGTTCAGGCGGAGAGTCCCAAGCGCCAGACGGCGCAACGGTCGGCACCGCAGGCGCACAGGCGCACGACGATCCGCGAGGACATGCCGCTGTACATCGAGCGGGACGACGAATTCACGCGCGAGAGCATCGAGACGCGCACGGAGCCGCATGGCCCGAGGCGCAGGCACAGCTTTACGATGCAGGAGGCGGAGAACGCGTTCCTCTATGGCATGAACAGCACGGGCCCGGCACCTGAACAGGATGCGGCGTACGGCGAGCCCGCCTGCGAAGCCGAACCGGCTCTGCTGGCGGCATATGAGGCGCCGGTCTATGAGCAGGAGACGCCGGCTAATGCGCAGGAGGTGCATGTGGATCATCCGGACGAGGAGGCGCAGCAGGAGCAGCCGGCGGACGCTGTTGGGGAGGACGAGCCGGAGGAGGACGTGCCGCTTTGGAAGGCCAATCCGGACATGGTGATCGAGCACTACGAGGCGCAGCAGCAGGACGACGAGGTGATCGTGCGCGACGCAGACGAGGCGGATGCGCCTGTGACCCCGCCGCCCATGCGCCGCTCGGCCATGCATGAACCCTCGGCAAATGTGATCGGCTCGGGCGAGGGCGCGGGCTCCACGCCGCTGTCGCGCTCCATCGCGGCGGCGCAGGCGGCGGCCAACCGGGACGTGCCGAAGGTTCAAAATGTGCTGGCCGCGCAGGAGGCGGCGGTCAGGGACGACACGATCGTGCAGCTTCGCGGCACGCGCATGGACGGCACGCCGCTGGTGATGCCCAAAAAGGATGCGCACGAAGCGCCGAAGGTCGAGGGCCCGGCCTACGTCTATCCGCCGATTGACCTGCTGAACCGCACGAACAGCACGCAGGATCCGAACATGAGTGCAAAGATCCAGCAGGGCGCCGCCAAGCTGCTCTCCACGCTGGAGAGCTTCGGCGTGCAGGCGAAGCTGACACACGTCACGCACGGCCCGGCGATCACACGCTACGAGCTGCAGCCGGCCCCCGGCGTGAAGGTCTCGCGCATCGTGAACCTGGTGGACGACATCGCGCTGAACATGGCGGCGGACGGCGTGCGCATCGAGGCGCCCATTCCCGGCAAGCCGGCGGTGGGCATCGAGATCCCGAACGAGAAGATCGAGACGGTCTCCCTGCGCGATGTGCTGGAAAGCCCGGAGATGATGCGCGAAAAGTCCCCGACGGCGGTGGCCCTGGGCAAGGGCATCTCCGGCGCGCCGGTGGTGGCGGACATGGCCAAGATGCCGCATGTGCTCATCGCGGGCGCGACCGGCTCGGGCAAGTCCGTGTGCATCAACACGATCATCAACTCGATCATCTACCGCGCCTCGCCCAGAGAGGTCAGGCTGATCCTGATCGACCCGAAGGTCGTCGAGCTGTCGGTGTACAACGGCATTCCGCACCTGCTGGTGCCGGTCGTCACCGATCCGAAGAAGGCCTCTGCGGCGCTTTCGTGGGCGGTGGTGGAGATGGAGCACCGCTACAAGCGCTTTGAGACGATGGGCGTGCGCAACATCAAGGGCTACAACGACGCGATCGGCCCGGACGAGGAGCCGATGAGCAAGATCATCGTCATCATCGACGAGCTGGCCGACCTGATGATGGTCGCCCCGGGCGAAGTCGAGGAATCGATCTGCCGTCTGGCGCAGCTGGCGCGCGCGGCGGGCATTCACCTGGTCATCGCCACGCAGCGTCCGTCCGTCAACGTCATCACCGGCGTCATCAAGGCGAACATCCCCAGCCGCATCGCGTTCGCGGTGTCCAGCCAGATCGACAGCCGCACGATTCTTGACGCGGGCGGCGCGGAAAAGCTGCTGGGCAAGGGCGACATGCTCTATGCGCCGCAGGGCGCGGGCAAGCCGACGCGCGTGCAGGGCTGCTTCGTCTCCGACGACGAGGTGCAGCGCATCGTCGATTTCGTGCGCGGCAAGCACAGCGCCGAGTACAACGAGGACGTCATCGAGCAGATGAACGCCGCCGCGGAGGAGGAGAAGGCCTCCAGCACAGATGCGCCCGCCGGCGGCGAACCGGTGGACGAGATGCTCAGCAAGGCCATCGAGCTGGCCATCGAGGCGGGGCAGGTGTCCATCAGCATGCTCCAGCGCAGGCTGCGCGTGGGCTATGCGCGCGCAGGCCGTCTGGTGGACGAGATGACCCAGCGCGGCATCACAGCCGAGGCCGAGGGCCCCACCAAGCCGCGCACGGTGCTCATTTCCCGCGAGGAATGGCGGCGCATGCAGGAAAATCAGGAATAACGGAGAATAACATTCTGTTAAGCGATTTCAGCCGCCTTACCCAAATGGGGAGGCTTGCGAAGTGAAAGGAAGAGGATACCGATGAAGTTCATTAAAACGCCCGTCAAGGGCATGTGCGATATGCTCCCCTCCGATATGCGCCTGCGCGAGCATGTGCTGTCCATGATCAAGAAGAGCTACGGCCAGTACGGCTTCATGCAGATTGAGACGCCGATCGTCGAGCACATCGAGAACCTGACCAGCAAGCAGGGCGGCGACAACGAGAAGCTGATCTTCAAGGTCATGAAGCGCGGCGCGGAGCTGCAGCGCGCGATTGACAAGGGCGACGGCGAATACGCCGACAACGGCTTGCGCTACGACCTGACGCTGCCGCTGGCACGCTACTACGCCTGCAACAAGGAGAAGCTCCCGTCTCCGTTCAAGGCGCTGCAGATGGGCAACGTCTACCGTGCCGACAATCCGCAGAAGGGCCGCTTCCGCCAGTTCACCCAGTGCGACATCGACATCCTGGGTGACGACAGCAGCCTGGCCGAGATCGAGCTGATCACGGCGACGGCCTCCATGCTGACCCAGATCTTCGCCGAGATTAACATCACCGACTTCACCATCCACATCAACGACCGCCGCATCCTCGGCGCCGTGGCGCTGTGCGCGGGCTTTGCCGAGGAGGACGTGGGCTCCGTGCTCATCAGCCTGGACAAGTTCGACAAGATCGGCCTGGCGGGCATCGAGAAGGAGCTGCTTGAAAACGGCTATGCGCAGGAAACTGTGGACAAGTATCTGAGCGTCTACCGCGCGGTGAAGGAGGGCATCACCATCGACGCGTTCTGCCAGGGGATCGACGAGGCGTATCTGCCCGCGGGCGTGAAGCAGAACCTGTCCGATATCATCGAAAGCGTCGCTCCGGTGCTGGCGCAGGGCGTGAAGATCGTCTTTGACCCCACGCTGGTGCGTGGCATGGGCTATTACACCGGCCCGATCTTTGAGATCACCATGGACGGCTACAACTTCTCCATCGCCGGCGGCGGTCGCTACGACAAGATGATCGGCAAGTTCTCCGGTCAGGATGTGGCGGCGAGCGGCTTCTCCATCGGCTTTGAGCGCATCGTGACGATCCTCAAGGATCACATGCAGGACGCCAGCAAGCTGCCCGAGGGCTCTACGGCCTATCTGCTGGGCAACAAGGTCTCCCTGGAGCGCAAGGCCGAGGTACTCTCCACAGCGCGCAGACTGCGCGAGGACGGCACCGTGGTGACCGTGCTGCCCATGGCCAAGAACATGAAGCACCAGATCGGCCTGCTGGAGGCCGAGGGCTACACGAAGTTTGAAAAGATTTACGAGTAACCGGGCAGAATTCCGGAAACGGTACATCAAAGGAGCAGAGCATGACCAACAAGGGAATTGTCAGGGAAGTGAGCGGCGATATGCTCACCGTCGAATTTGAGCGCCACGAGGCCTGCGGCGACTGCCACGCCTGCATGCACGGCAGCACGGACTGCGCCAAGCACACCATCACGATCAGGGGGCAGGCCGATGTGGGTGACGAGATCGTGGTGGAGATGGACGAATCGCACGTGATGGCGGCGTCCGCGACGGCCTACATGATCCCGCTTGCGGGCTTCATGATCGGCATTCTTGGCAGCTACGCGCTGGGACTCTCCGAGCCGCTGATGGCGCTGTGCGCGGTGGCGGGCACGGCGATTGCCTACGGGATCATGCGCGTGCTCGACCCGCGCCTGTCCAAGGGACGCTGGGAGCACAGGATCGTCTCCGTCAGCAAGCCCGGGAGCGAGGAATAAAACGAAGAATTTGAAAACAGGAGGAAATCGATATGGCACAGCATTTTGACACAGCGGCCTTTGAGGCGGCGATTGCGGGCGACAAGCCCGTGCTGGTGGATTTCTGGGCGACCTGGTGCGGCCCGTGCCGCATGATCGCGCCGGTGATCGAGGAGATCGCCGCCGAGTTTGAAGGCAAGGCGATCGTGGGCAAGGTGGACGTGGATCAGGAGCCGGGCCTGGCGCAGCGCTTTGGCATCATGAGCATCCCGACGCTGATCGTCTTCAAGGGCGGCAAGGTGGTCGAGCAGGCCGTCGGCGCCCGCGGCAAGGCCGATGTGGCGGCGATGGTGAACCGTCACCTGTAAACAAACGAATCCATGCAAAAGACGCCCGGAGACCCGGGCGTCTTTTGTGCCCACACAGAACGGATGGTAAAAAGTCGGGCGGTTTCTGCATGTTCCTCTTTTATTGTCTGACAAATTATGCTATAATCGAAAATGGTTATCAACACGCCTTCGGGGGCGTTGTTCATGGTCATTTCAAAGCATCTGGCACGACTTGCAGATGGCTTTTGAAACATATAGATTTGATTTGTACAGATCAAATAGGGGGGAGGACGAGGAACTTGGCGAAGCTGAGAATCATTCCGCTGGGCGGCATCGGCGAGATCGGCAAGAACATGACGGCGTTTGAATACGGCGACGACGTCATCGTGGTCGACTGCGGCTCGATTTTTCCCAGGCAGGACATGCTGGGCATCGATCTGGTGATTCCCGACATTGCCTATCTGACGAACAACCGCGAACGCGTGCGCGCATATCTGTTTACCCACGGACACGAGGATCACATCGGCGCGGTGCCGTATGTGTTTCCGCGCGTGCCCGCGCCGGCTTATGGCACGAAGCTGACCTGCGCGCTCATACGCGGAAAGCTGGCGGAGCATAATATCTCCGGCATCCAGCTGAATGTGGTCAAGCCGAGGGATACGGTTCAAATCGGTGCGTTCTCTGTGCAGTTTATCAAGGTGAGCCATTCCATCGCGGGCGCGGTGGCCATGGCCATCACCTGCCCGGCCGGCACGGTGATCGTCACGGGCGACTTCAAGATCGACTATACGCCCATAGACGGTGAGGTGACCGATCTGGGCACGCTGGCCGCGTGGGGCAACAAGGGCGTGCTCGCGCTGCTCGCGGATTCCACCAACGTCGAGCGTCCCGGCTACACGATGAGCGAAAAGAAGATCGCCGAGACGTTCCGCGGCCTGTTCAAGGACGCGGACAGGCGCATCATCATCGCGATGTTCGCCTCCAACCTGCACCGCATTCAGCAGGTGGTTGACCTGTGCGTCGAGTTCCGCAGGAAGATCTGCTTTGTCGGGCGCAGCATGGTGAACGTGACCCGGCTGGCGATGGACATCGGCGAAATCAAGATCCCGCGGGAGGTGCTCGTGGAGGCGAGCGACCTGGACTGCTACGATGACAATGAGATCGTCGTGCTGACCACGGGCAGCCAGGGCGAGCCGATGAGCGGCCTGACGCGCATGGCCAACAGCGAGCACCGCAAGCTGCAGATCCGCGAGGGCGACACGGTCATCATCTCCGCGACCCCGATCCCGGGCAACGAGATCATGGTTTCGCGCATCATCGACCAGCTGTACCGCATCGGCGCGAACGTGATCTATAACCGCATCGCGGACGTGCACGTCTCCGGCCATGCCTGTCAGGAGGAGCTCAAGCTCATGCAGGCGCTGGTGCGCCCGAAGTACTTCATTCCGGTTCACGGCGAGTACAGGATGCTGCAGCGCCATGCCGAAATCGCGGTGAAGATGGGCATGCCGCAGGACAACGCGATCATCCTGGAGCTGGGCCAGGCGCTGGAGCTCTCCGAGGACGAGGCGAGCATCACCGGCCCGATTCAGACCGGCTCGGTCATGGTTGACGGCCTGGGCGTGGGCGACGTGGGCAACGTCGTGCTGCGCGACCGCAAGCATCTGTCTCAGGACGGCTTGATCATCGTGATCGTCGGCGTGAGCAAGGAGACGGGCCAGGTGGTCTCCGGCCCGGAGCTGATCTCGCGCGGCTTTGTGTATGTGCGCGAAAACGAGGAGCTCATTTCCGGCGCGCGCAATGTGGCCATGGATGTGCTCTCGCGCTATGAGCGCATCGAGCAGAGCGACTGGACGAGCATCAAGAACGGCATCAAGGACGAAATGCACACCTATCTGCTTGCCCAGATCAAGCGCAACCCGATGATTCTGCCGATCATCATGGAAACCTGAGCGGCATGCTGCCGCCCCCGCTTCGGACAAAGCCTGTATGCAAATCAGCTTTGAGGACGAGATCGGGAGCATGCGGGGAATCGCAATCAAAAAGAAGGAAAAAGAATATGAATATTTACGATACCGCAAACCGCCTCGCCGGCGAAATCCGCGCAAGTGAGGAGTGCGTGCGCCTGCGTGAGCTGCGCGAGCGCGTGTATGCGGATGACACCAACCGCGTGCTGCTGGAGGAATACAAACGCCTGCAGGTGAAGCTGCAGATGAGCATGGTCGGCGCGGCCGGCCAGATGCCCGGCGAGGACATGCAGCGCTTCCAGCAGCTGGCGTCGCTTTTGTACATGAACAGCGACGTGCAGGCCTATCTGATGGCGGAAATGCAGATGCAGAAGACGCTGGCGGATGTCTTCAAGATCCTGACGGAGGCGGCCGGCGTGAGCTTTGATCTGCCGGAAAACGCGTAACGGGAGGAACGGAGATTTGGCGAAGAAAAAAAAGCGCAGCGGCAGACTTACGGAGCGCGAGCTCCATGAGCGCCGCCGCTACGGCTTCTTCTGGTATGACTGGCTGTGGCGCATCCTGCGTCCTGCGCTGGTGTTTCTGGCGTCGTTCGTGATCGTCTGCGGCCTGGTCTACACGGGATACAGAAAGATCGACGCGATGTTCTTTGCGCCGGTCAACGCCAAAGATACGACCGTGGTGGAGTTTGAGGTGGCCTCCGGCAGCTCGCTGTCAACGGTGGCAAGGAACCTGGAGGAGGCGGGCCTGATTCACAATCATTCCGTCTTCAAGTACATGGCGGACTTCATGGGCATGGGCCAGAAGATTCAGAGCGGCGATTACGAGCTCACCCGCGCGATGAGCGCGACGGACATCCTGGACGAGCTCATCTCCGGCGACGGCAAGCCGCTGACGGCGAGGATCACGATCATCCCCGGCTGGACCGTGGAGGATATTGCCAATTATCTGGTGGAGAGCAAGGTTCTCAAAAACACTGACGAATTCCTGAGCCTGTGCAGAAAGGGCGAGACGTACAGCGGGTACTACTTCATCGAGGACATGCTGGGGACGGACGACAGCGATCAGCGCATCTATGCGCTGGAAGGCTATCTCTCGCCCAATACCTACGAGATCTACACCAGCTCGAGCGCGGATACGATCATCAAGCGCCTGCTCTCCCAGACGGAGGCGGCGTACAGCCTGAGCTACGATGAGCGCGCGCAGGAGCTGGGCATGACGATGGACGAGGTGTTCACCCTCGCCTCGATGATCGAGAAGGAAGCCAAGACGGCGGACTTTGCCAGGGTCAGCGCTGTGTTCCACAACCGGCTCAAGCAGGGCATGACGCTTGGCTCGGACGTGACGGTCAAGTACGCCTCCGGCTCGGAGAAGATGGTGCTCTCCTCGAGCGATCTGGATGTCGAATCGCCGTACAACACCTACAAGCGCAAGGGGCTGCCCGTCGGCCCGATCTGCAACCCGTCCATGGACGCGGTGATCGCCGCGCTGTACCCGGACGAGCAGTATCTGGCGCAGAAGTACCTGTACTTCTGCTCGAAGGACCCGGACTCCGGCGAGCTGTACTTCTCTAAAACACAGGAGGAGCACGACGCGGCGGTGGCCATGTACCGCCCACTGTGGGAGGAATACGACAGGCGCCGCGGATTGACGCCGTGATCCAAAGGGGAAAACCAAATGAAGAATATGCCGACGCTGCTCGCTCCGGCGGGCAGCATGAGGCCTCTGATGACGGCGCTGCGCTTCGGCGCAGACGCCGTTTATTGTGGGGCAAAGCAATACGGCCTGCGCGCACAGGCCGGCAACTTTGACGAGGCGCAGCTGGCGCAGGCCGTGCAGCTGGCACACGCGGCGGGCGCGAAGGTAAACCTGACGCTGAACATCTTTGCCTTTGACGGCGATCTGCCGGGCATGGTGCGCGCGGCGAAGCAGGCCCGCGAGATCGGCGTGGACGCGGCAATCGTGTCCGATCTCGGCGCGATTGCGAGAATTGCGCGCGAGGTGCCGGGGCTTGACGTGCATGTGAGCACGCAGGCGAACGCGACCAACAGCGAGACGGCCCGGGTCTATCGGGCGCTGGGAGCAAAACGCGTGGTGCTGGCGCGGGAGATGACGATGGAGCAGATCGAGACGATGGCGCAGGCGCTGGACGGCGAGATCGAGCTGGAATCGTTCATCCACGGCGCGGTGTGCATGTCGTACTCGGGCCGCTGCATGCTCTCCAGCTTCCTGACCGGGCGCAGCGCCAACCGCGGCGCGTGCAGCCAGCCCTGCCGCTGGACCTACACGCTGATCGAGCGCGCGCGGCCGGATGAGCCGATGCCCATCGAGGAGGACGAACGCGGTACGGCGATTCTCTCCAGCCGTGACATGTGCATGATGGAGCATCTGCCGCGCCTGATGGAGAGCGGAGTGTGCTGCTTCAAGATCGAAGGCCGGATGAAGAATGAACTGTACATCGGCACGGTCGTCGGCGCATACCGGCGCGCAATGGACGCATACGCGGCAAGTCCTGTGGCGTATCAGGCCGATGAAGCGCTGCGGCGGCAGCTGCGCGCGGAGCTGGACAAGATCAGCCACAGGGTCTATGACACGGGCTTCTACTTCGGCCAGCCGCAGGTCTGCGGCGAAGCCGTCGGCACGCAGCAGGCGGCGGAGTACATGGGCTATGTGGTGGACGTATCCGGCGGGGAAGCGCTGGTGGAGATGAAGAACCGGTTCTTTGTCGGCGACAGGCTGGAAACCGTCACGCCAGGGGGCAGCGAGCCGCTGGTCATCGAGGATATCGTGCTGGACGCGACCGGCGAGCATGTCGGCGTGGTGAATGTGCCGAATACGCTGGTGCGCATTCCGTGCGGCGAAAAGCTCGGCAAGGGCGATATGCTGCGCGGCCCGGTGAGAAATCGGGCGTAAGGATTCCTGCACAGCGGCGAGCCGTAAGCGCGAAGCGAGGAAGGGAGTCTGAGGGACTGAGTCCCTCAGGCAGGTTTTAGGGCGGCAGCCCTAACGTATCCCGTTGTACTTGAAGAGGAGGTGCCCGGATGGAAGAGATCGAGGTCTTTGCGGATGAGACCGTCTTTCGGAACGACGACAACGGCTACACGGTGCTGGTCGTCAAGTCCGGCAAGACGCGCGTGTCCGCCGTGGGCATCATGCCGCCCATCGCGCCGGGCGAGAAGCTGAAGATCACCGGCGAGTGGACGGAGCACCCGATCTACGGCAAGCAGATCAAGGTCAGCGGCTGCGAGATTGAAAAGCCGACGACGCTCTCGGGCATCGAGAAGTACCTGTGCAGCGGCATGATCCGAGGCATCGGCCCGGCAACGGCCAAGCTGCTGATCAAGGCCTTCGGCGAACAGACGCTGGACGTGCTGTATTCCGAGCCGCAGAAGCTGATGGACGTGCCGGGCATCGGCCCCAAGCGCGCAAAGATGATCATGGAGAGCTATGCCGAGCAGGCGCAGCAGCGCGAGGCGATGGTCTTTCTGCAGAGCTACGGCGTGACGCCCAGCCTCGCGGTGAAGATCTTCAAGCGCTACGGCGAAAACGTCCAGCAGGTTATCCGCCAGAACCCCTACCGGCTGGTGGAGGATATCGAGGGTGTGGGCTTCAGGACGGCGGACAAGATCGCCGCGTCGCTGGGCATCGAGCCGGACAGCGAGTACCGGCTCAGCGCCGGCGTGCAGCACACGCTGGCGGAGGCTACAAACGGCACGGGCCACTGCTATCTGCCGCGCGAGGAGCTTTCGCTGTACGCACAGCGGCTGCTGGGCAACGAACCTGAACTGATCGAGCACACGATCGACAGCCTGATCCTCTCGCGACGGCTGATCGCGCAGGTGCTGCCGGGCGAGGGCGAGGAGATCGTAGCGGTCTATCTGCCGCAGACGTACCACGCGGAGGTGGACGTCGCGCGCAGGCTGCGCGAGATGATCGACGCGATGCCCGGCACCATGGCGACGGACCTGTCCGCGCAGATCGACGAGCTGGAGCGCATCGAGGGCGTGACCTTCCATGAGCAGCAGCGCCGCGCCATCGAGACGGCGGTTAAAAGCGGCATGACGGTGATCACCGGCGGCCCGGGCACGGGCAAGACGACGATCATCAAGTGCATCATCCGCCTGCTGAGCGTGAGCGGGGAGATCGCGCTCGCCGCGCCGACGGGCCGCGCAGCCAAGCGCATGAGCGAGGCCTGCGGCATGGAGGCCAAGACGCTGCACCGGCTGCTCGAGTACGGCGGCGAGGAGGGCGACTTCGCCCGAGGACAGGACAATCCGCTGGAGATGGATACGCTGATCATCGACGAGATGTCCATGGTGGACATCTTCCTGATGCGCAGCGTGCTGCGGGCGCTGGTGCCCGGCACGCGGCTGATCATGGTGGGCGACAGCGACCAGCTGCCCAGCGTAGGCGCGGGCAACGTCCTGCGCGACATTCTGGACAGCAAGGCGATTCCGGCGGTGGAGCTGACGGAGATCTTCCGCCAGGACGAAAAGAGCATGATCGTCTACAACGCGCACCGCATCAATCACGGCGAAGCGCCGCGGCTGAACGCGAAGGGCAGCGATTTCTTCTTTGAGCGCGCTGCCTCGCCGACGGACGCGGCCAGGAAGATCGTGAACCTCTGCGCGACCCGCCTGCCGAATTTCCTGGGCCTCGATCCGGTCAGGCAGATGCAGGTGCTCTCGCCCACCAAAAAGGGTGACTGCGGCGTGTGGATGCTCAACCAGATGCTGCAGGCGCAGTTCAACCCGCCCACAGCCCATAAAAACGAGCGCGTGCGCGGCGACACGACCTTCCGCGAGGGCGACAAGGTGATGCAGACGCGCAACAACTATCAGCTCAAGTGGAAGAAGGAGGGCGTGTTTGCCTGGGAAGAGGGGCAGGGCGTCTTCAACGGCGATATCGGCTTCATCACGGCGATTGACACGCAGGAGCGCACCGTCGAGGTGCAGTTTGACGACGAGCGCATCGCCACCTACGAGGGCGGGGACGTGGACGATCTGGAGCTGGCGTACTGCATCTCCGTGCACAAGAGCCAGGGCAGCGAGTTCCCCGTGGTGGTGATGCCGGCTGTCGGCGGCCCGCCGATGCTGCTGACGCGCAATCTGCTCTACACGGCGGTGACGCGCGCGCGCAGGATGGTGATGATCGTCGGTCGAGAGACGGCGATTGACCAGATGATCGCCAATGTGAACACGAGAAAGCGCTACAGCGCGCTGTGCTGGCGGCTGACGCAGCTGATGGAATTATGAGGCGCGTGATGAAGAGGGTGATCGGACGGCTGCTTGATGCGCTGGACGACTGGCTGTTTCCCGAAGAGGTGCTCTGCCTGTGCTGCGATCAGGCGCTGGACGAGCGTGCGCGGGACGGCCTCTGTCCATCCTGCGCGCGTGCGCTTGCGCAGCTGGCACAAAAGCAGGAGATGCGCGAGGAGGAGGACGGCGGCGAGCTGCCTGAGGGCCTAAGCTATGTTCATGCGGCGTTTCCCTACGAGGAGCAGGCGCGCAGGCTGATTCATCGGCTCAAGTACGAGAGCGTGCGCGCGGCGGGCGTGCCGCTGGCCAGGCAGATGGCCTTTCTGCCCTCGGGTGAGGAGGAGATCATCGTGCCGGTCCCCACGGACAGAAGGCGCCAAAGAAAGCGCGGCTTCAATCAAGCGGCGCTGCTGGCGGAGCACATCGGCCGGGAGCTGGGCATGGAGGTCTGCACGGCGCTCACACGCGTGGACAGCCGCAGGCCGCAGACGGGGCTTTCCGCTGAGGAGCGGCGCACAAACCTCACGGGCTGCATGGAGGCCGACGGGGCGGTCAATGGAAAGCGGGTGCTGCTGGTGGACGATGTCTACACCACGGGCGCGACGGCGCAGGAGGCGGTCAGGGCGCTGCGCCTGGCCGGCGCTGCCGGCGTCGGCATGTTCGCCGCGGCGCGCGCGGGCGGCTGCGGCGATGAGTCTGATCCGTTTGATTTGACGGAAAAGGCGCAAAGTGATGGGAAAAATGCTGAAAAACCTGACAGAATATACGGGAATCGAAGAAAAACTTTGTAAAAGCGCTTGCAATTTCTTCCCGCAAAGCTTATAATGCTTGATGGATGAACTGTCGGGTCTGTGGTTGCAAGTCGATGCCAGTCGCAGGCAAAACGATCCACGTAAGGCGGCCAAAGCGCCGGTGAGCATGGTGCGGCTTAGAAGTAAGTCCGTCCAGGGTTACCTGAGAGGGTCAGTAGTGGGGCACAGCATGTGTATGAGCGAACGCTCCAGACGGCGAGTGTGGGGTCAAAGACCAGGTCAGCCGACAGCGTCATACCGATCTCTATTTTTTTCGGAGGGGAATATCCCATGTATCAGGACAAGACTTTGACCTGCAGAGACTGTGGCCAGGAATTTGTGTTCACCGCCGGTGAGCAGGAGTTCTATGCGGAGAAGGGCTTCCAGAATGAGCCGACTCGCTGCAAGGCCTGCCGCATCGCCCGCAAGAACAGCCGCCCGGCTACCGGTGAGGCTCAGCAGCGCGAAATGTACGAGACCACCTGTGCGCAGTGTGGCGCTCCGACCCGCGTGCCTTTCATCCCGAAGAACGACCGACCGATCTATTGCAGCGAGTGCTACGCTTCCCGCCGCGCTCCCCGCTATTAATAGATAATCAAGGCTCCTGCTCAGGCAGGGGCTTTTTCTTTTTGCCGAAAATGCGCCCGCCAGGAATCTGCGACAGGTCAATGATTTGCACGATCGTTTCCTGCACGTCACATTTTTGCCACGATGTTCCTTTACAATGACCCCGTCCTGAATGATTCCCAGATTTCATTGGAGCGGAGGAACATGTATGAGCGAGACCAAACAGAAGAAGCGCCGGGGCAGGACCGGCCGCAGCATCAGGAAGTGGATCAAGAGGCTGATTCTGCTGGCCATTTTGCTGGCGGCAGGTCTCTTTGGCCTGAAGGCCTATATCAGGAACCAGGCAGAAAGCGCAGGCACGGAGGAAAGCTACAGCCAGACCCAGGTGCTGCGCGGCGCGATGGAAGAGACCGTCTACGGCACGGGCACGACCTCCGCTCGCAACCAGCCCAACGTGCTGGCTGAAGCGGACGGCACGCTGACCGATCTGCGCGTTTCCATCGGCGACGAGGTGAAGGAAGGCGATATCCTCGCCGTGCTCACCAACGACGAGATCGACGACACCATCACCGACCTGGAGTTTGCGCTGTGGGATCTGGATGCCCAGATCACCGACACCAAATCGGGCAACAAGGTGTCCACCATTGAGGCGCCGGTGGCCGGCCGCGTCGTGGCCATCTACGCCAAGGCAGGCGACGACGCGCTGGCGGTGTTCCGCCGCGAGGGCGCGCTGGCTATCATCTCCACGGACGAGCGCATGAAGGTGGAGCTGACCGGCGAGGAAGGCGCGCTCGGCCTGACGCTGGACGAAAAGGTGACGGTCGTCGGCGATCACATCTACGCCGAGGGCACGGTCGTGGAGCTGACGCGTCAGGGCACGCAGGCGTCCATCACCGTCATGGAAGACAACCTGCCGATGAACAAGGACTATGACGGCGACGGCAAGGCCGACATGGTCATGGGCACCATCGTCGAGGTGCGCAACGCCGACGGCGTGACCATCGGCACGGGCGAGCTGGTGCCGAACAAGCCGATGGCGGTCTCCGCATTCGGCGGCACCATCACCTATGTGGACGCGATCCTGGGCGAAAAGGTGGGCCGCACGGAGCGCATGTTCCGCCTGACGGATTCCCCGCTCACGCTGACGATCGAAGAGCTGCGCCTGCAGCGCGAGGCGTCCGCCAAGGAGCTGGAGGAGGCCAAGGAGCAGCGCGAGAACCTGATTATCGTGGCGCCGTGCGACGGCACGATCGCGACCCTGGATGTGGAAGAGGGCGACGAAATCACCGGCGGTACGCTGATCGGCTCGATCCTCCAGGGCGAGGACATGAACCTGACCATCGCGGTGGATGAGCTGGACGTCGTGCAGGTCGAGATCGGTCAGCCTGTCACCATCACCATCGACGCGCTCAGCAGCCTGGAGCTTGACGGCGAGGTCTACAAGATCGCGCCGGTCGGCAACAACTCCGGCGGCGTCACGACCTATGACGTGGAGCTGACCTTTGACGCGGCGGGCACGGGCGTGCGCTCGGGCATGAATGCGACGGGTGAAATCCAGGTGGCCGCTGCGGACGATGTGCTCTATGTGCCGGTGGAGGCGCTGATGACCATCAAGAACAAGACCTATGTCATGGTGGCGGACGGCGGCACGACCGTGCTGGCCGACGCGGCGCAGAGCGCATCCTCCGGCAGCCAGCGCGGCAGCCGCGGCCAGAACATGCCGGGCAGCATGCCGTCTGGCAGACAGGCGCCCCAGATGGGCGATATGCCGGACGTGGGCAGCATGCCCGAGGGCATGCCGCAGGGCGGCGAGCCTGCGCAGGCTGAGGAGGACGCCGGCATTGTCGCCAGGGTGAAGCGCATGGCCTCCGGCGTGGTGGGCAAGGTGCGCGCCTGGCTGTATGAGGGCGTGGACACGACCACGGCTCAGACCATCACCGGCTCTCTGGTGCAGGTGGAGATCGGCATGCAGAACGACGACTATGCGGAGATCACCTCCGGCCTGAGCGAGGGCGACGCCGTGCTCTATACCGCCAGCGACGATGACAGCAGCAGCTCTATGTTCGGTATGATGGGCGGCATGAGCGGCATGGGCAATATGGGCGGCGGCGCGCCGGGCGGCGGCATGGGCGGCGGCATGCGGTAAGGAGGAACGAACATGATTGTGATGCAGGGAATCCGCAAGGAATACCGCATGGGCGACAATGTGGTGGCCGCGCTGGATGGCGTTGACATTCACATCAAGCCGCATGAGTTTGTCTCCATCATAGGCCCCTCCGGTTCCGGCAAATCGACCCTGATGAACATCATCGGCTGTCTGGACACAGCCGATGATGGCATCTACCGCTTCGACGGGCTGGACATCACCGACTACACCGAAAACGAGCTGGCGACGATCCGCGGCAAAAAGATCGGTTTTGTGTTCCAGCAGTTCAACCTGCTGCCCAAGCTGACGGCACAGGAGAACGTGGAGCTGCCGCTGATCTATCAGGGCATGAGCGCGGGCAAGCGCCACAAGCGCAGCCGTGAGGTGCTCGACCGCGTGGGGCTGCTCGAGCGCATGCACCACAAGCCGACCGAGCTCTCCGGCGGCCAGCAGCAGCGCGTGGCCATCGCCCGCGCGCTGGCCGGCGATCCGTCCCTGATCCTGGCCGACGAGCCGACGGGCAACCTGGACTCCAAGACCGGCGCGGAGGTCATGCGGCTCTTCCATGAGCTGCATGAGGCGGGCAACACCATCGTGCTCATTACGCACGACGCGAAGATCGCGGCCCAGACGCCGCGCGCCATCCACATCCATGACGGTCGGGTGCTTGAGCCGATGGACGAGAGCGAGGTGGTCATCTGATGAACCCCATTGAGACGATCAAGATGGCCTTCAAGGCGATCTGGGGCAATAAGATTCGCTCCTTTCTGACCATGCTGGGCGTCATCATCGGCGTGATGAGCGTGACCGTGCTGATGGCCATCGGTCAGGGCACGACCTCCTCCGTCACCGATTCCATCTCCTCGATGGGCACGAACATGATCAGCGTCACGATTCAGACGCGCCGCTTCGGCTTCGGCATGAACAGGAGCTCCCGCAGCTCCAGCGCAAAGGGCACCGTCATCCTGAAGGCGGAGGATGTGCTTGCGCTCAAGGACAACGAATACATCCAGTATGTCTCCCCGACGGTGTCCGGTAGCCTGACCGTTAAGGCTGGCAGCACGAACACCGCCGCCTCGATCATGGGCGTGTACCCGGATTACGCGAATATCGTCAATACCGAGCTGGCCTCCGGCCGCTATATCATCGACGCAGACGTGGAGAACCGCAGCGCGGTCTGCGTCATCGGTCCTGATCTGGCGGAGGATCTCTTCGGCAACACGAATGTGGTGGGCAACACGCTGCATGTGAACGGACGCAAGTTCCGCATCGTCGGCGTGCTGGACGGCACGAGCTCCACGCTGGTGCTGCCCTTCACCCTGGCGCAGCGCATGCTTGAGTCCACGTCGATCACGTCGTTCTATGTCTCCGCGACGGATTCGACGGTGGTCAGCGCAGCGCAGACGGCGGTGGAGCGCTTCCTGTACAAGAAGTATCAGGATGACAGCACCTATTCCATCATGAACCAGGAGGAGATGCTGGAGGCCATGGAGGAGACGGCGGGCACGCTGTCGCTGATGCTGGGCGGCATCGCGAGCATCTCGCTGCTGGTCGGCGGTATCGGCATCATGAACATCATGCTCGTATCCGTCACGGAGCGCACGCGTGAGATCGGCATCCGCAAGGCCATCGGCGCCAAGCGGCGCAACATCCTGCTGCAGTTCCTCATCGAGTCCATCGTGCTTTCCGGCATGGGCGGTCTGCTGGGCCTGATGCTGGGCTATGGCCTGATGCATGTGCTGGAAACCTACATGGGCATGTCGGTGTCCTCCAGCGCCGGTGTGGCCCAGCTGGCCATGGGCTTCTCGATGTTCGTCGGCGTGGTGTTCGGCCTGTATCCGGCGAACAAGGCCTCCAAGCTCAAGCCGATTGACGCGCTGCACTACAGCTAAGCCGGGAGGTGCGGCCATGAAGAAGAGATGGATGGTTCTGCCCGCGGCGGCCCTGCTGTGTCTGGCTGCCGGCGCGCAGGCGGATACGGCACGCGTCACCAGCGGCAGCATCGAAAAGACCGTATTCGGCACGGGAGAGATTCAGCCGGCGAGCCAGCCGGGCGTGTACGCCGAGATCGACGCCGAGGTGGTCGAGTGGTATGTCGAGATGGGCGACGCGGTCAAGGCCGGCGATGTGCTGATGAAGCTTGAAAACGACGACCTGGCCAGCGATGTGGCGCAGCTGGAATATGAGATCCAGCTCGCGCAGAGCGACGTGCTCTACACCAAGACGCACACGCAGTACAATTACAGGCAGGCCACCTATGAGGACGGCAGCCGTCGCTTTGACGTGAACACCGGCGAGCCGCTGATGGAAAAATACTCCAACGAGATCACCATCCGCGCGCCCAGCGACGGCCGCGTGATGGCGGTTTACATCGAGCCGGGCGACGACTCGCTGGCGGTGTACCGCGAGTACGGCTGTGTGGTGATGCTCTCCACGGACGGACGCATGAAGGTGGAGCTTGAGGGCATCGAGAGCGTGGAGCTGGCGTACGATCAGCAGGTGCGCGTGGTGGGCGAGGACATCGACACGACGGGCAACGTCATCAGCCTGACGCGCCACGGCACTGAGGCGGTCATTCAGGTGAACAGCGATGAGTTCCCGATGGATGCCCCTGTGACCGTGACCACGCTGGACGGCGAGGTGATCGGTGAGGGCATTCTTGAGATCAACAAGCCGATGGCGGTTTCCTCCTACGGCGGCACGGTGAAGGGCTTGTCCTGGAACGTGAAGGTGGGCAAGTACCTTGAACGCTACGACGTGATCGCGCGCATTGAATGGGATGAGATCCCGCTGTACTACGACAACGACAAGGTGCTGCGCGAATACACCAAGACCAAGGTGGAGCTGGAAAAGGCGATGGAAAAGCAGGAGCAGCTGGCCATCGTGGCGTCGTGCGACGGCAGAATCGCCTCCATCGATGTGGAAAAGGGCGACAGCGTTTCCGCCGGCACGAAGGTGATGAGCATCGTGGAGAGCGATGCGGGCATGCAGCTGATTCTTGAAATCGACGAGCTGGACATTCCGATGGTGCAGGCGGGCCAGACGGCGACGCTGTCCGTGGACGCGCTGCCGGATGTGACGCTGACCGGCGTGGTGCAGAAGATTGCGCCGCTGGGCAGCACGGAGACGAGCGTGACGACGTACGACGTGTACATCGAGCTCACCGGCGAGGTGGACAGCCGCGTGCTGGGCGGCATGAATGTTTCCGGCGAAATCCAGGTTTCCAGCGCACAGAACACGCTGCTGCTTGACAGCGAGGCGCTGAAGAAGGATGCAGACGGCTGGTACGTGCAGATGCAGAGCGGCGAGTACCGTCAGGTCGAGATCGGCGTGATGACCGACAGCCAGGTGCAGATTCTCTCCGGCCTTTCCGAGGGCGAAATGGTGGTTTACTGAAAGAGGCGGGTGAAAGCCCGCTTTTTCCATACTTGCGCTTCGCAGGGTTTTGCGATAGAATACCTGTATTGCACAGTTTGATGGAGGCGTCGCATGAAGGAGATCACGAGCGTTCACAACCCGCAGGTGCAGAGGCTGCGCGATCTGCAGAAGGCGAAGAACCGCCGGGAGGCGGGCCTCTTTTTGGCGGAAAGCGCCAAGATGGTGGGCGAGGCGATTGCGCTGGGACTCTGCCGCACGCTGATTGTGGACGGCAAACGGCAGGCAGACTACGCGGCGATGATGGAGAGCGCTCAGGCGCAGGGCTGCGAGGTGCTGCTGGTGACGCCCGCGGTCATGCAGGCGATCAGCGAGCAGAAGACCCCGCAGGGCGTCTGCTGCACGGTGCAGATTCCCCAGGAGCCGCAGCGCCTGTCCGGCAAGCTGATCGTGGCGATGGACGGCGTGCAGGATCCCGGCAACGTGGGCACCATCCTGCGCACGGCGGACGCGGCGGGCTTTGACGGCGCGCTGCTCTCGGGCGCGTGCGCCGATCTCTACGGCGCCAAGACGCTGCGCGCGACGATGGGCTCCGTCTTCCGCGTGCCGGTCAGGCGCACGGCCGACCTGCCCGAAGCGCTTCAGGAGATGAAGGCGCGCGGCTACGCGATTGTGGCGACGGAGCTGGGCGGCGCGGATTTCTACGCGCATTGCCCGCACGAGCGCGCGGTGCTGGTCATCGGCAGCGAGGGAAACGGCGTATCCGCGCAGGTGCGCGAGCTGGCAACGCATCATCTGGCGCTGCCCATGCGCGGCGGCGCGGAGTCGCTCAACGCGGCGGTGGCGGCCGGCATCATGATCTACGAGATGGCGCGGGAAATGTAAAAGACCATGCTGCTTCTGACATGTTCTCCCATGCGCGCAGCATGCGCATGGCGTATGGCAGATCAGGCGATATACGAAAGGAAGTTGTTTATGTCTGTAACGCTTGGCATGATTCTGGAAGCGCGCGAGCGCCTCAAGGGCGTGGCGCAGAGGACGGGCCTTGTGCAGTTCAAGGCGCTCTCTGACGAACATACGCAGGTGTACCTGAAGACCGAGGATCTGCAGAACACCGGCTCCTTCAAGGTGCGCGGCGCGTACATCAAGATCGCAAGCCTGAGCGAGGAGGAACGCGCATGCGGCGTGATCGCGTCCTCCGCAGGCAACCATGCGCAGGGTGTGGCACTGGCGGCGAAGGCGTTCGGCATCCCGGCGACGATCGTCATGCCGGCGGGCGCGCCGCTCTCCAAGGTGATGGCGACGCGCGAGCTTGGCGCGAAGGTCGTGCTGCACGGCGCGGTGTACGATGACGCCTACGCCATGGCCTGCACCCTGCAGAAGGAAACCGGCGCGACGTTTATCCATCCGTTCAACGACCCGATGGTCATCGCGGGCCAGGGCACGATCGGCCTGGAGATCATGGACGACCTGCCGGACGTGAACACCATCGTGGTGCCCATCGGCGGCGGCGGACTGGCCTCCGGCGTGGCGGCGGCAGTGAAGATGCTGCACCCGAATGTGCGCATCGTCGGCGTGCAGGCTGCCGGCGCGGCGGGCATGAAGGCCTCCTTTGAGGCGGGACACGTCGTGGCGCTGAAGAGCGCGAAGACCATCGCGGACGGCATTGCGGTCAAGCAGCCGGGTGAACTGACGTTTGAGCTGTGCCGCAGGTACGTGGACGAGATCGTGACGGTGGACGACGACGAGATTGCGCAGGCGATCCTGTTCCTGATGGAGCGCGGTAAGATGGTCGCCGAGGGCGCGGGCGCGTCCGCGGTGGCGGCGATCATGGGCAAAAAGTTTGACACGACCGGCAAGGTGGCGGCGGTCATCTCCGGCGGCAACATCGACGTGACGATGATCTCCCGCATCATCGAAAAGGGCCTGC
>CAMFCQ010000048.1 GCA_945948915.1 uncultured Clostridia bacterium | reverse complement strand
CCATATGGCGAAGCCATTCAGACAAAGCAGTCAGGGAGCGAAGCGTTACCTGACGTGCTTAGCACATGGCTGTTGCTATTTGAAAACAGGATGAGACGGACAATTCAAGAAACATGACGAAAGGATGAGGTCGCATGGATATCTGCTTTGAACGAAACGGCATATTCGTGGACATTGAGGTCTGTGAGGACGGCTTCGTCGCGCTGCACAACTGCTCCGATGCGCCGCGTGCGCGGGGAAAAGAGGCCATGTGGTATCCGATGGTGGAGCTGCAGGGCGCGGGCTACAACCACAACAACCACCATGGCAGCAAGCACTCGAGAACCGGCCCGGGCATGGCGCTGCGCTATGTGTCCCACAGCCTGAGAAAGAACGATCAGGGCGACCTGTTTGAGCTGGTGCAGCAGACGCAGGACGTCCGGGTGAAAACCTGCTGGCAGTTTTATGACGGTGTGAAGGCGCTGCGCGCGTGGAGCGAGGTGACAGGCATCGGCGAAAACCGCTTTCCGCTGGAGTACATCTCGTCCTTTGCGCTCACGGGCATCGGTCATGATCCGCTGGGCAGCGCCGGCGATTACCGCATGTCCCTGCCGCACAGCACCTGGTACGGCGAGTGCCAGTGGAAGACGCATTCGCTGCATGAGCTGGGCTATGACAAGGTGAACCAGTTCAGTGTCAAGCGCATTGCGCTGACGAGCACCGGCACATGGCCCTGCAGCGAGCATCTGCCCATGGGCTCCTTTGAGCAGGAGGACGGCGCGATGCTCTGGCAGATTGAGACCTCGGGCAGCTGGTGCTGGGAGGTCAGCGATTTGGGCGAGCAGCTCTATCTGCGCCTGAGCGGCCCGAGCTGGCAGGAGCATCAGTTTCTCAAACGCCTTGCCCCAGGCGAGACGTTTGTCAGCGTGCCGTGCGCTGTGGCCTTTGGCAGGGACTTTGAAGGCAGCGTGGGCGAGATGACCCGCTATCGCCGCTGCATCCGCAGGCCCAACCCGGACAATGCGCATCCCAGCGTCATCTTCAACGATTATATGAACTGCCTGGACGGCGATCCGACGACGGCCAAGGAGCTCCCGCTGATCGACGCGGCGGCGGAGGCGGGCTGCAAAACCTACTGCGTGGACGCCGGATGGTACGACGACGGACCGTGGTGGGACGGCGTGGGCGAGTGGCTGCCGGCGAAGAAGCGCTTCCCGGGCGGCCTGAAGGAGGTGCTCGACTACATCCGCGAAAAGGGCATGATCCCGGGCCTGTGGTTGGAGCTTGAGGTCATGGGCATCAACTGCCCGAAGGCGAAGAGGGTGCCGGACGACTGGTTCTTCCAGATCGAGGGCCGCCGCGTGATCGATGAGAGCCGCTATCAGCTGGACTTCCGCAATCCCGCGGTGCGCGCGCATGCCGACGAGGTGATCGACCGTCTGGTGATGGAATACGGCGTGGGCTATATCAAGATGGATTACAACATCAACGCCGGCGTGGGCACGCAGCTTGGCAGCGACAGCGCGGGCGAGGGCTTGCTTGCGCACACGCGCGCGTACCTCAAGTGGCTGGACGACGTGTTCGCGCGCTATCCGGAGCTTGTCATCGAGAACTGCTCCTCCGGCGGCATGCGCATGGAGTATGCGCATCTGAGCCGTCACTCGATCCAGAGCGTCACCGATCAGACGGATTATGTCAAGATGGCGGCGATTGCGTGCAACTGCATGACGGCCTGCACGCCCGAGCAGGCGGCCATCTGGAGCTATCCCCTCAGAGATGGCGACGAGGAGGAGGTCGTCTTCAACATGGTTTCCGCGATGCTGCTGCGCATTCACCAGAGCGGCCATCTGGGCGAGCTCTCCCGACCGAGGCTGGCGCTGGTGAAGGAGGGCATCGCGACCCACATGCAGATCGTGGACAAGCTCAAGGACGGCGTACCCTTCTGGCCGATCGGCCTGGGCGCGTTCGGCGACAGCTTCCTGTGCGCGGGCGTGCGCTGCGGGGACGAGGCGTATCTTGCCGTGTGGCACACAAGCGACGCGGAGGAGACGCTGCGCGCGGACATGCGGGGCTATGCGCATGCGCAGGTGATCTACCCCCAAAAGATGCCGGCAAAGCTGGATGTATGCGATGGAGAACTGACGATCGTGCTCAGCGGCGTCAAGGCGAGGCTGCTGAGGCTGTGGTCATGAGCAGGATTTGAGGTATGCATATGAATATTGCGGATCGCGCGGCCATGCTCCGGGAAATCGACCGGGTGATTGAGCAGGGCCCATTCAAGGATACCTGGGAATCGCTGGCGGGCTGTCGGGTTCCCGACTGGTACCGTCAGGCGAAGTTTGGCATCTTTATCCACTGGGGCGTGTATTCGGTGCCGGCGTTCGGCAGCGAGTGGTATCCCCGGAACATGTATATCAAGGGCACGCCGGAATACGCGCATCATTTGGCGCACTACGGCGCGCACAAGGATTTTGGCTACAAGGATTTCATTCCGATGTTCAGGGCGGAGAAATACGACGCCGAAAGCTGGGCGGCGCTGTTTGAGGAGGCGGGCGCGCGCTATGTGATTCCGGTTGCGGAGCATCATGACGGATTCCAGATGTATGCCAGCGATCTGTCCGAATGGAATGCCGCTGAAAAGGGCCCCTGCCGCGATACGCTCGCGCAGCTCAAGGCGGCGCTGGACAGGCGCGGCATCTGCCTGGGCGTATCCTCGCATCGCATTGAGCACTGGTTCTTTATGGGCCACGGCAGGGAATTCGAGTCGGATATCCATGAGCCGCTCGCCTGCGGCGATCTGTACTGGCCGGCGATGCCGGAGGCGGATCTGCACGATATCCACAGCAAGCCCGAGCCGAGCCGCGAATTCATGGAGGACTGGCTGCTCCGCTGCTGCGAGCTGGCGGACAGGTACCGGCCGCGGGTGTTCTACTTTGACTGGTGGATTCAGCACAGCGCGCTGCGGCCGTACCTGCGCAGGTTTGCCGCCTACTATTACAACCGGGCGTTGGAGTGGGGGCAGGAGGCCGTCATCACCTACAAGCACGAGGCGTTCATGTTCGGGAGCGCGGTACCGGATGTGGAGCGCGGCCAGTTTGCCGACATGAAGCCTTACTTCTGGCAGACGGATACGGCCATCGCGCGCAACAGCTGGTGCTATACGGAAGGAAACGACTACAAATCTGCGGCGAGCATCGTGCGCGACATGATCGACATCGTCAGCAAAAACGGCACGTTGCTGCTCAATGTCGGCCCGAAGGCCGACGGCACCATCGGCGAGGAAGACAGGAAGGTGCTTACGGACATCGGCGCATGGATGAGGGTCAATGGCGAGGCGATCTACGACACCCATGTGTGGCGCAAATTCGGCGAGGGGCCCACGCAGGTGCAGGAGGGCCAGTTTACAGACGGTGTGGACAAGGCGTTTACGCCACAGGATATCCGCTTCACCATGGCGGGCGACAGGCTGTATGCCTCCGTGCTGGTCTGGCCTGAGGACGGGCATGTGGTGATTGCGTCGCTGGCGAAGGCCGATGCATCCAGGCTGCCGGTATTTGACGGCATCATTCGCGGCGTGAAGGTGCTGGGCCATGAGGACAGCGTGCAGTGGCGCCGGGATGAGACGGGCCTGCATGTCTGGGCGCCGGGCGTCCGCAGCGATATGCCCGTGGTGATCCGCGTGCAGCTGGATTGAAGGGGAACGAATCCTGAAAAAGGCTTTCTTCAGCGCCGTTTTTCGCGCACACATTTTCGTTTTCTCCACAATGTCACAAAAAAAGAGCTGCCTCTCACGGCTTGTCTTCGCCATGAGAGGCAGCGTCTTTTTGTACTGTGTGAAGACTGCAGGGAATACGGTCTGTCAGCCCTTGACCGCGCCTGCGACCATGCCCTGGATGATCTGCTTGCTGAAGATGAAGTAGATGATCACAATGGGCATCATGGTGATGAGCATGGCGGCCATCTGTTTGGGATAGTCCGAGCCGAACTGGCCCTTGAACTGTGTCAGTGCCAGAGGAATGGTCTGCAGATGGACGTTCTCGATCAGCACCAGGGCGAAGGAGAACTCATTCCAGCAGCTGAACACCTGAATGATGGCGACCGTCACCAGGATGGGCTTGCACATCGGCATGATGATGCTCCACATGGAGCGGGAGAAGCTGGAGCCGTCAATGGCAGCGGCCTCCTCCAGGGAGACAGGAATGCCCTTGACGTACCCTTCCACCAGGAAGATGCCCATGGGCATGCCGAAGCTGATATAGGGCAGCAGCAGCGTGAACCATTGGTTGGTCATGTTCATCTCCTTGAACACGACGTAAATGGGCACCAGCAGGGAATGGATGGGGATCAGCATGCCGGAGAGGAACATCAGGTACAGCGGGCGATTCCACTTGCCCTTCACGCGGGCGAGCATGTAGCCCACGATGAAGGAGAACAGCACAATGCCCAGAATGCTGATGCCCGTGGTGCGTACGGAATTCCACATGGATTCAAACAGGTGGTAATCCGGGTTGGTCAGGATGCGGGTGTAGTTGTCCAGCGTCGGGAGGGGAGCGCCAAACAGCCCGGGGATGGACAGCTTGTCGGCATTGAAGACGCGCTTGACCTTCAGGGAATTGTAGGCCATCCAGATCAGCGGGAATATGCAGGTCAGGGAGAAAACCCACAGCGCCACGTCCATCAGGATGCTGCCGACGCGGGCGGAGGGAGACAGATGCTTTTTCGCCTTGGCAGAACGCTTGCTCATGCCTCCACCCCCTTTGTTGTGCGCTTAACCAGCCACTGGGAACCGCCGATGACCGCCAGGGACAGGACGAAGATGGCAACGGAAATGGTGCTGCCATAGCCCAGGTTGGAATCGCGGAAGGATGTGTTGTAGCCGTACATGGCCATAACCATGGAAGCGGTGCCTGGGCCGCCCTGGGTCATCACGTAGATGTTGTCGAAAGCCTTCATGTTGCCGGCGATACACAGCGTCAGGCAGACCAGAATGGTATTCTTGATGAGGGGCAGGGTGATTTTCACGGCTTTCTGGAAGCCATTGGCGCCGTCTATCTCCGCGCTCTCGAAAATTTCACTGTCAATACCGGCAATGGCAGAGAACATGATGACCATGTAATAGCCGATATACTGCCACACCAGCGGGATGGATACCGCCAGCATCACATTGCCGGTGCCCAGCCAGTTGGGCCAACTCATCCAGTTGCCTGTGATGAGGCCCAGCCGGTTCAGAACGGTGTTGAGCAAGCCGTCCTGCAGGTAGATGATGTTCCAGATCATGCCGATACACACGGCAGAAATGGTGCTGGGGAAAAAACCGAAGGTACGGTGGATGGCCTTGGCATGCGTCAGCCGGGAATTGGCAAACATCACCAGGATGAAAGCCAGGCCCATCTGTCCGATGATACAAACCACAACCAGGTAAATGTTGTGCCAGAAGGCTTGCCAGAACACTTTGTCCGCGAAGAGCATGCGGTAGTTGGCCAGCCCGTTGAAGGTCATGTTGGGGCCGCCCTTCCACTCAAAGAAGCTGTAGATGACGGCGCGGCAGAGCGGATAAAAAACTGTAAAGACAAAGATAAGAACCGGCACGAAAAGATACAGCAGGATCGTTCGCTTATTGGGCCTGATGGAGTTGAGCATGGCATTTCCTCGCTTTCCGACCGCTTTTCAGCTCGGATAGTATCGCTGACTGGAAAGGGCCGTTCCGCCGGATCTACCGGCGGAACGGCCCCATGTCAGGTGACAGACAATGAGGTCAGTCAGCTGCTTGCGTGATCAATAGTTCGCCTCGTAGGCAGCCTGAGCGTTCTGGGCAACCTCTTCAGCAGTCTTGTCGCCGTTGAGCATGGCCTGCAGATCCTGGTTGAACACGCCCCACACAGCGGAGTTGATGTAGGAGTCGTAGATCTCGCAGGTCTCGGTGTCCACATAGGACCAGTTGTAGAAGTCCTGGGTGATCTGGTCGAACTTGGACAGGTCAACTTCGCCGGCAGCGGTCAGGCCGCCCAGAGCGTAGTTCTCAGCCACATAGGAGGAGAAGGCGGGGCCGGTCAGCTCCTGCGCCAGGTCGATGGCGGCAGCCAGCTTGTCAGCATCCTCGGCAATCTTGGGGTTGATGGCCACGGCGTAGCCCAGGCCGATGTTCTGAGAGGTGGGCGCCTTGGTGGCGTCAGCGGGCTGCGGCAGCACGGCGAAGCCGATGTTGGCCCACTTCTCCGCGTCAGCATCCTTCAGGGTCGCGGCGATATAGCTCTCGTCCCAGTTGCCGCCGATGAAGGCCGCAGCCTGGCCGGCGATGTAGTACTCGCGGGCGTCCTCGTTGGTCACGGTGTTGAAGTTGCTGTTGAAGATCTTGGTGTCGCAGAACAGACGCTTGGTCTCCTTCAGGCAGGCCACAAACGCCTCATCCGTGAAGGCGGCGCCTTCCTTGGCGATCAGGCTGGCGAACCATTCGGGACCGGTGTAGCGGTTGCCCAGAGTGGACACGAAGTCGGAGTTCATCTGCCACTGGCCGCCGTTGCCGAAGGCCACGGTCACGATGCCCTGCGCGTTGAAGTACTCGGAGGCCTTCTCAACCTCTTCCCAGGTGGTGGGGAAAGCGTCGTAGCCGGCTTCCTTCCACATCGCCTTGTCGTAGATCACCACGGTGCAGGTGCCGCCGGTCAGCACGGGATAGCCATAGGTCTTGCCCTGGGTGGTGAAGGGGGTGAAGTAGGCGGTGTTGTAATCGGCGTAGTACGGGCTCTGAGCGATGATGTCGGTCAGATCCAGCACCAGACCCTGCTCAGACCAGGCGATGGTGTTCATGCCCTGCAGTAGGAACACGTCGGGCAGGTCATTGGCGGCAGCCAGCGCAGCGATCTTGGTCTTGTACTCGGCGTTGGCGATGACGTTCTCGTTCAGCTCAATCTCGGGATGCGCGGCGTTCCAGGCGGCGATGACGGTACGGAAGCCATCGGAACCGCCGTTGCCCTCGGACTCCTCAGAGGTGGAGAAGTGCATCACGGACAGGGTGCCCTTGTAGGCGAGGTCATTCGCGGCGACATCGGTGGCAGCGAATGCGCTGATGCAGGTGCACAGCATGACCAGGCAGAGCAGGAAGCAGGCAAGCTTTTTCATAGGATAGGGTCCTCCTTTTTATTGCGGCTCATACCGCTATTTCTCTAACAGCGCGCAGCAGCGCTGTCATCGACATGGGAAAGGTGCGCGTCATGCGAAAAGGGCGGGCACACAGCCCAGGCTTTCGCCGGGCACAAGCGCCACAGGCACCTGCATGACACGGAAAGGGAAAGCGGAATCTTCCACACGACCGACCAGCATCCGCGCAGCCTCCGTGCCCATGGCCTCGGTGTCCTGACGAATGGTGGTCAGCCTGGGTCTGATGTACTGGCCGATCTCAATGCCGTCATAGCCCGCGATGGACAGATCCTCCGGCACCCGCAGTCCCAGCTCCTGCGCCGCCTGCAATGCACCCAGGCAGCAGTGGTCGTCCGGCAGGAAGATGCAGCTGGGACGCGCCTGCCGGGTCAGCAGAGACATCGTAGCCTCCCTGGCCGCGGTGGGCGAGTCGTACAGGGACTTGACGAGGTGGCCCTCCGGGATAGGCAGCCCGGCTTGCCGCATGGCGCTGAGAAAGCCGTTCACGCGGCTGTCCGTGACCATGGAGGGGTCGCCGCTGATCATGGCGATACGCCGGTGTCCCAGGGCGATGGCTCTCTGCGTCAGATGGCGCATGCCCTGCTCGTTATCGCTGACCACAGCACTGCGCCCGGCGTACACATGATCCACCGTGACGCAGGGAATGTCGCTGGCGCCCAGCTCCAGCACCTCGGGGATGCGAAAGTCCACACAGGCGATGCATACGCCGTCCACGTTGCGATACCGGCAGTGCTCCAGGTAGGTCATGCCTGTGCAGGCCATGTGATGGTTGATGAAGGTGATATCGTAGCCCTGCCGCCCGCTTTCCCGCTTGAAGGCGTTGAGCAGGGAGGAGAAGAACGCATGGTTCAGACCGGATTGCCGTTCGTCATTGAACAAAACGCCCAGATTATAGGAACGATTGGTCTTGAGGGTACGGGCGATGGCGTTGGGGTAATAGCCAATCTCCCGGGCGGTACGGTGTACCAGTTCCCGCGTCTTGGCGCTGATGTCCGAATAATCGTTAAACGCCTTGCTGACCGTAGAAACCGACAAACCGCACCGGGCCGATACATCCTTGATGGTGACAGCCATAGTTTCTACTCCTGTTCAGCATCTGCTGTAACTAAAACGATTTCGATGTATATAGTATAGTGCACTTTTGACTATATTGCAAGGGTTTTCATAAAATTTTTAGAAAACTTTTTAAGCGCTCGTATGGATGAGGATTTGCGCTTTGCGCCCGGAGCGTTTTTCCCTGTGGCGGCATACCGGGAATATCTGGCCGGAGATTGTCCGGCGGCCCGGTAAAGCTGTCCGCGCAGCCCAGGATGATGTTCTTTGAGGCGGCGTAAGCGCATCCGTCCGCATGTGCCCGGAGGACGCTGCTCCGCTTCGGTCGAGGCAAGGCCGGCAGGAGGCAGTCTCCGTTTTGGCGGCAGGTGGGCTTCATGGTGAGATCCCCGCTTTCCGCTGCATAGAAAAAGCAGCTATAGTATTGAAGGCTTTCCTTCAAACCATAACTGCTTGAAATCCTCTGGGAAAGGTTTTTGCAGAATTACTCGCGCACGAGATGCACCATCAGGCCGGGGCAGTCGCCGTATACCCTGGGCAGCGCCAGGCCGGCGTACATCAGCTGCGCGCCGGTGAATACGCAGCCCGCTTCGTTGAGCTCGTACCGGTTCCAGAAGCGATCCTTCGTGCCGGCGGTGTACAGGGCGCCAAGGCGGTAGCGGGCGTCCCTGTCAAGGCCGCGCAGGCGCATCAGGACGGGCTGGGCGTTCGCACGGGTTCGCGGCTGCACATAGCACAGCAGCGCTTCGTCCTTGCTTTCGCTGACGAACTGCCAGGCGCTGAAATCGGATTTCTGCGGATCACAGAGGCGATAGTAATCGCCGTTGTGGATGAGGTTCCTGTGCTGCTTGAAGCAGGCCACCTGCTCGCGCACGTCGGCCTTGTCTGCCTCGGAGAGCTTGGACGGATCCAGCTCGTAGCCGAAGGTGCCGCTCATCGCCACGATGGCGCGCGTCCAGATCGGCACGGTGCGGCTGGTCTGATGGTTCGGGCAGGCGGAGACATGCGCGCCCATGGAGGAAATCGGATAGCCGAAGGAGGTACCGTGCTGAATGGTCAGGCGTTCCACGGCGTCGGTGTCGTCCGAGGTCCAGATCTGCGGGAAATACGCGAGCATGCCCGCGTCGAAACGGCCGCCGCCGCTGGCGCAGCCCTCGAACAGGACGTCCGGGAAGGCGGAGGTGATGCGGTCAAGGAGCTTGTACACGCCCAGAATGTAGCGGTGGAAGATCTCGCCCTGGCGCTCGGCCGGCAGCAGGCGGCTGTAGGCGTCGCTGATATTGCGGTTCATGTCCCACTTGACGTACTCGATGTGATGCTCGCTGAGAATGCTGCAAAGGCGCTCGGTCAGGTAGTCGATCACGTCGTCCCGGGACAGATCCAGCACCAGCTGATTGCGGCCCATCGCGGGCTGCCTGCCGGGCAGCGTGAGCGCCCAGTCCGGATGCGCGCGGTACAGATCGCTGTCCTCGTTGACCATCTCCGGCTCAAACCACAGGCCGAAGCGGAGGCCCAGCGCGTTGATCCGCTCGATGAGCCTGCTCAGGCCGCCTTCGAGCTTCGTCTCGTTGACAAACCAGTCGCCCAGACCGCGGTTGTCGTCGTTGCGGCTGCCGAACCAGCCGTCGTCGAGCACCAGCATGTCGATGCCCATGCTCGCCGCCTCCTCGGCGATGGCGACGATCTTGTCGGGTGTAAAGTCGAAGAAGGTCGCTTCCCAGTTGTTGATGAGCACAGGGCGCTCGGCGAAGGCGAAGCGGCTGCGGATGATGCAGCTGCGGATGAAGCGGTGATAGCGGCGCGACAGCGTGCCCAGGCCCTCGTGCGTGAAGGTGAGCAGCGCTTCCGGCGTATGGAAGGTCTCGCCCGGCTCGAGCAGCCAGGAGAACATCTCGTCGTGGATGCCGCTGCTCACGCGTGTCATGCCGTTGTAATCGACCTCGATGTCCGTGCGGTGGCTGCCGGAATACACCGGCATGATGCCGAAGCAGTCGCCGGTTTCCTCAGTGGCCGTGGGCTCGCAGAGGATGACGAAGGGATTGTGATGATGGCTGGAGGCGCCGCGGCGGGAGGAGACGGTGCGGATGCTGCTGGTCAGCGCGGCGCGGTCCGTCTGGCATTCCATCTCGTGGCGGCCGTGGAAATGAATCAGCTCCCAGGGGCCGTAGGGCATATCCAGACTGAGCGTCATGACCTTCTCAAGGGTCAGCCGGGCGTCTGAGTCGTTGGTCAGCCGGGCGGCGCGGGTGATGACATCCTGCTTCTCATACACGCCGTAGAGCAGCTCCAGGCGAAGCTGCGTCACCGGATCGCGCAGAACGACGCTCAGCGTCTGAGCTTCGCCGCTGCGGTCAAAGGCGGACGGCATGCCCTCGACAGTGTACTTGCCGTCGCTGATGGTGTGGCTCTCGTAGATGAAATCCGCGCCGCAGGCGCCGTCCTGCGCGCGGACAACCACGCTGGACAGCCTGAAATCGCCCGTGTTGCAGCCGGTGTATTCCTGCGGCATCACATCCGGGGAATAGCCGCGCGTCTGGCGGTACGGATAATAATCCGGGGACAGGCCGTGCTCGATGGCGGGATACAGGCCGGCCATGCAGGCGTCCTCCACACGGCGGCCGTAATAAAGGTGCAGCAGATGACCGTGCGGGTCAATCCGCATCTGATAGGTCGTATTCGCGGTATGCAGCGTCAAAGTCTTTGTGGGCTCGTGAAAGACGATGCTCATGACGTTTTCCTCCCGGGTGGGTTGATATCATAAAGAGGGGATGAGTGCAAAAACCCATCCCCGAAAAGAGAGAGCGGAACTGATGCCTCAGTGGAACTCGGGCAGCCAGCCCTTGTGCGCCTCGATGAGCGCGTCGCACAGCTTGACGATATCGTCGATGGACAGCTCGCTCTGGCAGTGCGGATCCATCATGGCCGCCTGATAGATGCAGTCCTTCCTGAGGGTGCGGGCGGCCTCGATGGTCAGCAGCTGCACGTTGATGTTGGTGCGGTTGAGCGCGGCGCAGATCTCCGGCAGATCGCCGATATAGGTTGGGGATACGCCGCTGGCGTCGACCAGGCAGGGCACCTCGACCACAGCGTTGCGCGGCAGGTTGGTGATCAGGCCGGTATTGAGCACATTGCCGCCGATCTTGTAGGGCTTGTTGGTCACCATGGCCTCGATGATGTAGCTGGCGTATTCGTGCGTGCGCTCGTGGCTGAGGTTGGGATCCTTGGTGAGCGTCTCGCTGCGGGTCTTCCAGTCCTCGATCTGCCGGATGCAGCGGCGCGGATACTCGTCCAGCGGGATATTGAAGCGGTCGATGAGCTCCGGATACTTGTCCTTGATGAAGAAGGGCATGTACTCCGCGTTGTGCTCGCTGGATTCGGTGACGTAGTAGCCAAAGCGCTTCATGATCTCCAGACGCACCATGTTGTCGTGCTTTTCGGTGAGCGCCTCGGCCTTCGCCTTGATTTCCGGATACAGATCCTTGCCGTTCTTGGTGATCTCCAGCAGCCAGGCCATGTGGTTGATGCCGGCGATTTTGGTCTGCACGTCCGGGTCGTTTTCCATGCCGACGGACTCAAACAGGCTCTTGGCACACACCTGCACGCTGTGGCACAGGCCCACGGTCTTGATATCGGTCATGCGCAGCATCGCACCGGTGAGCATGGCCATGGGGTTGGTATAATTGAGGAACCAGGCGTTCGGGCAGACGGCCTTCATGTCCTCGGCGAAGTCCAGCATCACCGGGATGGTGCGCAGCGCGCGGAAGATGCCGCCGATGCCAAGCGTGTCGCCGATGGTCTGGCGCAGGCCGAACTTCTTGGGCACCTCAAAGTCGGTCACGGTGCACGGCTCATACAGGCCGACCTGAATGGCATTGACCACGAAATCGGCGCCGCGCAGCGCCTCCCGGCGGTTCTCTACGCCGAGGTAGCTCCTGATGGTCGCGTTGCCCTGCACGTTGCGGTTGATGGCATCGAGCATCTTCTGGGATTCGTCAAGACGGACGGCGTCGATGTCGTACAGCGCGATATCCAGGCCGCGGAGCGCAGGCGTGCACATGCAGTCGCCCAGCACGTTTCTGGCAAAGACGGTGGAGCCGGCGCCCATAAAGGTTACCTTGATCATGTGAGTTCACTCCTTTAAACTGATTGACCTAAAATTTACAAAAAGAATGATGTATCTCTGTCAAGATGTATTATAGCAGTACAAAAGATCGTCGTCAATTGAAACAAAAAAATTGATAAAGATTTGGCGTAATAATTGACATGGGGAAATGATTGTGCTACTATAGGCTCAACCAAATTAATCGAGGAGGCGCTCTTCTATGAAGAAATTTCTCGCGACCCTTCTGACGCTGTGCCTGCTGGCCACGATGTGCAGTCTTGCTCTGGCCGAGGAACAGATCACCCTCACCTTCGGTTTCTGGGATACCAACCAGGAGCCGGGCATGAAGGCCATTGCCGAGGCGTATATGGCCGAGCATCCCAATGTCAAGATCGAGACCCAGGTGACCCCGTGGGATCAGTACTGGATGAAGCTCGAGGCCGCCGCGATGGGCGGCGCGCTCCCGGACATCTTCTGGATGCATTCCAACCAGTTCTTCAAGTATGTGTCTGCCGGCACCCTGCTGGATCTGACCGATCTGGGCCTGGACTACACGCCGTATCCGGCCGGCATCACCGCGCTGTACAACTTCGAGGGCAAGCAGTACGCCGTGCCGAAGGATTACGACACCATCGCGCTGGCCTACAACAAGGAGCTCTTCGACGCTGCCGGCCTCGCCTATCCGGACGAGACCTGGACCTGGGAGACCCTGCGCGACGCCGCGAAGAAGCTGACCTCCGACACCGTGAAGGGCTTCGGCGCGCCGAACGACACCCAGAGCGGCTACTACAACTTCGTCTACCAGAACGGCGGCTTCATCTTTGAAGACGGCAAGAGCGGCTTTGATCAGCCCGAGACCCAGGAAGCGATCAAGACCTGGGTTGAGCTGATGACCGTTGACGGCATCTCCCCGACGCTGGAGAGCTTCACCGACATGTCCAACGACGAGCAGTTCCAGGCTGGCCGCGTGGCGATGCAGTTCGTCGGCAGCTGGATGATGAGCGCGTACACCAGCAACGAGTTCATCAAGGACAAGTTCGATCTGGCCGTCCTGCCGCAGGGCAAGACCCGCGCCTCCATCTACAATGGCCTGGGCTACGCCGGCGCTGCGACCACCAAGTATCCGGAAGTCGTCAAGGACTTCATCGCCTTCTGCGGCAGCGAGCAGGCCAACATCCTGCAGGCCCAGAACAAGGCTGCGATCCCGGCCTATGCCGGCACCGAGCACTACTTCACCGATCTGTTCGAGAACCTGAACATCAAGTGCTACACCGAGATGATCGAGTATGGCGTGCAGTTCCCGTTCTCCCCGAACAAGAGCCTGTGGGAGCCGATCGAGGCCGAGACCATGACCTCCGCCTACACTGGCGAAATGACCGTGGAAGAGGCTTGCAACTTCATGCATGAGACCATCACGGAGATCGAAGCCGAGTAAGTATTGCCCTGGTTTCGGGGGGGAGGTTCCCAGCGGGACCTCCCCTCTTTCTTCAGAGGTGATGCGCCGATACCACAAAAAGGAGAAAAAGGGGGCGCTCAAGTGTGAAATCACAAGCGGTGAATCCGGATCTTCGCGGGAAGAAGTTTCGATTCAAATCTGAATGGGCCTGGGCCTGGCTGATGGTTGCGCCGGTCATCATTGGTCTGATCGTGCTGAACATCTATCCGTTCATCGATTCCATCATCATGAGCCTGTACAAGTCCCAGGGCCTCGGACCGGCGAAGTTTGTCGGACTGCAGAACTATGTCAAGATGTTCAGCGACAAGCAGCTCTGGCAGTCTACCTGGAACTCTTTCTACTTCGTCATTTTGACCGTTCCGGTCGGCGTGTTCATCGCGCTGCTGCTGGCGGTTCTGCTCAACAGCAAGATCAAGGGACGCGACGCGTACCGCTGCATCTACTTCCTGCCGATGGTCGTTGCGCCTGCCGCGGTCGCCATGGTCTGGCGCTGGATCTTCAATGCCGAGGTCGGCATTCTCAATCAGATGATCGGCGTGTTCGGCATCAAGGGCCCGAACTGGCTGTCTGATCCCAATCTGGCCATCGTTTCTATCGCGATTATCGCGATCTGGAGCGCCGTCGGCTACGATCTGGTCATGATCCTGGCCGGCCTGCAGTCGATTTCCGCTTCTTATTATGAAGCGGCCGAGATCGACGGTGCGAACGCCGTTCAGCGCTTCTTCCATATTACCGTGCCTCTCATCAGCCCGACGCTGTTCTTCGTCATCCTGATGCGCACCATGAACTCCCTCAAGCAGTTTGATACGGTGTATCTGCTGGTTAAGCAGACGAACCCGGCCTTCAAAAAGAGCGCCACCCTGATGGTGCTGTTCTACCGTGAAGCGTTTGAGAAGTTCAACAAGGGCTATGCTTCCGCCATCGTGATGTGGAGCTTCGTGATCATCATGATTTTCACGGTGTTCCAGTTTGTGGCTGAGAAGAAGCTGGTCAACTATGATTAAGGAGGTGTGAACGATGACGACTGCTGCGAAGCCTGTATCTGTGAATAAAGAGTCCAGCTACCGCCGTAATGCGAAGCTTCTGGTTCATATCATTCTGATCATGGGTTCCTTCATCATGATTTTCCCGTTCGTATGGATGATCCTGACTTCCTTCAAGACGCAGGGTGAGGCCATCATGATTCCGCCGATCCTTCTGCCGTCCTCCTGGGAGCCGGTTTCGTATGTCGAGGTTCTCCGTACACTCCCGTTCGATAAGCTCTATTTCAACACCATCGTGCTCATGCTTGCCCGTATCGTCTGCGCGACAGTGACCTCCTCCATGGCGGGCTTTGCGTTTGCTAAGCTGGAGTTCCCCTTCAAGAAGCTGTTCTTCTTCATTGTTCTGACCCAGCTGATGCTCCCGTCCCAGGTCTTCATCATCCCGCAGTACGGCATGCTCTCCGCGATGAATCAGCTGAACACCATCTTCGCGCTGATCTTCCCGGGCCTTGTCAGTGCATTCGGCACGTTCTTCCTGCGCCAGTTCTACATGGGTCTGCCCAATGACCTGAGCGAAGCGGCGAAGCTGGATGGCTGCAACGTCTTCCAGACCTTCTTCCTGATCCTCATGCCGCTGACCAAGACCGCGATGATGGCGCTGGCCGTGTTCACCGCGCTGTTCGCTTACAGCGACATGATGTGGCCGCTCATCGTCAACATGAACATCGAGAAGATGACGCTGTCCGCGGGCATCAGCTCGCTGCAGGGCCAGCACTCCACCAACTATCCGGTCATGATGGCTGGCTCCGCGCTGGCGATGATCCCGATGCTGGTGCTGTATCTGCTCTTCCAGCGCCAGTTCATCGAAGGCATTGCGCTGACCGGTACCAAGGCGTAAGCTTGATTTCCCCAAAGGCGGTGACTCGTTTGCCGCCTTTTCTTTTTAGGGAATTGCGTCAAGAATCGTACAGCGAGCACCGAACGGCAGGCTTTGGCAGGCTGTTTGGAAGGCTGCGGGCACAGCCCGCTTGTTTGACAGAAAGGAGCATGCTCTATGAAACTGGAGAAAATCCGCTATGCGCTGGGCGACCTCGTCGCGCAGTATCTTGTGGATCGGGACAGCAGCCAGGTGTCCTTGCAGCTGCTGCCTGCGGGCATTGAGGACTGCTATCAGGCGCGGCGCAGCGTGGCCCTGACGCAGGAATACGATCATGCGGGATTCACGGTGCCCGCCTGGGGCGCCGGAAGCCTGTGCCATTTGGCACTGGATGGTTTTCCGCAGAGCACCGGCGCGGGCGGCGGCACGATGAAGCATGGACCTGTCAACGATCTGCTTCAGTTGGTCAGCCATGAAAGCCATCAGGAGGCGGATGTGACGGTCATCGAGACGCGGCTGCGTGCCGATGACGGCTTTGAGGTGCTGCATGTTCTGCGCTGGCGCGAGGGCGATCAGGGCGTTGAAATCAAAACCAGCTTCATCAATTGCGCCGGGCGCGACTTTATGCTCAATATGCTCACCAGCTTCTCGCTGGACAACCTGTCTCCGTTCGATCCGGACGTCTCCGCCGATCGCCTGGCGCTGCATCGCTATCGGGGCGGCTGGAGCCTGGAGGGCAAGCATGTCGTGGACAGCGTGGAAAAGCTGAACTTGGACAGGGCCTGGCATCCGGCTTTTGCGGAGAGCGAGCGCTTTGGCTGCGCGGGCGCGTACACGACCAAGCGCTTCTTCCCGATGTCTGCGGTGGAGGATACGAAGGCCGGCGTCGTTTGGGCGGCGCAGCTTCAATGCGTAGGCTCCTGGCAGATGGAGCTTTCCCGCATTCACGACGGCTACAGCTTCTCCGGCGGCATCGCGGACTTTGAGTTCGGCCATTGGAGCAAGATCGTGAGGCCGGGCGAGCGCTTTGATTCGACCACGGCGTATGTGACGGCCTGCCGGGGCGATGCCAGCGCGGCGGTGCAGCGCCTGGTCCGCATGCATCGTTACTGGCGCAAGGATCGTCCGGCGAGCGAAGCGGAGCTGCCGGTGATCTTCAACGAATGGTGCACGTCCTGGGGCTTCCCGACGGAGCAGGAGATGCTGAGCCTGGCGGCTTGCCTGGACGGACTGCCGGTCAAGTATCTGGTCATCGATGCGGGCTGGTCGGAGGCGGAGACGCATTTCCTGGGACAGAGCGGAAACGGCGAGTGGAAGCTGGATCCCAAATCCTTCCCGCGCGGCCTGAAGGCGCTTTCCCGCGAGCTGAAGGAAAAGGGCCTGCGCCTGGGCATCTGGTTTGAGTTTGAGGTCACCACCCGCGGCGCGCGCGTATTCGAAAAGGAATACGATCATCTGCATCTTCAGCGCAATGGCCAGGTGATCTATACGGGCCCTGACCGCAGCTTCTGGGATTTCCGCAAGCCCGAGGTGGTGGCGTATCTACAGGAGAAGGTGATCGACTTCCTGCGCGACAATGAGATTGGCTATCTGAAGGTTGACTACAACGGCGATCCGGGCGTGACGGTCGACGGTGCGGAGAGCGGCGGCGAAGGACTGCGCCAGCAGATGACGGCCGTGCGCGATTTCTTCCTGAGCATGCATGAGCAGCTCCCGGATCTGGTGATCGAGAATTGCTCCAGCGGCGGCCACCGCCTGGATCCGGGCATGATGGACATCACGTCCATGTCCTCCTTCTCCGATGCGCACGAGAGCGACTGCTTCCCGTACATTGCAGCCAACGTGCACGATCTGTTCCTGCCGGAGCAGTCCCAGATCTGGGTGGTTCTGTGGGAGGACATGAGCCGGGAGAAGCTGATCTATCGTCTGACCGGAGGCTTCCTGGGCCGGTTGTGTCTGTCCGGCGGCCTGGACAGACTATATCCGTGGCAGAGGGAACTGCTTAAGGAAGCGCTCAGCTTCTACGAGGACATCAAGTACATCCTCAAGGACGGCGTATCGCGCCGCATCCAGGACTGCAGCCATAACATGTACAGGCTCAGCGGCGTGGATGCGCTTGTGCGCGAGGGCGATAACGGCGAGGTGTTGGTTGTAGCGCACAGCTTTGCGCTGGACGGCGCGAAGACGCTGCGCATTCCCCTGCGCGAGGGCCTGACGCTGCGCAGGGCCTTCGGTTCCGGCGCGTCGTACGCGATTACGGATGGATGCCTTGAGCTGACGTTCAGCGAGCCGTTTAACGGCTATGCGTTCCATCTGGTCAATGCCTGATGATCGGCAAGGAAGGAACGGAAACTATGCTTCATGAACTGGAAATCCGCATGCTGCCGGGCGAGGCCTGGTGGGGCGGTTTGGTCAACTGCGGCTATAAGATGCCCCTGACACAGCAGAGCCGCTGCACGGTGGACCCGTTTGGCGGCGAGGATCTGGATCAGGGCGCGCCTGTGTTCCTGTCTTCAAAGGGACGCTGCATTTCAAGCGGCAAGGGGTTTGTGCTCTCGGCGGAGGATGGCGTGATCCGCTGCCGCGGAGAGGAAGAAATCCGGCTTGAAGCGCTGGGCAGCGATCTGAGGAGCGCCTATCTGGCGGCAAGCCAAAAGTATTTCCCGTTTTCCGGCGGGTTGCCGGACGAACGCTTTTTCAGCCGGCCGCAGTACAACACGTGGATTGAATTGGGCACCAACCAGACGACGGAAGCGATCCTCACCTATGCGAGGAGCATCCTGGCGGATGGTCTGCCCGCCGGCATTCTGATGATTGACGAGGGCTGGCAGGAGGAATATGGCGTATTTGAGTTCAACCGCAGGAAGATCCCGGATCCCAGGGCGCTGATGGATGAACTGCATGCCATGGGCTTTGCCGTGATGCTCTGGGTGACGCCGGTGATCGCCAGCGCTGGCCCGCGCTTCAGGGAGCTCTGCGCGCGAGAGTATCTGCTCAGAGATGGCAAGAAGCAGATTGCCCTTCGTGAGTGGTGGAACGGTTACAGCGCCGTGCTGGATTTGACCAACGACGGCGCCTGCGCCTGGCTGCACGCGCAGCTGCACAGCCTGATGGAGCGCTATGGCGCGGATGGATTCAAGCTTGACGCCGGCGACCGCTACTTCTATCGCGACGACGATGCCACGTGCAGGCCGACGACGGCCAGAGAGCATACGACGCTGTTCAACCGCATCGGAGAGACGTATGCGCTCAATGAGTTCCGCTCGGCATGGAACTTTGGCGGCCGCCCGATCGTGGCGAGGCTGCAGGACAAGAAGCACAACTGGGACACGGACGGCTTGAGCACGCTCATTCCGAATACGATTGTGCAGGGGCTGCTTGGCTATGCCTACTGTTGCCCGGATATGGTCGGCGGCGGCGAGATGGGCAGCTTTGAGCGGGGAGAGCCGCTTGACGGAGAGCTGTTTGTCCGCTGGGCGCAGGCCAGCGCCTGCATGGGCATGATGCAGATGTCGATTTCGCCCTGGCGCGTTTTGCCGAAAGAACAGGCTGCACTGGTGTCCGATGCGCTTAAGCTCCACGCCTCTTTGGCGGAGAGGATCTGTGCGCTGGCTAAGCATGCGGCGAAAACCGGCGAACCGATTGTCCGGCATATGGCGTATGTCTTCCCGGATCAGGGCTATGAAACCGTCAACGACCAGTTTATGCTGGGCGATACGCTGCTGGTTTGCCCTGTGCTGAAAAAGGGTGCGGCCAAGCGCCGTGTCCGTCTGCCCGCAGGAAAATGGGCCGGCTGGCGCGGAGAGGTCTTCGAAGGCCCGGCCGATGTCGAGCTGGATGTGACGCTGGCGGATCTGCCGAGATTTGAGCGCCTGTAAGCCATTGACAAAGGGGCTGCCGCCATGGCAAAAGTGCATTGCACGTTGGCTGAGACGGGAGGAATCATCTTCATGGGCAGGCAGTATGACATCCGAAGAGCCGTGATTCCGGCAGACGGTCATGATCTGAAGCTGGTGATCCTGCAGCCGAAAGGCAGGAAGCGGCCGCCGGAAAAGACGCCCGGCCTCCTGTGGATTCACGGCGGCGGATATGCTGTCGGCATGGCGGACATGGTGTTCATGTCGCGGGCCAGGCATCTGGTGACGGCGTATGGCGCTGTGGTGATTTCGCCGGAATACCGTCTTGCAGGCAAAGCACCGTATCCTGCCGCGCTGGAGGACTGCTATGCGGCGCTGCTCTATCTGAAGGCGCATGCGGCGGAATTGGGCTGCGCAGTGGATCAGATCATGGTGGGCGGCGAAAGCGCCGGCGGCGGACTGACGGCGGCGCTTTGCATGCTGGCGCGGGACCGCGGCGAGGTGAACATCGCCTTTCAGATGCCGCTGTATCCGATGCTCGATCACCGCGACACGGATTCTTCTCGGGACAATCACGGCATTTCGTGGAACACCAGACGCAACCATGCGGCGTGGAAGCTGTATCTGCGGGAGGTTAAAGGCGAGATTCCGCCCTATGCGTCACCGGCGCGTCAGACGGATTACAGCGGTTTGCCGCCGGCATACACGTTTATTGGGAACAGGGAGCCGTTTTACTGCGAAACGATGACCTATGTGGAGAACCTGCGCAGGGCTGGCGTGCCCGCCTGCGTGGATGTGTATCCCACGGGCTTCCATGCGTTTGACATGCTGTTGCCGATGCGGCGAATCAGCAGGCAGGCGATTGCAGCGTTTGAGCGGCAGTTCCTCTATGCTGCGGAGCATTACCGCGCCGCGCAGAGCGAGGGCGCGCCATCACAGATTCTTTAGACATTTGTCTGAATACCCTGGGCAACATCTGCCATTCGCTGGGCTATGGGGAGCTGCGCCGCTTCTTTGCCGCGGACTGCGCGAGCATCAAGCGCTCCCTCGTCGACAAGGCAGTGAGGGAGCGAAGCGTTGCCTGACGGGGCTTGGCACATGGCTGTTTCCATATGTGCGAAGAAAGCCTCCTGCCGCATGCGCAGCAGGAGGCTTTGACGTTTGTGGGTTTTCCCTCGATCAGCGTTCCTTCTTGCCGTTGGAATAGTCGCTGGAGAAGGTGTAGTCCTTGCCCGGGAGGATGGCGTTGACCACGATGCCGGTGATGGCCGCGACGGCCAGGCCGGAGAACTTCAGCGTGATCGCGCCGACGTTGAAGGTGATGGCGCCGGCGGCGGAGAAGGTGATGCCCAGCGCCAGGGAGAGGATCAGGGAGACGACGATGACGTTGCGGCTTTGCGCGAGATCAACATGGTTTTCGACCAGGTTGCGCACGCCGATCGCGGAGATCATGCCGTAGAGGATCAGGGAGACGCCGCCGATGGTGCCCGCCGGCATCGCCGCGACGAGCGCGGAGAACTTCGGGCAGAAGGAAGCGATGATCGCGAAGACGGCCGCAATGCGGACCACGCGCGGATCATAGACCTTGGTCAGCGCCAGCACGCCGGTGTTCTCGCCGTAGGTGGTGTTCGCCGGGGCGCCGAAGAGGGACGCCAGCAGGGTGGCCAGGCCGTCACCCAGCAGGGTGCGGTGCAGGCCCGGATCCTCGATGAAGTTCTCGCCCACAGTGGAGGAGATGGCGCAGATATCGCCGATGTGCTCGATCATGGTCGCAAACGCAATCGGCATGATCGCGATGATCGCGGTGACGAGCAGGTTGGTATCGCAGTTGCCGATGAGGGAGAAGACGGTGTTTTCAAACTTGACCGGCAGGCCGATCCAGGCCGCCTCGGCCACGCCGGAGAAATCCACCTGGCCCAGCAGCGCGGCGAAGACATAGGAGACGAGCACGCCCAGCAGGATCGGGATGATCTTCAGCATGCCCTTGCCCCAGATGTTGAAGACAACGACGGTCACGATTGCCACCAGCGCAATTGCCCAGCTGCCGGTGCAGTTGTTGATGGCGGAGTTGGCCAGCGTCATGCCGATGCAGATGATGATCGGGCCGGTGACGACCGGCGGGAAGAAGCTCATGACCTTCTCGGTGCCAAAGCTCTTGACCAGCGCGGACAGCACCAGGTACAGCAGCGCGGAGCAGGCCACGCCCACGCAGGCGTACGGCAGCAGCGCGGCTTCGCCGTTCGGCGCGATGGCGGCATAGCCGGCCAGGAATGCAAACGAGCTGCCCAGGAACGCCGGAACCTTGCCCTTCACCAGGAAGTGGAACAGCAGCGTGCCCAGACCCGCAAACAGCAGGGTCGCGGATACGCTCAGGCCGGTCAGCGCGGGAACGAGCACGGTCGCGCCGAACATGGCGAACATGTGCTGCAGGCCCAGGATGAGCATCTTCGGCACGCCGAGCTGGCGCGCGTCGCGGATACCTTGATTCTCCATAATCAGGACTCCTTTAGTATGAATTTTTCGGACAGCAAACTTGCATCTGCGTCGCTCGATATTATACGGGAAACGGGCGGAAAATGCAAGAGCCGATTGCGGCTGTCCCTTGTCTTTTGGAAGAAAAAAGGGTACAATATATAAAGAAAGCAAAGGCACATCACGCGCAAAGGAGAAAAGGATATGGGCTACATTGCGGGCATTGGTGCAGCGAACGTGGACATCCGCGGCAGGAGCGACGGCAGGCTGATCATGGGGGATTCCAACCCCGGCATGCTGTATACGACGCTGGGCGGCGTGTGCCGCAACATCTGCGAAAACCTGGCGCGTCTGGGCAGCGAGGTCAGGCTGGTGACGGTCGTGGGCGATGATGAGAACGGCCGAAGCATTCTGCGCGGCTGTGAGGCGGCGGGCATCGACATGCGCTACACGAGCGTGCTGGAGGGCGAGCGCTCCTCGAGCTACATGTCCATCCTGGACGAGAAGGGCGACAAGGTGCTGGCGATGAGCGATGTGCGCATCGTCAAAAGGCTGGATGAGGCGTTCGTGGATCAGGCGGCCGTGGTGCTGAGCAATGCCGACATCGTGGTGTGCGACGGCAACCTCTCCCGCAGCGCGATGGCCCGGCTGACGGAGGTCTGCCTGGCGCCGCTGTACCTGGATCCCGTCTCGACGACGTGGGCGAAGGAGATCGCGCCGCTGATCGGCTATTTCGACACGGTGAAGCCCAACCGCATGGAGCTTGCGGCGCTGACGGGCTGCCCGACGGATACGCTCAGCGGCATGCTGAAGGCGTGCGACATCCTGCTGCGCAAGGGCGTGCGCCGCGTGTTCGTCTCCCTGGGCCGGGAGGGCATGCTCTACCGCGGCCGCGAGGGCACGGTGCACCGCATCGCGCGCCCGTATCCCGACGTGGTGGACGTGACCAGCGCGGGCGAGGCAGCCATGGCGGGCATCGTCTGGGGCAGCCGGCAGGGCATGACGGCGGACGAGATCGTCTGCACGGCGATGGCGGCGGGCATGATCGCCATTTCCTCGCCGGAGACCATCAGCGCGGACATGAGCGTGGAGAAGATCGGGGAGATCATCACGGACTATATTATATAATACTGTTTTCAAATAGAAACAGCCAAGTGCTAAGCCCCGTCAGGTAACGCTT
>CAMFCQ010000047.1 GCA_945948915.1 uncultured Clostridia bacterium | reverse complement strand
TTTGAATTTGATGAAAAAGTCCTTGACTTTTCGTCTCTGGCAAAACGGCAAAGTCCATTCTGGTGAGCTGCGGCGCGCGCCTTGCCGTCTTTGACATTGAGGAGCTGCGGGAGATCACCTCCTATGACGAGCTGTCGCTTAATACCATTGGGGACAAGCGCACCGCACTGTTCCTCATCATGTCGGACACGGATGCCAGCTTCAACTTCCTCATCAGCCTCGCCTATTCGCAGCTGTTCAATCTGCTGTGCGAGAAGGCGGACGATGTATACGGCGGCAGGCTGCCGGTGCATGTCCGCTGCCTGATCGACGAGTTTGCCAACATCGGACAGATTCCGAATTTTGAAAAGCTCATCGCCACCATCCGCAGCCGTGAGATCTCCGCCAGCATCATCCTTCAGGCACAGAGTCAGCTCAAGTCCATCTACAAGGACAATGCTGATACCATCACCGGCAACTGCGATACGCTGCTGTTCCTGGGCGGCAAGGAGAAGACTACGCTCAAGGAGATGGAGGAGCTGCTCGGCAAGGAAACCATCGACACATATAACACCGGCGAAAGCCGCGGACGTGAGGTTTCTCACAGCCTGAACTACCAGAAGCTCGGCAAAGCCCTGATGTCGGTTGACGAGCTCGCCGTTATGGATGGAGGAAAGTGTATTCTCCAGCTGCGCGGCGTCCGGCCCTTTCTGTCGGATAAGTACGACATCACCAGTCACCCCAACTACAAATATCTGTCCGATTCCAACAAGAAGAACGCCTTTGACATTGAAAAGTTCCTGTCACGCCAGCTGAAACTCAGGTTGGAAGAGGAGTACGAGGCATTCGAGGTGTCCATAAGCGATAATCCGCAGGACGATGAGGCGCTTCTGGAGGAATGGACGGATACGACTCAGCTTCAGGCTGCCGGATATGGCGGCCTTTTATAATATACGGAGGTATTCTATGGCTTTTTTCAATTCTGCAATCACCGTTCTCCAGACCCTCGTGATCGCCATCGGCGCTGGCCTTGGTATCTGGGGTGTGATCAACCTGCTCGAAGGTTATGGAAATGACAATCCCGGCGCGAAGTCCCAGGGCATGAAGCAGCTCATGGCGGGCGGCGGCGTGGCGCTGATCGGCACGACCCTCGTTCCGCTGCTCTCCGGCCTGTTCGGCTGATACGCACCAACCAATCTTTTGCCCTCTCCCGGGCTTCCGGGGGAGGGCATCAAGGAGGGATGCTCCTTTGAACTTTATCTGGGACAAGATTACCGAGTGGCTCAAAGAACTGCTGGTCAGCGGTGTGGTCAGCAACCTGTCCGGGCTGTTTGACAGCATCAATGCCCAGGTCGCGGATGTCGCCGGTACGGTAGGCGCTTCGCCGCAGGCATGGAACGGCAGCATCTTCGGCATGATCAAAAGTCTGTCCGAAAACGTCATGGTGCCCATCGCCGGCATCATCCTCACCTTCGTCATGTGCCTGGAGTTGATCCAGATGCTGATTGACCGCAACAACATGCACGATTTCGATACGTTCATTTTCTTCAAGTGGGTGTTCAAGACCTTCGCCGCGGTGCTCATCGTGACGAATACATGGAACATCGTCATGGGCGTGTTCGACGTGGCGCAGCATGTGGTCAACCAGGCAGCCGGTGTGATTATTGGAGACACCGCCATGAACGTCAGCGAGCTGATGGGCGATATCGAGGCCCGGCTCATGGACATGGAGATCGGGCCACTGTTCGGCCTATGGTTCCAGTCCTCGCTCATCGGCATCATCGCCTGGGCGCTGAGCATCTGCATCTTCATCATCACCTATGGGCGAATGATCGAAATCTACATGATCACCTCGGTTGCGCCCATTCCGATGGCGACCATGGTCAACCGTGAATGGGGACAGATGGGACAGAACTATCTGCGCTCCCTGTTCGCGCTGGGCTTTCAGGCGTTTCTCATCATGGTCTGCGTCGGCATCTATGCGGTGCTGGTGCAGAACATCAGTGTGGACAGCGATGTGAGCACGGCGCTCTGGACGTGTATTGGGTATACGGTGCTGCTGTGCTTCACCCTGTTCAAGAGCAGCAGCGTCGCAAAATCGATCTTCAATGCCCATTGAGCCGCATGAGGAGAACACCATGAGCAACAACACCAGAAAATACGCATCTGCTGCCCATTCTCCGGTAGGAAAAAGCCGGAAGCGGCACAATGTGCTGCGCAGGCGCAAACCCAGGCGGCAGGGAAGCCGCAGTCAGACCGGCAAGCATCTGCCGCAAAGACGGCCTATGCCCTTTCAGTCTGTTCATCGCAGTTGGCAGCAGCAACACCTTTGCCGCAGGAAAGGAGAATCATCATGGCATATGTACCCGTTCCCAAGGACCTGACAAGGGTCAAAACCAAGTTCCTGTTTAACCTGACCAAGCGTCAGGTCTTTTGCTTCGGTCTGGGCGCGCTCTTCGGCGTGCCTTTGTTTTTTGTCACCAAGGACACCATAGGTCCCAGCATGTCGGCAATGATCATGATCGCAGTCATGATGCCTTTTTTCATGTTCGCTATTTATGAGCAGCATGGCCAGCCGCTTGAGGTGCTCCTGCAACACTATATTCAGGCGCGCTTTATCCGTCCCCGCACACGGGTGTACCAGACCGAAAACTTCTATGCAACCATCGACCAAAACGTCCGCACAAGGCAGGAGGTGAAGAAAATCCTTCATGGCAAATCACCGCACTAAAAAGATCAAGCTGACGCGCGCAGAAAAGCAGCAGCTCAAGGCGCTCATGGCCCGGAATCAGCAGAAGCACCGGAAGGGACCGCATACTGCGCAGGACACCATTCCCTATCAGCGCATGTGGCCGGACGGCATCTGCCGCGTCACGGATCGGTATTACACCAAGACCATTCAGTTTCAGGACATCAATTATCAGCTCGCGCAGAACGACGACAAGACGGCGATCTTCGAGGGCTGGTGCGATTTCCTCAACTATTTCGACAGCAGCATTCACCTGCAGTTTTCGTTTCTCGATCTGACTGCCAGCACGGAAGCCTTCGAGCAGAGCATCCTGATTCCCGACAGGGATGATGGCAACAACGAAATCCGCCACGAATATGCAGAAATGCTGCAGAATCAGCAGGCCAAGGGCAACAACGGTCTGACCAAGACCAAGTTCATCACCTTTGGCATCGAGTCGGAAAACATCAAGACGGCAAAGCCGCGTCTGGAGCGCATCGAGATTGATCTGCTGAACAACTTCAAGCGGTTGGGTGTCGCGGCATTCCCGCTTGACGGGCGTGAACGGCTGAAGCTCATGCACGATATGTTCCACATGGACACCCAGGCGCCCTTCATTTTTGACTGGAAGTGGCTGCCGCCCTCCGGCCTGTCTACCAAGGACTTCATCGCGCCGTCCAGCTTTGACTTCCGCGAAAAGCGCAGCTTTGGGATGAGCAGGAAACAGGCGGCTGTCAGCTTCTTCTCCATTTTGGCCTCTGACCTTAATGATCGCTGCCTTGCTGATTTCCTTGCCATGGAATCCAGCCTCATCGTGTCCCTGCACATTCAGGCCATCGACCAGGTGGCAGCCATCCGGGATGTCAAGCGCAAGATCACCGACCTCGATAAGATGAAGATCGAGGAGCAGAAGAAGGCCGTCCGTGCCGGATATGATATGGACATCATTCCGTCCGATCTGGCCACCTACGGCGGCGAAGCGAAGAAGCTGCTGGAAGATTTGCAGAGCCGCAACGAGCGCATGTTCCTCATCACCTTCCTGGTGATGAATACGGCGGACAATAAGAAGCAGCTTGCCCTCAACGTCAAGCAGGCGCAAAGCCTTGCCCAGCAGCACAACTGCCAGCTGGTTCCGCTGGACTTCCAGCAGGAAAACGGCATGGTATCCTGCCTGCCTTTGGGCCTCAACAAAATCAGAATTCAACGCGGGCTGACGACCTCGTCTACCGCGATTTTCATACCCTTCACATCGCAGGAGCTGTTCCAGAGCGGCGGCGAGGCGCTGTATTGCGGGCTGAACGCCCTGTCCCACAACCTGATCATGGTGGATCGCAAGAAGCTGAAGAATCCGAACGGCCTGATTTTGGGCACGCCAGGCTCCGGCAAATCGTTCGCGGCAAAGCGCGAGATCTGCAACGTCATTCTGCTGACTGACGATGACATCATCATCTGCGATCCCGAGGGCGAGTATTTCCCGCTGGTCAACACGTTCCGCGGACAGGTGATCCGCATTTCGCCCACCAGCAACAGCTACATCAATCCGATGGACATCAACCTCAACTACAGCGACGATGACAATCCGCTGGCGCTCAAGTCCGACTTCATCCTGTCGCTGTGCGAGCTGATCGTCGGCGGGCGCGATGGACTGCAGCCTATCGAAAAGACCATCATCGACCGCGCGGTGCACATCATCTATCAGCCGTACCTGAGTGACCCAAGGCCGGAGAACATCCCCATTCTGGAGGATCTGTACAACGCCCTGAGAGAGCAGGAGGAAAAGGAAGCGCAGACGCTGGCTACTGCGCTGGAAATCTACGTGACCGGCTCTCTGAATGTATTCAACCATCGCACTAACGTGGACGTGAACAACCGGCTGGTCTGCTACGACATCAAGGAGCTGGGCAAGCAGCTCAAGAAGCTGGGGATGCTCATCGTGCAGGATCAGGTATGGGGCCGCGTCACCGCCAACCGCGCCGAGGGCAAATCCACCCGGTACTACATGGACGAGTTCCATCTTCTTCTGAAGGAGGAGCAGACGGCAGCTTACTCCGTGGAAATCTGGAAGAGATTCCGCAAGTGGGGCGGCATTCCTACGGGCATCACGCAGAACGTGAAAGATCTTCTGGCCAGTCAGGAAATCGAGAACATCTTTGAGAATAGCGACTACATCTACATGCTCAACCAGGCGGCGGGTGATCGTGAGATTTTGGCAAAGAAGCTGGGCATTTCCCCGCATCAGCTGTCCTACGTCACCCAGAGCGGCGAAGGCGAGGGTCTGCTGTTTTACGGCAACGTCATCCTGCCGTTCCAGGATCGTTTCCCCAAGAATACCCGATTGTACAGCATCATGACGACGAAACCGTCTGATCTCGCGGGTCATGCGGCAGCTTCTGCGAACAGCGCCATTCCGTGAGCCTGAAATGCACCCACTTATGGCGCGGTGCGATAGGCCGCCTTCACGGCGCTTGATATTCAGGGCCTTCCCGCTTATAATATAAAGGAAATAAGCTTGTCGTTATGGCTGATAAAATCAGTGCAATGAGGTGGTTGCTGTGAAGATCAGAGCTTATATTGGCGAAGCAACGGAATACGACAAAAAGGAAACGCTGGAAGAGCGCAGGCCCAAAAGCTGGCTGAAGAGCGTCAGCGCCTTTGCCAATGGCAACGGCGGTGTGCTCCTGTTCGGCGTTGCGGATGATGACGCTTTGAAAGGGCTTCCCGATGTGAAAACAGCCAGCGAGAAGATCAGTGAGGCTGTCAAAAGCAAGATGGACCCCATTCCATCGATTGAGCTGCAGATCAGGCAGGAGGAAGGAAAGGACTTCATTCTGCTTCACGTCGCCCCAGGGGCTGAAACGCCGTACTACTATATTGGAGATGGCGGGCGCATCGCCTATATCCGTGTGGGCAATGAGAGCGTACAGGCCACAGCCACCGACCTGAAACGGCTTGTTCTTCGTGGAAGCAACAGCACCTATGACAGCCTCCCCACGCTGTATCGGTTTGAGAGCTTTGCCTTTACCAAGCTCCGCTCTGTTTACCGCCAGCGCACCGGACTTGAATTGGACGCACAGGACTTTGTTTCGTTTGGGCTGGTGGATGAAAAGGGCTTCCTGACCCATGCAGGCGCGCTGCTGGCCGATGAATCGCCCATGCGGTTCTCCCGGTTGTTCTGCACCCGCTGGAATGGGCTGGACAAGGCATCCGGCGTGATGGAAGCGCTGGATGACAAGGAGTTCAGCGGCAGCCTGATTGCGCTGCTGCAGGGCGGCGAGGAATTTGTGCGCAACAACACAAAGAAGCGCTGGAAAAAGACGGATACCGGGCGTGCAGAAATGCCCGACTATCCGGAACGCGCGGTGCTCGAGTGCCTGGTCAACGCCCTGATCCACAGGGATTACATGATCACCGGCAGCGAGGTGCATATTGACATCTTTGATGATCGGATGGAGATTTACTCTCCCGGCGGCATGATGGATGGTTCGCTGGTGCAGGAGCTGAATACCGATACCGTTCCCTCCAAGCGCCGCAATCCTGTGATCGCGGATGTGTTCAGCAGGATGAACTACATGGAGCGCCGGGGCAGCGGCTTCAAGAAGATCAAGGCAGATTACCACCGGGCGGTCAACTTCCGCGAGGCGTTGGAGCCGCAGTTTACTCGGATCGCACGAATTTCATCGTGACGCTTTTCAACCTGAATTACGGCGTTGAAGTCGGGAAAACAGGAAAACAGGAAAACAGGAAAACAGGAAGTCAGAAAAGCGCCGTTCCTCAATGGATTCGGGGGCTGCCCTACAAGCAGCCTACGCTGGAAAAAATTCACTTGCTGTATGAGCAGTATGGCACAGAAACGGCTTTTAATCGTAGCGATGTCATGCAGGCTACGGGACTGACCGGCTCTCCTGCCAGTGCGTTGCTGACCAAGATGCGTAAAGCGGACTTGCTTGAGCGTCTCAATGGCGCGGACTATGGAAAATATCGCTTCAAGGCGATCATTGACCATGAGGGCTAAATCAATGAAGAAGCATGGTCACTACTGCAAAATCTGCGGCGAGCACAAGGCCAATGAGAAATTCTCAGGAAAGGGCCATGTGGCCCACATCTGCAAAAGCTGCACTGCCATGCCCCTTGAGGAACGCAATCAGGCAATGACGCTGACGCGCATCCTGAATTTGCCATGGTATCTATCCAAGGAGCAATGCGCTTGGCTGAAAAAGCGTTGCCATGACGACCGCCCGATCATCAAAGAGGCGGCTCAGCAAGCCTACGAGTGCCGTTTTCCGTTTGAGGAACGCAATCGGCAGAAAAAGCAGTACCATGTAGATCACCTGTCGCTCATGGTGAACGACGATGTCTATGATGAGTACGGCGATGAAATTTCGCTGAATGCCATTTTCCGCGTCAGCAGGAAGGACTCCGTCATCAGCATGACGGAGGATGGGCAGGAACACGCTGTTTATATTCCGTCGGACAAGATGACGAAGCTGCTCAAATGGATGGTTCACCATCTGGAGATCTTTTGCTGGCAGGAGGACTACGCTTTAGGCAAAGATGATTGGAATGATGATGACGAGTGGGATGATGCAGAGGATGAATCGGAGATCATCGATACACCGGTCTGCTGGCAGCTCGACATCACCTATCGCAACGGCGTTTCTCAGCAGGTCGTGTCCTATACCTCTTTGCCAGATCGGGCAGAAGAGCTTGTATCGAAACTGATGGGTTATCTCTTCCCGATGGAGGACGAAGAAGAAAACCCTATGGAGTAATGGTAATTGGCATAGCGCTATGCAGAGCATATAGCGCATCTATCCCCTCAAACCGGCATGTACGACTCATGCCGGTTTTTCTGTACCCTTTTTGAAGGAACACGACATGGAACAGTCCATAAACAAAGCCCGCATGGGCTTATGCGTCATGATAACACCCCAAGGAGGTGCTGTTGATTGACTGAAACCCGTAACCGCGGCTCTCCCCGGCTGCGCTTCTCGAAGGAGGAGCTGGAAAACCCGGAGCTGGCGCGAAAGGCGGAAAAGGCAGAAAAAGCTGCTGACCGATACGATGCGGCGAAAAAGAAGCTGAAAACGCGCCGCCTGAAACTGACCGTCGAGGAGGTTCAAGCTGAGCAGGATGCCATGCACCAGAGTGATACAGATGCGGCTGAACTTCATGAACCGGCAACGGCATCCTCTGCGCCTTTCAAGCAGAACAAACAGGCAGCGAAGGATGGCCACTCTCACGCTGGGTTAAACACCTCCGGGAAAGCACCTTCTTCCACATCCTCAACTCCGCAGACGGCAGCAACGGTGGCCGATGCTTCTGCGCCCCATGCCAGGAAAAAGAAACTCCGTCTCCGGTTTGAGGAAACCGAAGCGAAGCCGCCCTCCCGTCTCCGGCATCCTGTTCAGCGCCCGATAGAATCGGCGCATAATCAGCTGCACCAGCAGCTTGCAGAGGCCAATGAGGATGACAACGCTGCGGTAAGTGCGGTGCTGCAGGGCGACAGGATCAGCACCTCCGCCTTGCAGATGGGCGAGCACGCCTATCACGCGCACAAGCTGCGTCCCTATAAGCAGGCGCAAAAGGCTGAACGTGCGCTGGATAAAGCCAACATCCGGTATATGGAGGCCAGGCAGCGCGCGGAGCATCCGCAATTCACCAGCAATCCGCTGTCCCGCTGGCAGCAAAAGCGGGCTATCCGCAAGGAATACGCCGCGATGAAGACTGCCGGAAATGCCGTGGGCGATGCAGGAAAAAGTGCCGCCGCCACGGGCAAGACCGTTCGCGGAGCGAGCGATGTCACGGGACGGATGGCGGAGTTCTTTCAAAGCCATCCTTCCTCCCAGCTGATCATCCTGCTGTGCGCGATGCTGCTGATCCTCATGGGCAGCCTGCAATCCTGTACGCCGTTGGCCCAATCGGTGCTGGAATCGCTCATCATCGGCACCTATCCGGCGACGGAGGACGATGTACGCGCCGCGGAGCGCGCCTATGCCGCCAAGGAGCATGAATTGCAGGACGAAATGGATCGCTACGAGCAATACCACCCGGGCTATGACGAATACAATGTCGATGCAGACGAAATCTGGCACGATCCCTATGTACTCATTGCCATCATTTCCGCCTATTTCGACGGACAGGAGTGGACGCTGGACACCGCCTATCCGGTGATCGAGAAATACTTCGATCTCCAATACGTTGTCACGCAGACAATAACAACGGAAACCCGGTATCGGACAGAGACGAGAACCGGCACGCGCATCGTGACCGACCCCGTCACCGGGCAGCAGCACACCGAAACCTACCCCTATGACGTGCAGGTACCCTATGCGTACAGCATCTGCAACGTCAGGCTGGAAAACAAGAATCTCTCCCATCTGCCGGTCATTAGCATGAGCCATCATACCATGGGCATGTACGCGCTGTACATGGCCTCGCATGGCAATATGGAGGGTATCTTCTCCGGCAACCCGTATGCGGTGCCGCTCCGTGACCCTACGCTCTACGACATTCCGCAGGAAACCCTGGACGCCGATCCCTCTTTCGCCGCGCTGATAGAGGAAGCGACCAAGTACATCGGATATCCCTATGTCTGGGGCGGTGCAAGCCCGGAAACCAGCTTTGACTGCTCCGGCTTTGTCTCGTATGTATTCACAAACAGCAGTGTTTACAACACCGGCAGGCTGGGCGCCAAGGGGCTGCGCAGCCTGTGCCGCAACGTGCCGGATGAGCAGGCGCAGCCCGGAGACATCGTGTTCTTCGAGGGGACGATGGGCGCGGATGTCGCCGGAATCACGCATTGCGGCATCTATGTAGGCAACGGGATGATGCTGCACTGCGGAAACCCCATCGGCTATGCCGATCTCAGCGATGCCTATTGGCAGACGCATTTCCACTCGTTTGGACGAGTACCCAACTGACCATTGGCTGAAAGGAGCCTTGCCTTCCGCGAGGCTCCTTTCCCATGCACAGATTTGAAAGGAGTATCCCATTGATGATGAATCGAAACAACGAGAACCGCACTGTGACCATCGCCCGCCAGGTGATCGCTGCCATCGCAGCGCTGTTCCTGCTTTCCCTTTTCCTCTCCGTTCGGGGCGCTGTGGCGGAGGATTCAAGCGCCTTTGACATGGACAACTGGAACGGAGAATCCGTGATTCTGGAAGATCCGCAGTATTTCATGGGCGTTGAAGACGATGACATCCCTGTCATTTCCTCGGTCGGCAAAAAGAATGTGAAAATCCGTGGCGTGCAGTCCAAGTACAAGCTGGTCAACTACACCATTCCCGAGCAGCTTCTTCGGGCCGATCCCGATTTCCTCTCCCTGATGGTCGAGGCCGAGAAGTACATCGGCTATCCCTATGTGTACGGTGCCAGCAATCCCGATACCGGCTTTGACTGCTCCGGCTATGTTTGCTGGGTCTTTAACAACTCCGGCGTGTGCGATGTGGGACGGATGGGCGCTAATGGGCTCTACTCCCTGTGCAGCGATGTCAGCAAGGAGGATGCTCGTCCCGGCGATCTCGTGTTCTTCGAGAAGACGATGGGCGCGGATGTCAAGGGCATTACCCATGTGGGCATCTATGTGGGCAACGACATGATGATTCACGCAGGCGACCCGGTCGGCTTTGCCGATCTCAAAAGCGAAAAATGGTCCAAGCGACTGTATGGCTTTGGCCGCCTGCCACTTGATTAAGGAGGAACCATGACCGAAAAGAAAAAGAAGCGCTATCCCGCCGACCGCCAGAAGCTCCACGCGCTGCTGGGCAGAAGGGAGCAGGAGCTGCTTGAGCTTCAGGCAGAGGTGGAAGACCTGCGCGGCCTTGTCAAGCAGGCTGACCGCACGGCCATCCATGCGACGGCAGAGCTGTACAACGTGACCCCGGAGCAGCTCGCCGAAATCATGAAATCCATGTTCGGGGACAGGCTGGTGCCTGAGCTGCCCAAGGATGTGCAGGCTGCGCCTGCCGAGGCAGATGCTCCTGTGCCGCTGCCCGATGAGGAGATGATGGATGATGATGATGATGTGTAAGCGAGTTCTGCCGCTGGGTATGGCGGTGTTTCTGCTGCTGGCTGCATGTACAGCAGCTTTTTCGCCCGTTTGGGCTATCGCGGAGGGTGCGCCTGCGCCCACGGAGGTGCCCATGGAAAGCGTCTCGCCGTACAGAATCATCCTGACTGCGCCCGGTGGCTGGACGAGCGGCAATGGAGCCGTCATGAAGGTGTCCATCACGGACAAGGACAGGCTGGGCTGGCAAACAATAGAGTACCGGATAAATGACGGGAATTGGGTGGACTGCGAAAACCTGTTTGCAGATGGCCGTGCAGAGCTGACGCTCCACGAAAACGGCACCTTCACCCTGCGCGTGACCGATCCGCATGGTCATGCGTTTGAGGAAAGCGCGGACGTGAAGTGCATCGACCTGACAGCGCCAGTGCTGACCGCGTCCATCAACGGCACGACCCTTCAGGTCGATGCCAAGGATGATCTGTCCGGCGTCGCCGGTGTGCAGGTCAACAGTATGCTGTTCACGTCGCTGACAAACGGGGTGCTGAATGTGGAGCTGGATCAGAACATGAACCAGTTTGAGAAGCTGGCATTCCGCGCCTTTGACTACGCGGGCAACTTCTCCGAGCCGGTCACGCTGACCAATCCGCATTACCAAAAGCCCGCTGATCCTACGCCCGTGCCGACAGCCACGCCGAAGCCGACGAAGAAGCCGGCTGATGAGGCGACAGCCACGCCGACTGCTGCACCCGCAGCAACCCATACCCCTGCACCCAACCGCTATAACGGCCTGGGCAGCTCGCTCATCTATGTGCAGGACGAGCCCGATCCCACGCTGGAGCCGACCGCCGCGCCCACGCCGGAGACGATCATCAAGACCGAGTATATCACCATCGGCCCCGGTATGCCCTATCAGGCGGACGGCAACAGCCATACGCTGGATGTGCTGTACTCTGCGGCGACCAACAAGCAGTTCATCACACTGCAGACGAAGAACGGCAACACCTTCTATCTCGTCATCGACTACGACAAGCCGGTTGACGAGGAGGCAGAGATGTACGAGACGTATTTCCTGAACCTCGTCGATGAGCGCGACCTGCTGGCACTGATGTCCGACGAGGAGAAGGAAGCCGTGCCCACGCCCACACCGGAGATCATCTATGTGACCCCTGAGCCGACTGCTGTGCCCGCAATTACGCCGCAGCCGACGCAGGCTCCTGCGCAGCCTACGACCGACAAGACCACGGCGCTGCTCGCGCTTTTCGCCATGGTGGGCGTCGGCGTCGTTGGAGCGGTCATTTTCCTGAAAGGCAGGAACCAGCCTGCTGCGCACCGTGCGGACAGCGAGCTTGATCTCGACGACGATGACGAGGACGAAAGCCCCGAACAGAAGTAACGCAGCCCCGGAGCATCCCACTCCGGGGTAACGCATTGATGGAGGAAAAAACAATATGGAACTGATTATCACGGAAAAGCCGAGCGTCGCAAGAGCGATTGCGGATGTTGTGGGTGCAACCGACCGGCAGAATGGTTACCTGCAGGGCAAGGGGTTTCTGGTCAGCTGGTGCGTCGGGCATCTTGTTGAGCTGGCGCTGCCCGAGGTCTACGATGCCCGGTACGCCCGCTGGCGCTACGCAGATCTGCCGATCATCCCCGAAAAATGGCAGTACACCGTCACCGCAGAAACCAAAAAGCAGTTTGACATCCTCAAGGCGCTGATGAACGATCCCCGCGTGACCGGCATCATCTGCGCAACGGACGCAGGACGCGAGGGCGAGCTGATCTTTCGGCTGGTCTATCAGGCGGCGCAGTGCCGGAAATCTGTACGCCGCCTGTGGATCTCCTCGATGGAGGAAAGCGCCATCCGCGAGGGCTTTCGCAGCATGAAGCCCATGTCCGCTTACGACAATCTGTATCATGCGGCGCTTTGCCGCGCCCAGGCGGATTGGCTCATCGGCATGAATGCGACACGCCTGTACTCCCTGCTCTACGGCCCGACGCTGCACATCGGGCGCGTGATGTCCCCGACGCTGGCCATGCTCTCGCAGCGGGAGAAAGCCATCGCGGAGTTCACGCCGGAGACCTTCTACAAGGTCGTGCTGGATACCGGACGCGACGTGAGCGCCGAATCGGAACGCTTTGACGATCTCAACGAAGCGCGCCGGCTGATGGATGCCTGCAATCACAGCCCTGCGGTCGTGAGGTCGATGGAGCATACGCAGCGGAAGGAGAACCCGCCTGCGCTCTATGACCTGACCAGCCTGCAGCGGGACGCAAACAAGCTCTACGGCTTCACGGCGCAGCAGGCCCTTGACTATGCCCAGGGGCTGTACGAAAAGAAGCTGCTGACCTATCCGCGAACCGATAGCCGCTATCTGACGCACGACATGGAAGCCGGGCTGCCTGAGTTGGCTTCCAGGGTGTGCGGAGTTCTACCTTTTGCAGTTGGCCTTGAACCGGCAATCCGCGTCGATGCGGTGATCAATGACGTCAAGGTGACGGATCACCATGCGCTGATCCCGACGGCGACGATGCCCGGTCAGGAGGCAGCCATCCGGGCGCTGACCACTGGCGAACATGATCTTCTGTTTCTGGTCTGTGTAAGACTGCTCTGCGCGCTGGATGATCCCTGCGTATACGAGGAAACCGTCCTGCACATCGAGTGCGCCGGGCATGACTTCACCGCGAAGGGCAAGCGCATTGTGCAAATGGGCTGGAAGCGCATCTGGTGCGCCTTCCGCGGCAGCATCGGCGCGGGGGCAGAAGATAAGGATGATGACAACACCCTTTCGATTCCTGTAGAGATGAACGAAGGCTTCGAGTTTCCCTTCCCCAGCGCCGAAATCCGGGAGGGGCAGACCATGCCTCCGGCGCATCACACCGAGGGGACGATCCTGCACGCGATGGAAAGTGCAGGCAAGGAGGACATGCCGGAGGATGCGGAGCACAAGGGCATCGGCACGCCTGCCACGCGGGCGGCGATTCTCGAAAAGCTGATTGAAACCAAGCTGGTGGAGCGCGTCGGAGAAAAGCGAAAGAAAGTCCTGATTCCGACCGCCAAGGGTAAGGCGCTGACCTCCATCCTGCCCGACAAGCTGAGTTCCGCGCAGCTGACAGCGGAGTGGGAGCAGCGGCTGGGACGCATTGAGCAGGGGCAGGAGAAGTCCGAGGACTTCATGCGCGATATTCGCCAGTTCGTGCAGGAAATGACCCGCGATACCCAGCGTGCCGAGAATGCTGAGCAGCTTTTTCCGCCGCTGCGGGAAGCGCTGGGTGCTTGTCCCAAGTGCGGCGCAGCGATCACCGAGCGGGCAAAGGGGTTCATGTGCGAGAACCGCACCTGCAGCTTTGCGCTGTGGAAGACAGGAGGCATTTTGAAGGATGCGGAAAAGCCGCTGACCTCCGGCGATGTCAAGGAGCTTCTGGAAAAGGGATGCGTCCGCAAGACCGGCCTGCGCTCCGCCAAGACCCATACCCAATACACTGCCACGCTGCATCTTGACTACAATGCGGACGGAAAGCCTATCCTCCGTCCCACCTTTGATTGAATCGAAAGGAGCCAATACAATATGAAGAAACTGCTTACCCTGATTCTCACTCTGATCATGCTTTACGCGATTGCTTTGGCTGATGAGCCTGCCACGACGATGATCGACACCGCCAATGCGCCGTCGATTCCTGCGGGGACGCTCAGCGCCTCCCTTGTTTCCTTTACCTCAAACCAGACCTACCCCGTCTATTCTGCGCCTGACAGCAGGAGCATCCGCGGTGCAAAGGGCCGCGCCCGCGTCAGCACCAACGGCTGGATTCAGGTGTTTGGCAGCGAGGGCGACTGGATTCTTGTGCAGTACGACATTACCGATACGCACAACCGCATCGGCTATATCTACAAGAATGCGCTGCCCGCAGATGTGACGGTGCCGGAACTGAGTCTCACAAGCATCCCCTCCGTCGTACATTACGATGTGGAGGTGACGGACGATCCACTGGTCAGCCGCACGCCCCTTGCCCGCCTGACGGAGAACACGAAGGTGACTTGCTTGGGCACGATGGGCGAATGGACGTACATTGAAGCCGAGGCGGACAAGGAGCGATTTCGCGGCTTTGTGCCGTCCGCCTGCCTGTATGAAACGGTGACGGAGCTGAGCGAAGCGCGTCAGGCCATGCTCGGCAGCTGGCGGCTGTACGCGGGCAGCTCCATCAACGCAAGCCGCATCACCTTCCGTGAGGATGGCTCCATGACTGGCAGAACGCAGCTGGAGAGCGGACGCGAGATGGAATGGTCGGGTACATGGTCGATTGACTTTTACGATACCCGCCGTGACCGTTACCTCAATGAATCGGAATTCGAGCTGACGCTGGCGCGTGGCACTGCCACGGAGCAGTACGGCCTGCGCATCTGCCGTCAGGTCAAGGAGGACGGCGCGTACCAGTATTCGCTGATGATCTCCGATGGAGCCAGAACCAGCGACATGGTGGTCTGGGAATAAACAACCTGCGCAGGGCGCTGGCAGAGATGCCGGCGCTCTGCTTTTGGAGGTGATCCTATGATGGACAAAACCGGGCAGAATCCCCGCGAGCTTCCCGAAAACGGCTATGCGATTTATCAGCTGAAGCCCGATCTCCAGTATCACAGCCTGCGCTTTGCCAGCCTGTCGGAGCTGCGCAGCCTTGATCGAAGGGAAAGCAGCCATGCCGATGCCGCGCTTGGTGTGACGGAAAGCCGGTATGATCTTGTTTACTCCGGCGCGCTTTCGCCTGCCCTTGCTGCAAACAGAACACCCGAAGCCATCCTCGAAGGGCTGTACACCCGCTTCAACCTCAATCGTCCCGATGATTTTCGCGGGCACAGCCTGAGCGTCAGCGACGTGATCGCGCTCAACCTGAACGGGCAGGCAGAGTGCTATTACACGGACAGCTTTGGATTCTATAAGCTGCCCGCCTTTCTTGAGCGCGAAAACGCGCTGAAGAACGCCGAGATGATGATCGAGGACGATGACAACATGATCGACGGGATCATAAACAATGATGTCAAGGAAGCGCAGCGGGCACACAGTCGTGAGCAGAAAACGGCGCATAGTACCCCTGTGCCGACCATCAAACCCAAGAAACACGAAATGGAGCGATAAAATGATGTACCTGAATGAACTGATGAACGACTGCCACATGAGCCGCGCCGAGCTGAGCGCCCGGAGCAATATCCCGGAATCCACGCTGCGCGACATCCTGAACGGCAAGGCGCAGCTGGATCGCTGCGCAGCAGTAACCCTGTACAATCTCGCGTATGCACTGGATGTCAGCGTCGAGGACATCCTCGAGGGCTACTGGGATGAGCTTGAGCGCGATGCTCCAGCCCACACTTCCGTGCATGACGAGAATTCCCTGATGAACTTCTATGTGCTGGCGGATTCCATGCTGGGCAGGCTTCGTGCCACCGGCGATCTGGCGTTCATCGACGGAATCGATCAGAATGAATGGATTGAGCGGCTGTACCAGAGCGGGCAGTATCGCTGCGCGCTGTTCCTGCTCGGCATGGTGGATTACCTGTGCCGCAAAAACGGCGTCCGGCAGGTCGCCCGATATGACGAGTACCGCAAGGCGCGTCTGGACGGGCCGGTCTACGCCCTGCGCACGTTGAACGTGAACGATGACGACGGCGCTTTCCAGCGTGCCCGGACCGAGGCTGAGAACAATGCTATCCCCGAACTGGGGCGCTATGGCATCTACATGACAGAGGAGGACATCCGCCACCCGGTGTGATGTCCTTCTTTCGGCAGGGGCAGTCGTGCCCTTGCCGGGTAAGAGGTGCCCATGACGAACAGACAGATACTCAACCACATCCGGGCGCTTGCCCACGAGGAGTGCGACAACTGCCATGCCGGCTGTTGCGCGCTGACCGATGAGCGCTGCCACATCATCAGCCCGAATGATCCATCGGCGCAGGACGGCGCAATCGACTGCGATTACTTTCTGGAGAATGTGCTGCCTGCCGGCTGGGATGTGCAGGATCTCATCGAGTATGCGCTGTGGTACGGCGCGGACGGCAGCGAAGACCCTGCAGAGGCGTACCCGGACAGCCTGAGACAATGCGCCATCTGTCAGCAGCCCTATCTGCACGCAGGGGATGACCCCGACTGCTGCGAAGACTGTGAAAACAGTCTCAGAGGTTGATGATGGCGATGGAGGCAAGCATGAACCACTTTGACACGGAAGAAATCACCCTGATCTGTCTCTACAACGCAGGAAGCCGGCTGGATACGGTCGATGAGCTGAAAAACATGATGCAGTACCTGATGTTCGACGAGACCGATCTGAAAAAGCTCTCCGAGCAGGTGATCCAAAAGCTGACGCAGATGAGCGACGCCGAGTTTGATCAGCTCTTGGCAGACATCGCGCCGGATTTCATCCCATGGGAATGACAACAGGAGGAGACCACATGGCTACAAAGGCACAGGTTTACGCCGTACTGGCTGATGACACCGCCCGCAGGATCACCGGCGATTATCTGGATTGGGCGGCGTTTCTGGGCACATCATCCAGACTGTACAAGTACCCCTTCCGCGATCAGCTGCTGATCTATGCCCAGCGCCCGGATGCAACGGCCTGTGCCGGGTATGATCTCTGGAACAACACCATGCACCGGTACATCCGGCGCGGCTCCAAGGGTATTGCGCTGCTCGCCGCGGGCCCAAACGGAATGGGCGTGCGTTATGTCTTTGATGTATCGGACACCGGCGCGCGCCGTGGCTCCCGGAACGTGGAGCCCTGGCAGCTGTCCGAGCGGACGGAGCAGCCCGTTCGGGAAATGCTGGAAGCGAACTTCGATGCGGATGCGGCGATGCCCCTCGAGGAGCAAATCCATCAGATTGCCAGCCAGCAGGCGCTCGCGTATTGGCATGACCACAGGCGGGACATCCTCGACAGCGTTGCGGATTCCTTCCTTTCGGAGTATGATGAATTCAACATCGGAGCGTCCTTCCGGCAGGCCGCCGCCGTCAGCATCGCCTATGGCCTTCAGCTGCGCTGCGGACTGGAGCCGGAGCTGTACCGGGAGGACTTCACCGAGGTGATGAACTTCAACACCCCTGCAACTGCCGGGGAGCTTGGCAATGCGGTCAGCATGATCACAGGTCAGGTGCTGCGGCAGATTGAAATGACAATCAGGCAGACAGAAAGGAGCATGGAACATGATCGAACTGAAGTACAGGCAGAACGGAGACTATCTGCTGCCCGACCTGGGGCTGACCGAAGCGGAGCAGATGCCGCTGGGCAAGTACGGCCTGATGAGACAGCGCTATCTGGAGGAGAATCGTCCGGGGCTGTACACGAGGCTGATGCTCAGCGGGAAGCTGATGGAGCACCTGCAGGAGATCGAGCAGACGGCGCAGAATCGGCTCGAAAGCCTGATGACCGAGTTGACGAAGCAGGCGGGCGTGACGGAGGCGCTGAAAGCGCGGGATCAGATGACCTGGGTGCAGAGCATGAACGCGCTGCAGGCGCAGGCCGAGGAGATGATCCTGTCGGAGCTGATCTACGCCTGACGGATTACGACCCCGTGCTGGAGCAGATGAGCTTCATCATTCCCGGCGAATCGGAGCAGATCGCGCTGATTGATACCATGGAAGCGGAGAGCGTCCCGGCGACGCCCTTCGCTTTTTCTGTTCCGCAGGAGGACATGGATGACATCCTGCGCACGGGCGGCAACACCACCAATCACCGTCTGATTCTGGCTGCCGAGTTTTCCAAGGGAAAGCCGGTTGAAGAAATGGCGCAGATTCTCCGGCAGGTTTATCACGGCGGCAACGGCATGGCTACGGAGCATGGGCGCATCATTGCATGGTACGCGGAGGACGGGATTCGCTTCGCGCCCGGCGGATCGGCTCGCTATACCCGAATTGCGCAGATCATGTCCTGGGAGGATGCCGCAAGACGAATCGGAGAGCTGCTGGAAAGCGGGCAGTTCATGAGCATGATGGAGTTGGCGACTGCCCCTGCGCATGAGCGCGCCATGATCGCTCAGCGGCTGTGGAATCTGTATGGAGATACAACGCCCGATGGAAAAGCCTTTCTTCCCTCCCTGGAACCCATTCGCGGCGGCGGCTTCCCAGATGAAACGGCGCGCTTGGCTGAACGTCTGGCTGATCCGGCTTTCCTGTCCGGCATCACCGCAGAGATGAATACCTTTGCCGATGCCCATGCGCAAAACCAAAAGCTCCTGCGATTCCGTTTCCACAACCCGCCTGCCCTGGCCCAGTCGCTCAGGGAGCTTGCCCTTCCCCGCAGGGAATACGAATCCCTGCTGACGGAAGTCGCAAAGCCAGCGACCTTCATCACCGAGGACGAAATCGACGACGCCCTTTCCAAAGGAAGCCTTATGGCTGGCAGCAAGGGCAGAATCTATCGCTTCTTTACAGCCTATCCCGCGCATACGCCCAAGGAAAAGGCGGATTTCCTCAAGGGAGAATACGGCATCGGCGGGCACTCCCATGCGGTGTCAGGCTCCGACCGCAGCGGCGAAAGCCATGACAGCAAGGGCATCAGGCTGGAAAAGGATGAATGCCCGCCAATTCAGCTTTCCTGGGCGCAGGTGGCAAAGCGGATGGATGCCTTGATCGCGCGTGACCGGTATATGACGCAATCGGAACTGGAAAGCATCGGTGCGTTGCAGGAAAACGAGGCGACTATTGAGGATGGGCCAGACAATGATGAGCCCATCGACACCGAAGCCGTGCGTCAGCGGCTGGCTGACGCGGGTATCGTCGATGGCGAGGTTGTGGATGCGGAAGCGCTCAGAGACAGCCCGTTCATTCAGCAGGTGACGGAGCTGGCGGAGCAGATTCAGGTGGAACAGGATAGCGAAGAACTGCCTATTCCGGATGCAGGAGAAGGTTTGCCCGAATCTGCTGAGCAGGAGCACCCGTACAGGGTTGGCGATACGGTCTATCTGGATGACCGCCCCTTTGTCATTACCCAGATCGGGCATTTCAATGTGCAGCTTCGTGATCCGTCCTTGGATTATCCCATCTTCCGTTCAGAGAGCATCGAGCGCTTTGCACAGCTGCTGGCGCTGGATGAGCGAAATGCGGCTATGTTATCCACGATCGGTGGAAAACCCGCGCCGACGACAGATTATCCACAGCGCCATCCACAGGGTTATCCTCAGAGTTTTCCACAGGATTCGCCTGCACCTGTGAGCAATTCGCCCTCCGCTGTGGAGAACTTCCGCATCACGGACGATCATCTCGGCGAGGGCGGCGCAAAGACCAAGTACGGCAACAATCTTGCCGCCATCCGAACGCTCAAGCAGATTGAAGCCGAAGGACGTGCAGCAACGCCGGAGGAACAGGAGATCCTCTCGCGCTATGTGGGCTGGGGCGGTCTGGCAGATGCCTTTGACCCCGACAAGCCGGCATGGGCAGACGAGTACCGGCAGCTTGCCGCCGTGCTCACGCTGCAGGAATACGAAGCGGCGCGCGCCTCGACGCTCAACGCACACTACACCAGCCCCGTCGTCATCCGGGCAATGTACGATGCTGTCGCGCAGATGGGCTTTACCGGCGGCAACATTCTGGAGCCGTCCATGGGCGTTGGCAATTTCTTCGGAATGCTGCCGGAAGGAATGCAGGCCAGCCGACTGTACGGTGTGGAGCTGGACAGCATTACCGGGCGCATCGCCCAGCAGCTATACCCCAAGGCCAACATTACCGTTGCTGGCTTTGAAACGACGGACAGGCGCGACTTCTTCGACCTCGCCATCGGCAACGTGCCCTTTGGCAACTATCAGGTCAACGACCGGGCTTATAATAAGCTCGGTTTTTCCATTCACAACTACTTCTTCGCCAAGGCCATCGACCAGGTGCGCCCGGGCGGCGTGATCGCCTTTGTCACCTCCCGCTACACGATGGATCAGCAGTCCCCGGAGGTGCGCAAATACATCGCGCAGCGTGCAGAGCTGCTGGGCGCGATCCGGCTGCCCAACAACGCCTTCCGGGCCAATGCGGGCACCGAGGTCGTTTCGGACATCATCTTCCTGCAAAAGCGGGATCGGGCCATCGAGATTGAGCCGGACTGGGTTCATGTTGGAGAAGACGCAGACGGCTTGACCATGAACAGCTACTTTATTCAGCACCCGGAGATGGTTCTGGGCACGCTGTCCAGGGAGAATACGCAGTACGGCCGGGAGAGCTTTACCGTCCTCCCGAAAGAGGGCGTGAGCCTTGCGGATCAGCTGCATGAGGCGATTGGCCATATCCACGGCACCTATCAGGAGGCGGCGCTGCCCGATCTGGAAGATAATGAAGCCATTGACGAGTCCATTCCCGCCGATCCTGATGTGCGGAACTTCTCGTATTCTGTGATCGACGGCACCGTCTATTACCGTGAGAACAGCCGCATGGTAAAGCCCCACCTGAATCAGACGGCACAGGAGCGCGTCAAGGGGATGATTGCCCTGCGGGATCAGGTGCGCAAGCTGATCGACGCGCAGCTCGATGAGCACGGCGATGGGGAGATTAAGCGGCTTCAGCAAGAGCTAAACAGTCTGTATGACAGCTTTTCGGCGCGCTACGGCCTCATCAATGACCGGGCCAACCGCCTTGCGTTTTCGTCGGATTCCTCCTACTACCTGCTCTGCTCGCTCGAAATCCTCGATGATGATCACAAGCTGCTGCGGAAAGCGGATATGTTTACGAAGAGGACGATCAAGCAGCAGCGCAGCGTCGATCATGTGGACACCTCTGCTGATGCGCTGGCGGTGTCCATCGGGGAGCGCGCCAGGGTTGACCTCGGCTATATGGCCCAGCTGACTGGGAAAAGCGAGGAAGACATCGTTCATGAGCTGACCGGTGTCATCTTCCGTATCCCCGGCACAGATGCACAGTATGTGACGGCAGATGAATACCTGTCCGGCAATGTGCGGCAAAAGCTGCGCGAGGCCAGAACCGCTGCGCAGTCGGACGCTGCCTTTCAGCCCAATGTGACGGCGCTGGAAGCGGCACAGCCCAAGGATTTGGAGGCGTCCGACATTGACGTGCGGCTGGGCGCGACGTGGATCGCGCCGGAGTATGTTCAGGACTTCATGTACGAGCTGCTCAATACCCCGTATTACCAGCGCCGTGCCATCGAGGTGCACTTCTCGCCCTTTACCGCCGAATGGCACATCAATGGCAAGAACGTCGTGTCCCGCGCCAATGTCGCCGCATATACCACCTACGGCACAGACAGGGCCAACGCCTACAAGATTCTGGAGGACACACTGAACCTGCGGGATGTGCGCATCTACGACACTGTGCAGGATGCGGATGGCCGTGAGCAGCGCGTGCTCAACCAGAAAGCAACCACCCTCGCGCAGCAGAAGCAGCAGGCCATCAAGGATGCCTTCCGCGAATGGATCTGGAAAGACCCTGAGCGGCGGCAGACGCTGGTGGCGCAGTACAATGAGCTGTTCAATTCCGTTCGTCCGCGCGAATACGATGGCAGCCATATTGTTTTTGCTGGCATGAACCCTGAGATTTCGCTGCGGGAGCACCAGCGGAACGCTGTCGCCCATGTCCTGTACGGCGGCAACACGCTGCTAGCCCACCAGGTTGGCGCGGGCAAGACGTTTGAAATGGTGGCGGCTGCCATGGAAAGCAAGCGGCTGGGCCTGTGCCAGAAAAGCATGTTCGTTGTGCCCAATCACCTGACGGAACAGTGGGCTTCCGAGTTCCTGCGGCTATATCCCTCCGCCAACATTCTGGTTACGACGAAAAAGGATTTTGAAACCGGCAACCGAAAGAAATTCTGTGCGAGAATTGCCACAGGCGATTATGACGCGGTGATCATCGGGCACAGCCAGTTTGAGAAAATCCCTGTCTCGCATGAGCGTCAGGAGCAGCTGCTTCAGGACGAGATTGCCGAGATCATGGAGGGCATTGAGGAGCTGAAAAGCAACAACGGCGAGCGCTTTTCCATCAAGCAGCTGGAAAAGTCCCGAAAGCAGCTGGAGATCAAGCTGGAAAAGCTGCGAGCAGAAGATCGAAAGGATGATGTCGTCACCTTTGAGCAGCTCGGCGTAGACCGGCTGTATGTGGACGAGGCACATTCATACAAGAACCTCTTCCTGTACACAAAAATGCGCAATGTGGCAGGCATTTCAACCTCAGAAGCGCAGAAGTCCAGCGACATGTACATGAAATGCCGCTACATGGACGAGCTGACCGGCGGGCGCGGCATCATCTTTGCGACGGGCACACCCGTGAGCAACTCCATGACGGAGCTGTATACGATGCAGCGGTATCTGCAATACGGGGCCTTGCAGCGCAGCGGCATGACGCATTTCGACTGCTGGGCATCCACTTTCGGCGAGACGACCACCGCCATTGAGCTGGCTCCGGAGGGCACGGGCTACCGGGCGCGCACACGCTTTGCGAAATTCTTCAATCTGCCGGAGCTGATGAATGTCTTCCGCGAGGTCGCTGACATCAAGACCGCAGATCAGCTTCAGCTCCCTACGCCCGATGTGAAGTATGAAACGGTCGTGGTCAAGCCCACTGCGCAGCAGGAGGAAATGGTGCAATCACTCTCCGAACGTGCGGCGGCAGTTCATAATAAGCAGGTCGATCCCACGGTGGACAACATGCTCAAGATCACCAGCGACG
>CAMFCQ010000046.1 GCA_945948915.1 uncultured Clostridia bacterium | reverse complement strand
GGAGGCCAGCATACTGACCGCCTCGCGGCCCGTGTAAGCGCTGAGCGCCTCATAGCCGTTGGCCTCCAGCGCGCGCCGGATGAAATTGCAGATCGCCCGGTCATCCTCAACAATCAGGATCTTGCCCTTGATCGCCATCGTCTTCCTCCTCCATGGGCAGCACAAAGCAGACGCGCGCGCCGCCCTGCCGCCTGTTTTCCGCGTACATCTCTCCGCCATGCGCCTTGACGATGCTCATACAGGCCGATAGCCCGATGCCCATGCTGCGCCGTCCGTCCGCGTTCGTCTCCCGGACATGCGGAAACAGCTCCTCAAACAGCCTGGGCAGGATATCCCTGTCGATGCCCTTCCCGTTGTCCTCCACGCAGAAGCGCGCCTGATGATCCGGCGTGCGCGAGATATTCAGCTCGATGGCCGTTGCGCCGCGGGCATGAATGACCACATTCTCCATCAGGTTGCCCAGCACCTGCTCAATGAGCGTCGCGTCCATGGGCACCATGAGCAACTCGTCCGGCACGCTCACGCGCACGGGCATGGCATGGTTCTTGCGGAACTTGTTCACTGCCTCGGCAGCGATCTCCTCCGCCGCCTCCGGGGCTTTTCTCAGCTGCACGGCGCTGTCGTTGATGCGCGTGATGGACAGGATGTTTTCCACCAGGCGCACCAGCCACTGCGCATCGTCGCGCACCTGAGCAATCAGCTCCTTCTTCTCCTCATCGCTGAGCCCGTCAAACTGCTCCAGCACGACAGTGGAGGAGCCGATGATCGCCGTCAGCGGCGTGCGCAGATCGTGCGACACCCCGCGCAGCAGATTGGCCTTCATCTTTTCCCGCTCAGCCTCGGCCTCAATGCGGCCCTGCCGCTTGACCCGCTCGGTCAGCATGCCCACGACCAGTGACACCGCGAACATCGTCAAAAACGTCAGCGGATAGCCCGTCAGCGTAAAGTTGAACTCAAAATAAGGATAGGTGAACGCGAAATTGACGCCGAACACCGACGCAGCCGTGGCAAACAGGCTGTAAAAATAACCGTTGGTGAAGCGCGCCGTCAGCAGCACGGCCAGCACAAAGACCAGCGGCACCATGTTGTCGTTGCGTCCGGCTGCATTCAGTCCCGCGCACAGCAGCGCCGCCGCTGCCAGCAGCGCCAGCGTGACGCCCATATCGCGCGCGATCTCCCTGCGGCTCTGCCCGCGCGGAACCAGCGCATCCCGAAGAAAAAGCATCTCGTTGTTCATCTGCGCAGTTCCTCCACTTTTTCGTTGATTATAGCATATCCGCCCGTGAAGTGCGCGTTAAGATTCTTTACAGCCAGACCCGGCGAGACAAAAGTGTGACAAAAATGTAATAATCCTTTGCTTTGCATCTTCACACCCCTGTGCTATAATCGGTTCTCGTTCGCAAGAGAGTTCATCAAAAAGGAGATCTTCACTGTGCCGCTGATTATCTGCGCCGTATTCTTTGCCGCGCTGTTCACCTTTGAAATTGCCTGGTACTGGGCCGGCGTCGCCGAGCAGGAGCGCGCGGTTGACCGCTACGAGCATGTCGAGCATCCCCGCCGCCTGACGAGCGACTGCTACCTCGACGTGCTCGGCTGAATTGCCGCCTGAGACAGACTTTTTCTTGACTTTGACGTGCAGTTCCGATATACTGAAAAGGCCGCAAAGGCCTTGCGCCGGTGTGATGGAATGGCAGACGTGACGGATTCAAAATCCGTTGGGGCGACCCGTGTGGGTTCGAGTCCCACCACCGGCACCACTCTGGGAGTCCTGCAATAGCAGGACTTTTTCATTTTTTCTCAGGTATTATATGGAAAAATTGGATTCATTTTGTCAAATCTGCAGTGTCATTTTTCACTTCTTTCACGCTCCGTGTCATCAAAAGTTGCCGTGAAAACCGTCGCAAAAATCCCCTGCCGGTTCATCCCGGCAGGGGATTCTTCTATATCCATGCTCACTTCGTCCTTCTGATTTTGGCCACAAAGAAGCCCTCATGCAGCGCGTCCGGCGCCACGCACAGCGTGCCGGGGATGGACACCGGCAGCCTGGGCACCGTCTCAAACGCGGACAGATCAAGCGGCACGACCTCCGCGCCGGCCTTGCGCAGCGCGCGGCCCACGATCTCCTCGTTCTCCTGAGCCAGCACGGAGCAGGTGGAGTAAATCATCTCATGGCCCGGGCGCAGAAGCCTGAGCGCCTTGAGGAGCAGCGCCTCCTGCTGTTTGGTCGTCCTCGCCAGAAATTCTTTGGAAAACTGGCCCCTGGAGCGCGGGGAGCCCATCTGCACGGTGCCGCTGCCGGAGCAGGGCGCGTCCAGCAGGATGCGGTCAAAGGAGAACAGGTCGTCGAGATTGCGGGAATCGACGTTCATCACCGTCACGCGCGTGGCGCCCTGCCGCTGCACGTTGTAGCGCAGGCGATCCGCGCGGATTTTGTTCATCTCGCAGGCCGTCACCATCGCGCGGTTGCCCGTCAGCGCGGCGATCTGCGTCGTCTTGCCGCCCGGCGCGGCCGCCATGTCCAGCACGTTCTCCTCAGGCTGCGCGCCCAGCAGCAGCGGCGGGATCATCGAGGACAGGCTCTGCAGATAGATCTCACCGCGCTCGTACAGGTCGAGTCCGGTGAGCGCGTCCTCCCGCGCGCCATGGACGATCATCGCGTCGGCGTACCAGGCAACCGGACTCGTCTCGATGCCCTGCGCCGCCAGCTTTTCGCGCACGGTCTTCGCGTCCGCCTTGAGCGTGTTCGCGCGCAGCGTCACGGCGCGCTGCGCCGCGTAGCCCTGCGCAATGCGCTCCGCCGTCTCCTCGCCGTACTGCGCGCGCAGCAGCTGCGCCAGATAGGCCGGTACTCCCTCTTGCATCATGCTTCTCCTCTCAGTCAAAGAACCGCTTGACGTAGCCCGCCATCCAGGCGACCAGCGGCCCCAGGAACAGCGTGATGCCGATGGTCACCAGGCCCACCACGGAGCCCAGCAGATAGCCGCCCAGCATCATCGCAAAGTCCCACGCCATGCGCACCAGCCGGAACGGCCAGTTCATGCGCGCGGCAATGATCTGCGGAATCGCGTCGTACGGCGCCACACCCATGTCCACGCACATGTACGTCGAGGCGGCCACCAGGAACATCAGCAGCGTCGGCACGAAGATGATCAGGCGCGCCGTCAGCGTCAGGGCGGAAAGCGCGGGAATCCGCTCGATCACCGCCATGAAGAACTGCGCTACATAGCCCACCAGCACCATGTTCGCCAGCGTCCCCAGGCCGATGCGGCCCGGATCATAGCGGATGACGATGAGGATCAGCAGACAGTTGACCAGCAGCTGCAGCGTGCCGAAGGGAATGCCCAGATTGGTGGACAGGCCCATGTTCATCACCGTGCAGGGATCCGCGCCGAAGCCCAGCAGGTTGAACATCGCCACGCCGAAGCCCATCAGCGTCACGGCGATCAGCAGCGCCGGAATCCTGCGCTCCATCCTCGGCCGCTTCATGCCCGCCGCAAATGCAAAGAGCTTTTCTTTCATCTTATGGTATCCTCCCATGCGGCGTTTTCGCCGCAAGCTCATTCAGGAGTGCATTATATCGAAGAACCTCCAAAACATCAAGGCCTTCTGCGGTTTTACGCGATTTTCTCCAGGTTTTGGCACTTTTCCCCTTTTAGAAAGCGCAGCCTCTGTGCTATACTGTACACAGCACCGTGAATATGTGCGCAACCACAACAAGGAGGACTCTTTTATGAAGAAGCTTCTGACTCTGGCGCTGGCCCTCGTGCTGTGCGTCATGTCCGTCGCCGCGATGGCCGACGCCGTCAAGATGGACAAGCTGACCTTCCAGTTCGTCCCGTCCAAGGACGCCGACGTCATCATCACCGGCACCAAGAACCTGCCGGAGCTCGTCAAGGCCGAGATGGCCAAGCTGGGCTACGACATCGGCGAGGTCGAGATCTCCGTCGGCACCAGCTATGAGGCGACCGGCGAGGCGATGTGCGCCGGCTCCATCGATGTCGGCTGGCTGCCGGGCGGCACCTACGCCATCTACAGCCAGGCGCAGGAGGTCGATGTCATCCTCACCGCCACCCGCGCCGGCCTGTCCAACGACAGCACCGACCCGACGACCTGGAACGGCGACGCCAACAAGACCCTGCCGACCGACCAGCAGGTGACCTTCTACCGCTCCCTGATCTACGCCACCCCGTCCGAGTACGGCAAGGAGCTGGCCGCCAAGGTCAACGCCGGCGAGAAGCTGACCTGGGAAGACCTCGACAAGGCGACCTGGGCCGTGGGCAACACCTCTTCCTCCGCGGGCTACATCTACCCGACCATGTGGCTGATGGAGAACTACGACGGCAAGAAGGTCTCTGACCTGTCCAACGTCGTGCAGCTGGGCTATGCGGACGCGTTCGCGCAGGCTGCCGCCGAGCAGGTGGACATCATCGTGTGCTACGCCGACGGCCGCCGTGACTACGAGGCCGCCTGGAACACCGCCACCGACAGCGCCGACGCCACCGGCAAGGCCGGCATGGGCCGCACCGATTCCATCTGGAACGAGATGAACGTCATCGGTGTCACTGCGGGCATCTACAACGATACCGTCGCCGTGACCACCGCCAACCCGGATATCTACAATCCGGAGTTCATCAACGCGCTGCAGACCGCGCTGATCAACATCATCAACACCGAAGAGGGCAAGGCCATCTTCAGCGTGTACAGCCACACCGGCTATGCCCTTGCGACCGATTCTGACTACGATGCTGCGCGCATGGCGCTCACCGCTGTGCAGTAATCACCCGCACACCGGCGGCTTCCTTCGGGAAGCCGCTTTTATATTGCCGCCAACTCCCTCAGTCTGCCTGCGGCAGCCAGCTCCCTCATGAGGGAGGGGAACCATCCGAAGGATGGTGGAAGGAGTCGTTTTCCTGATTAATACCGCTTTTTCAACGAATTATGACAGATTTCAGACAGAATCCGCGCGCCGCTGTTGCAGGGAAAGTGCCGCGCATGGTATAATCATCCAAATGAAATTGCGCTTCGGGCAGAAAGGGTAATCCACTTGATCGAGTTTAAGAACGTAAGCAAAACCTATCCCAACGGCGTCAAGGGACTCAAGAACGTCAATCTGACGATCGATCAGGGCGAATTTGTGGCGATCATCGGTCTGTCCGGCGCCGGCAAGTCCACCCTCATCCGCACCATCAACCGCATGATCGACATCACCGAGGGCCAGCTGATCGTGGACGGCGTGGACGTGATGACGCTGCACGGCAAGAGCATGCGCCGCTTCCGCCGCAAGATCGGCATGATCTTCCAGTCCTTCAACCTGGTCACCCGCTCCACCGCCATCAAGAACGTGCTCACGTCCATGGTGCCGGACATGGGCTTTTTCCGCGTGCTGCTGGGCCTGTTCACCAGGGAGCAGAAGATGAAGGCGCTCGAGGCGCTGGACAAGGTCGGCATCCTCGATAAGGCGTACACCCGCTGCGACCAGCTCTCCGGCGGCCAGCAGCAGCGCGTCGCGCTGGCGCGCACGCTCAACCAGTCCCCGTCCATCATCCTGGCTGACGAGCCGGTCGCCGCGCTTGACCCGGTGACGGCGCATCAGGTCATGAGCGACTTCAAGCGCATCAACGAGGAAATGAACATCTCCGTGCTCATCAACATCCATCACGTCGATCTGGCGCTCAAGTACGCCTCCCGCGTCATCGGCATCCGCGCGGGCGAGATCGTCTACGACGGCCCCAGCAGCCAGGTGACGCAGGCCGTGCTTGACTCCATCTACAACGGCGCGTCCGTACCGCAGGCGGGTGAATAACATGGCGAAAAAGAAAGAAGCGGCCTACCGCGTACCGCTGTTTGACCGGATCTTCAAGCCGGAAACCATCACGCTGCCAAACGGCCATGCCGTGCAGCGCCCGCGCTCGCGCACGCCGCTGATCGCGGCGATCCTCATCGCGGTGGTCTGGGCCTCCATCCAGCTCACGGGCTTTGACATCGGCATCATCATCCGGCGCGGCCACCAGTTCACCTACATCCTGAACCGCATCTTCCACCCGAACTTCTCCTACTTTACCAAGGTCATCGGCCCGCTGCTGGACACCATCAAGATGTCCATCCTCGGCTCCGTGCTCGGCGCTACGCTGGCCCTGCCCTTTGCCGTGGTCGCCTCCACCAACATCAACAAAAACGGCCTGGTCGTCTCCCTCTGCCGCTTCCTGCTGAACATCATCCGCACGCTGCCCACGCTGGTCATCGCCAAGTTTGCGGCGCTGATCTTCGGCCTGGGCACCTTCGCCGGCACCGTCGCCATCACGGTGTTCACCTTCGGCGTCGTCTCCAAGATGATGTACGAGGCCATCGAGACCATCGACATGGGCGCCTTTGAGGCGATGGAATCCGCAGGCGGCGACAAGTTCCAGTCCTTCCGCACAGCCTGCTTCCCGCAGATTCTGCCCACCTACCTGAGCTACTGCCTCTACAGCCTGGAGATGAACATCCGCGCGGCGGCCATCCTGGGCTACGTCGGCGCGGGCGGCCTGGGCCTGCTCATCAACGAGCGCATCGGCTGGCGCGATTACGAGGGCCTGGGCATGGTGCTCCTGGCGCTGTTCGTGGTCGTGTTTATCATCGAAAATACCAGCCAGTACCTGCGCAGGAAGCTTAGCTGAGGAGGATCGGACATATGGCAAACAAGAATAAACTGCTCACCGATCGTCCTCTGTCGATCGAGGAAGCCTACGAGGCGCGGCCGCGCCTGTGGTGGATCTACACGCTCATCGTGCTCATCGTCTTCAGCCTGCTGGCCTGGAGCGGAACGGCGGTCAAATTTGAGGGCTTTGCCTCCAAGGGCATCGAGGTCGCCAAGGGCGTGGGCAACGGCCTGATTCACCCGGACACGAACCTGCTGTTTAACCTCACGACCGAAGGCGTGCCCTATCAGCTGTTCCAGACGGTGGCCATCGCCGTGCTCGGCACGCTGATCGGCGGCCTGCTGGCCGTGCCCTTCAGCTTCCTGGCCAGCGACAAGATCGTGCCCAAGTGGATCGCGTTCATCACCAACGCCGTCATCCTGATCATCCGCACCATCCCCAGCCTGGTCTGGGCGCTGGTCTGGATCCGCGTGACCGGCCCGAACGCGTTCTGCGGCGTGGTCACGCAGTCCGTCTGCTCCATCGGCATGATCTCCAAGATGTACATCACCGCCATCGAGGACATCGACGTGCGCATTCTGGAGAGCCTGGACGCCTCCGGCTGCACCACCTTCCAGAAGATCCGCTACGGCATCCTGCCGCAGATCATCCCGAACTTCATCTCCACCGTCATCTACCGCTTTGACATCAACGTCAAGGACGCGACGACGCTGGGCATTGTCGGCGCGGGCGGCATCGGCGCGGCGCTGATCCAGTGCATCAACTCCAGCCGCTGGAGCATGGTGGGCGCGTACCTGTGCGGCATGGTCGTGCTGATGCTGTTCATCGAGTTCTTCTCCACCAAAATCCGCAATAAGCTCACCCGCGGACAATAAGAAGGGAGTCTGAGGGACAATGTCCCTCAGGCAGGTTTTAGGGCGGCAGCCCTAACGTACCCTATCCGATAAGAATACCGTTTCAGAGCAGGCTGCGCAGCAGACTGCAATTGAAACGGAGCCGATCTGTACAAGCTACGTATTCGCTGTAACCCGTATCCCCCGAGCGGCTGCATGGCCGCTCTTTTTTGAAGGAGCATCCCATGGATAAAACGCTCAGCATCCGCTTCACCTCGGACACGCACGGCTACCTCTACCCCACCAGCTACGCCGACCGGCAGACGCGCCCGATGGGCCTGATGGCGCTGGCGGCGGATTTTCCGCACGACGGCAACACGCTCATCATCGACGGCGGCGACACCATCCAGGGCTCGCCGCTGACCAACCTCTACCACCGCCTGCCGCAAAACGAGCGGCAAAGCTGCCTGACCGGCGACGCCTATGGCTGCCACCCCATCGCCGCCATGATGAACCTGGCAGGCTATCAGTTCGTGACGCTGGGCAATCACGATTTCAATTACGGCGTCGATGCCCTCGCCAGCTACCTGAACGCGCTGGACGCGCTGTGCCTGTGCTGCAACATCCGCGACAGGGACGGCAGGCTGCCCATCGCGCCGTACGCGATCCATCAGCTCGATAACGGCCTGCGCATCGGCCTCGTCGGCGCGTGCACGCCGTTCGTTGCGCGCTGGGAGAACCCGAAGACGGTCGGGCAGCTGATCATCGAGGACGCCGTGGACGCCTGCGCCCGCGCGCTGGACGCGATCAGGCCGCAATGCGACGTGACCGTGCTGATCTATCACGGCGGCTTTGAGTGCGACCTGACGACGGGCGAGCCGCTGACGGACAGCCGCGAGAACGAGGCCTGCCGCATCTGCCGCGAGCTGGACTTCGACCTCGTGCTCACCGGCCACCAGCACATGCGCGTGGACGGCGTGCATTTCGGCCACAGCTACGCTGTGCAGCCGGGCTACCGCGCGCCGCACGCCTGCGCCGTCACCGTCACGGTGCGCGGGGACGGCTCAAAGACGTTCGAAAGCGCCATCCTGCCCGCGTCCGCCGAACCGCTGCCCGAGGCCGCCGCGCTGCTCGCCCCGCTGGAGCAGCGGGTGCAGACCTGGCTGGACACCCCGGCCGGCCACCTCGATATCCCGCTTGATGGCGGCGATCACCTGTCGCAGGCGGTGCACGGCAGCCCGCTGGCCAACTTCATCAACACCGTGCAGCTGGCCGCCTCCGGCGCGCAGATCTCCGCCTGCTCCCTGCCCAACGAGTTCAAGGGCCTGCCCACGACCGTCACCGTGCGCGATGTCGTCTCCACCTACATCTACACGAACACGCTGGTCGTGCTGGCGCTCGACCGCGCGGCGCTCAAGCGGTATATGGAGCGCTCAGCCATGTACTTCGCCCTCGATGCAGGCGGTCAGCTGTGCATCGCGGACGAGTTCCTGCGGCCCAAGGTCGAGCACTACAACTACGACTACTTCTCCGGCGTGGATTACACCATCGACGTGCGCCGGCCCGCGGGCGACCGTGTGACCTCCATCCGGATGGATGGACGGGAGCTGGGCGACGAGGAGACGGTCACCGTCTGCATCAACAGCTACCGCTCCTGCGGTACGGGCGGCTACGGCTTTCTCGTGGGGCAGAAGGTCGTCGCGGACATTCAGACGGATGTCGCCGACGCGATGATCGAGTACATCGTGGAGCACCCGCAGATCAGGGTGGACACGCACAGGTACTGTGAGGTGCTGGGATAAGGCCTTATACTACTCTCAAATAAAATCGGCCATGCAATAACCGGCCGTCAGGTAACGCTTCGCTCCCTGACTGCTTTTCTTTGATCGCTTCGCGATATGGAGACGTTGGGGGATTTCATCCCCCAAACCCCTAGCCTGGGGACCAGTCCCCAGACCCCTTCTTCGCTTCGCGCTTATAGCTCGTTTCTATTTGAGAATAGTATTACCTCATTCCAGCTCCGCCGCCGCGCCCAGCGCGTAGAGCGTCTGCTCATCCGCCTGTGTCATCAGCGCATAGACCGTATCACCCTCCCGCGCGCAGAGCATAACGTCCTCGCCGCGCACAGCGTACACCGCGTCCAGCCCGGCCAGCGCAAAGCCCGTCATCAGCTGCGGCGTCCACTTCTCCTCGGACAGCCGCTCGATATACGCCGCAGGCTGCGCGGTGATGGCCTCGGCCTGCGTGCCGTCCTCCAGCTGATACCGCCGCGTCAGCACTGTGCAGTCCTGCCCGCCATGGCGCTCAAGCGCGGTCTGCTCTGAAATGAACTGCGCGCCGCCGAGCATCAGCCGCTCGCCGGATTCCTCCGTCGCCTGCGCCGCTGTCTCGCCGCCCGCAAGCTGATAGGCCATCGCGCCGTAGAACACCGCGCCCAGCACCAGCGCGCAGGCCGCGCCAATAAGCAGGCTCACGGCACTTGTGATCCACTTTCTCTTCTTTTTTGCGCTCATTTTTCCACACGTCCTCCACTTTTTCCACAGGTCACGGCAACATATCTTCCCGAACTCTCCACTTTTCAAAAACGCCGCAGGGAATTGCCCTCCCTGCGGCGTTGCTTTTGCATGGATGCCGGATTATGCCTGTTCCTGCGCCGTCTCGCCCTCGATGAGATCGACAAACTGGCGCGCGATGCGCGGCGAGCAGCCGTTGTGGCTGACCGTCCATGCGCGTGCGCGTGGCATAAGCGCCTCCCAGTCGTACGCAATCCCGCGCGCATCCAGCAGCGCCCGGCAGATGGTGAAGTATTCGTCCTGCGTCGGCGTCTTGAACGTGAGCCGCAGGTCAAAGCGGTCCGCCAGGGAGAACTTCTCCTCCAGCGTGTCGCGCTCGTTCACGTCGTCCTGGCGCTCGGAGAAGCGCTGCCTGACGATGTTGCGGCGGTTGCTCGTCGCGTAGACCACGACGTTCTCCGGCCGCGCCTCCAGGCCGCCCTCGAGCACCGTCTTGAGCGCGGTGTACTCCGGGCAGGAATCGCTGAAGGCCAGATCGTCCACGAACACGATGAACCTGCCCGGCTGCTCGCGCAGGATGGAGAAGATCGTAGGCAGGTTGGTCAGGTGCGCCAGCGGCACCTCGACGATGCGCAGGCCGTCGAGCCACATGCTCGAGAGCAGCGCCTTGACCGTCGCGCTCTTGCCGCAGCCCTTGTCGCCGTAGAGCAGGATGTTGCACGCCTGATGGCCCGCCAGCAGCCGCCTGGTGTTCTCCACCAGCGTGCTGCGCTCCTTCTCGTAGAGCACCATGTCCTCCAGGCGGATGGGATCCGGCCTGGTGATGCCGCGCAGGCCCAGCGGGTACTTCTCGCTCTCGCCCACCCAGGTCGATCCGGGGCAGGCGGCGAACAGGCCGGTGCCGTGCTTGCGGAAGAACGCCGCCACACGCCGCGCGCCCTCGCGCGAGAGCATGCCCGCATCCACGCGCGCATCGAACTGTGGCGTGCCCAGCGCCGGTTCCCACATCGGCAGACGCGCCGCCAGCTTGCCGGGCAGGCCTGCGCGCTCGCACAGCAGCATGAACATCGCGGGATCGATGGCCGTCAGCCGGCCGAGCACCTCCAGGTCGTGGCCCAGCGCGTTCGTCACGCTGTAGGGCAGGGCGCCGGCGTCCATGCGGGCGCACATCGCCGCCACCGGGCTCTCCTCAAAGAGCACCGCCTCCAGCGCAGCGCGGGCAAAGCCGCCCTTGCCCTGCGCGGCAGCCGTCAGCCAGGCATTGTACACCTCGCAATAGGCGTACGTCAGTTCCTCCGGGGAGCAGCCGTCGCCCGCGCAGTCGCAAACCAGACGGTACAGCGCGGCCATGGCCGGCCTGTCCATCACATGGCGCAGCACGGTCATGCACTCGATATCCAGCATCAGTTCACGCAGCTCGTGAATGTCCATGGCGGAATCTCCTTTTTCTTATGAATCACCCGGTCAACTCACAGCAGGAACCTCATCCGTCTCACCTTCCCCATAGGGGAAGGCCGACGTTGCTCTCCCCTATGGGGAGGGTGCCTCAAAGGGGCGAGTGAGGTCCCCGCCGCAGCGGACGCTGCCCGAAGGGCGGACGAGGTCTTACATCCTCTCCGGCGCTTCCACGCCGATCAGATACAGGCCGGTCTTGATGACGTCGCGCACGGCGTCGGTGAGCTTCACGCGGGCAGCGGAGCCGGCCGGATCGCTCTCCTCCATGATGCGGTGCTCGAAGTAATACTTGTTGTACGCCTGCGCCAGCGAGGTGGTGTGGCGGGTGATGAGCGACGGCTCGTTCTGATCCATGGCCTTGCGCACAACCTCCGGGAAGCGGGAAAGGAGCATCAGCACATCCAGCGCCTCGTCGTCGCACAGCACGCCGTAGTTCGGCTCGACGTCCGCGTAGGCCTGTGCCTTGCGCAGCACAGAGCAGCAGCGCGCATGCGTGTACTGGACATACGGGCCGGTCTCACCCTCAAAGCTGAGCGCGCGCTCCCAGCGGAAGTCAATGTCCTTGATGCGCTCGTTGTGCAGATCGAAGTAGACGACGGCACCCACGCCGACCTGGCGCGCCACCTCGTCCTTGTTGGGCAGGTTCGGGCTCTTCTCCTCGATGATCTCGCGCGCCTTCTCGATCGCCTTGTTCAGCAGATCCTCCAGATACACGACATAGCCCTCGCGGGTGGACAGGGCGCGGCCCTCGTAAGAGACCATGCCGAAGGAGACATGCTCCATGCCCTTGTACCACGGGTGGCCCATCAGCTCCAGGATCTTGAAGAGCTGCTTGAAGTGCAGGTTCTGCTGATAGGCGACGACGTACAGGCACTTGTCAAAGTGATAGGTGTTGTGGCGGTAGAACGCCGCGGCGAGGTCGCGGGTGATGTAGAGCGTCGCGCCGTCGCTGCGCAGCACCAGCGCGGGCGGCATGCCGTAATCGTCCAGCTGGACGACCTGCGCGCCCTGGCTCTCCACCAGCAGGCCCTTCTCCCGCAGCTCCTCGACGACCGGGCCCATCTTGTCGTTGTAGAAGGCCTCGCCGTTGTAGCTGTCAAAGCTCACGCCCAGCAGATCGTAGACGCGCTGGGTATCCTTGAGGGTGACCTCCTTGAACCAGGAGAAGATCTCCATGGCCTCGGGATCGCCGTCCTCGATCTTCTTGAACCAGGCGCGGCCCTCGTCCTCCAGGGACGGGTCCTTCTCGGCCTCGGCATGGAAGCGGACGTAGAGATCGACCATAGCCTGCACGCCGCCGGCCTCGACCGCCTCGCGGTTGCCCCACTTCTTGTAGGCGCAAATCATCTTGCCGAACTGGGTGCCCCAGTCGCCCAGATGGTTGATGCCCACGGTGGTATAGCCGTTGAAATCGTAGATGCGCTTGAGGCTGTGGCCGATCATTGTGGTGGACAGATGGCCGATGTGGAAGCGCTTGGCGATGTTGATGGAGGAGTAGTCCAGGCACACCGTCTTGCCCTCGCCCACCTGGGAGGAGCCCCAGCGGCCCGGGTTGGCCAACACGGCTTTGACGATGCCCTCGGCCATGCAGCTGCGGCTGACGAAGATATTCATGTAGCCGCCCACGACCTCGACGTGGTCAATCGCCTCGCAGGCAACCTGCTCCGCCAGCGCGGCAGCGATCATCTGCGGCGCCTTGCGCAGCGTTTTGGACAGGCGGAAGCACGGCAGCGCATAGTCGCCCAGCTTCTTGTCCGGCGGCGTCTCCAGCATGGCCGCCACATCGCCGCAGCACAGCCCGCAGCCCTCAAAGCACTTCTGCGCGCTTTCCGCGATCTGCCCGGCAATCAGTTGTTTCATATCCATAAAACAGGCTCTCCTTCGTTTCTTTTCAAAATATTACCCCTGAGTATACGGTTTATTCTAACAGATGAAGCGGAAAAACACAAGCGCCATCAGGACATCTTCTGCCTTCAGCCCGCAGCGATTTCCCCGGCGGGCTAGGTGCCCAAAAGAAAAACCGGAGCAAATGCTCCGGTCCGCAATTCTATATCGATTTCCCGAATCAATAGGTCTCGTTGCTGAGGTTGTAGGTCTTCTTGAACTCGATGCGATAGTAGTCATCGATCTGGCTGGCAACGGCAGCACGGCGGCTGTCATAGATGGAGTACGCGACGTTCACGGCGATCAGCGCGGCGAAGACGAGGATAGCAGTCATGGCTCATTCTCCTTTGATGCTTGTAAATCGGGAAATTATGGTTTGATTGTCGAGGCGGCCTCAGTCGTATCAACCGCCTCTTGTTGGTTATATTATAGCATTCGTGCCCCGTTTTCGCACGCTTTTTCTTCTCGTCCGGCGATTTCAGGACTGGAAATCGCGCCCTGCAAAGCAAGCGTTTACCGGAGGACAGCATCCGAATAATACGACGAATTTTGAATTAAGCGCTTTAGAAATGTTCATTTTGGTCCTCGTTTCCTTCATTTTCTTCGGATTGACCAAAAAGATTTTTCGTTGACCTTTCCTGACTTTCTATTTCTCGGACAAAAGCGGGACAAAATAGAGTGGAACGCTTGTTCCCTTTTTTAATTCATGCTATAATGTGCTCATCTATACATTCGTAGACGACAGGGAGGTTCCCATGCAGGAAGGACGCTTTGTGCTCAAGTCCCCGTTCAAGCCCCAGGGCGATCAGCCACAGGCAATTGAAGCGCTGGCCGAAGGCGTGTCCTCCGGCATGCCGTGCCAGGTGCTGCTGGGCGTCACCGGCTCGGGCAAGACCTACACGATGGCATCCGTCATCGAGCGCGTGCAGCGGCCCACGCTGGTCATCGCGCACAACAAGACGCTCGCTGCTCAGCTGTGCGCGGAGTTCCGCGAGTTCTTCCCGGACAGCGCGGTGGAGTACTTCGTTTCCTATTACGACTACTATCAGCCGGAGGCGTACATCGCCTCCACGGACACCTATATCGAAAAGGACTCCTCCGTCAACGAGGAGATCGAGCGCCTGAGACACAGCGCCACCGCCGCGCTGCGCGAGCGCCGGGACGTGATCGTCGTCGCGTCCGTCTCCTGCATCTACTCCATGGGCGACCCGAGCGAGTACGAGGGCATGATGATCTCGCTGCGCCCGGGCATGACCATGGAGCGCGACGACCTGGTGCGCGCGCTGGTGGAGATCCAGTACGACCGAAGCGACATCGAGTTTGAGCGCGGCACGTTCCGCGTGCGCGGCGACGTGGTGGAGATCTTCCCGGCGGGCTATGAGAAGAGCGCGCTGCGCGTGGAGTTCTTCGGCGAGGAGATCGACCGCATCAGCGCCATCGACGTCGTCTCCGGCCATGTGCTCATGACGCTGGCGCACGTCTCCGTCTATCCGGCGACGCACTACGCCACGCCGCGCGAGACGATCGACCGCGCCATTGAGAACATCGAACACGACCTGGACGTGCGCGTCGCGGAGTTCAAGCAGGAGGGCGACCTGCTCTCCGCGCAGCGCATCGCCCAGCGCACGAATTACGACATCGAGATGCTGCGCGAGCTGGGCTACTGCACCGGCATCGAGAACTACTCCCGCTACTTCGACGGCAGGAAGCCCGGCGACGCGCCGTACACGCTGCTGGACTACTTCCCGGAGGACTACATCGTCTTCGTGGATGAGAGCCACGTCACCCTGCCGCAGATTCGCGCGATGTATAACGGCGACCGCGCGCGCAAGCAGGCGCTGGTGAACTACGGCTTCCGCCTGCCCAGCGCGTTTGACAACCGCCCGCTCACCTTCCCGGAGTTTGAGTCGCGCATCGGCCAGCTCATCTGCGTCAGCGCCACGCCCGCGCCGTATGAGCTGGAGCGTGCCGGTCAGGTCGTCGAGCAGATCATCCGCCCGACGGGCCTGCTCGATCCGCTCATCGACGTGCGGCCCGCCACCGGCCAGGTGGACGACCTCTACGCCGAGATCGTCAAGGTGACGCAGGCGGGCTTCCGCGTGCTGGTGACCACGCTGACCAAGAAGATGGCCGAGAGCCTGACCGCCTACCTGACCGAGATGAAGGTCAAGGTGCGCTACCTGCATTCCGACGTGCAGACCATGGAGCGCCAGGAGATCATCCGCGACCTGCGCCTGGGCGTGTTCGACGTGCTGGTGGGCATCAACCTGCTGCGCGAGGGCCTGGATCTGCCGGAGGTCGCGCTGGTCGCGATCCTCGACGCGGACAAGGAGGGCTTCCTGCGCAGCGAGGTCAGCATGATCCAGACCGTCGGCCGCGCCGCGCGCAACGCCGAGGGCCGGGTCATCATGTACGCGGACCGCATGACCGAGAGCATCAACAAGACGATCTTTGAGACGCAGCGCAGGCGGCAGCTTCAGCAGGCGTTCAACGAGGCGCACGGCATCGTGCCCAGAACCGTCATGAAGTCCGTCCGCGATCTTCTGCAGATCGGCGGCACGCCGGAGAGCGCGGGCAAGAGCCGATCTGCCGCGCAGAAGCCCAAAAAGCAGCTCTCCGAGGACGAGCTGCACCTGCTCATCTGCTCCACGGAGGAAAAGATGCTGCAGGCCGCAGCCAACCTCGACTTCGAGCTGGCGGCCAAGCTGCGCGACAAGCTCTTTGAGCTTCAGGGCAAATCGCCCGAGGAGATCGCGGAGGAAACCGTCGCCGTGCCGCAGAGAAAGCGCCGCCAGCGGCGCAGCAAGTATGTGAAAGCTTAACGCACACAGGAGGAACCGGAATGGAACTTGTTAAGCATCACATGGAAGACGACCGTCTGCGCGCCGCGCTGAACGCACTCACGCGCAAGACCTTCGGCTTCGATTTTGAGGGCTGGTATGCGGCCGGCGGCTGGGAGGGAGACTATCTGCCGTATTCGCTGATGGACGGCGATCAGATGGTCGCCAACGTCTCCGTCAACCGGATGCGCTTTCTGCAGAACGGCCGGGAGCGCCGCTACATCCAGATCGGCACGGTGATGACCGACGAGGCCTACCGCCGCCGCGGGCTGGCGTCGCAGCTCATGTGCGCGGCGATGGACGACATGCGCGGCGTCTGCGACGGCTTCTACCTCTTTGGCGACCTGAGCGCGCTGGGCTTTTATGACAGCCTGGGCTTTTCGCGCATCACGGAGACGCGCTATGCGCTGCGCAAAGACGTGCGGCAGGCGATGTCTGAGCGTGCCGCCCGGCGCGAGGCGTCTTCGCGGTTCCTGCCCGTGGACCGCGAGGATGCGGCCATCGCCGCGCGCTACCGGGAAGCCCTCTGCGCAAGCGTACACTATTCCGCGCTGGAGCACCTCAACCGGCGCAGCCTGCACCTGTTCTACACCCGGAGCATGAAGACCGTGCGCTGCTGTCCGGAGCTTGACGCCTTCTGCGTCCTCGGGCGCGAGGACGGCGAGACCGTGCTGCAGAGCGTGCTGTGCGCGCAGCGTCTGCCCCTTGAGGACATCCTCTCGCGGATCGATACGCCCGTTGACCGGCTGGGCTTTGCACCGGAAGCGTCGGATGTGGCGCTGTTTGAGGCGCAGCCCTGGGACGGCGGCGAGGACTATCGGCTGTTCATCCTCGGCGACGATCTGCGCACGGTGCAGACAGACGGACTCTGCTTCCCGGCGCTGTCGCACGCGTAATGTCCTGTTCTCAGGTCGATTCGAGCCTTTCAAAAACCCACCGTCAGGTAACGCTTCGCTCCCTGACTGCCTTTCTTCTGATCGCTTCGCGATAGGGAACGTTGGGCTGCCGCCCAAACCCCGCAAGGGATTTCATCCCTTGACCCTTCTTCGCTTCGCGCGGCTTGAAGCGACCGCAAAACATCATCAAAGGAGTCCCCTCATGCAGGATACCATCGTCATCCGCGGCGCGCGTCAGAACAACCTCAAGGGCTTTGACCTGACGCTGCCGCGCAACAAGCTCATCGTCTTCACCGGCCTGTCCGGCTGCGGCAAATCCTCCCTCGCGTTTGACACGCTCTACGCCGAGGGCCAGCGCCGCTATGTGGAATCGCTGTCCTCCTACGCCCGTCAGTTCCTCGGGCAGATGGAAAAGCCGGACTGCGACGCCATCGACGGCCTGTCCCCCGCCATCTCCATCGACCAGAAGACCACCAGCAAAAACCCCCGCTCCACCGTCGGCACGGTGACGGAGATTCACGACTATCTGCGCCTGCTCTACGCGCGCGTTGGCGTGGCGCACTGCCCCAAGTGCGGTCGGGAGATCAGCAGGCAGAGCGTGGATCAGATGGTCGATCAGCTGCTCGCCCTGCCCGAGCGCACACGCGTGCAGCTGCTTGCGCCGGTCATCCGCGGCAAGAAGGGCGAGCACGTCAAGGTGCTCGAGGGCATCGCCAAGCAGGGCTTCGTGCGCGCGCGCATCGACGGCGAGGTCGTGGATGTCGCCGACGCGCCGGCGCTGGCCAAGCAGAAGAAGCACACCATTGAGGTCGTCGTGGACCGCCTGATCCTGCGCGAGGACATCAAAAGCCGCCTGACTGACTCGCTGGAGACCGCGCTGGCGCTCTCCGGCGGTATCGTGATCGCGGACATCGGCCCGGGCGAGCGCGAAATGCTCTTCTCCTCCAACCTCGCCTGCCCGGACTGCGGCGTCTCCATGGAGGAGCTGGCCCCGCGCTCGTTCTCCTTCAACAGCCCGTTCGGCGCCTGCCCGACGTGCGCGGGCCTGGGTGTGCTGCAGAAGATCGACCCTGATCTCGTCATCCCGGACTGGACGAAGTCGATCAATGAAAATCCCTTTAACGTCATGGGCTGGAACAGCAGCGAGCCCGGCACGCAGGCGCACATGTTCTTCACGGCGCTGAGCGAGAAGTACGGCTTCTCGTTGGATACCCCGCTGTGCGAGCTGTCCAAGGAAGCGATCGACGTCATCCTCTACGGCAGCAAGGGTGAGCCGCTGAAAATCCAGTACACCCGCCCGAACGGCGACAGCCACACGTTTTCCGCGCCGTTTGAGGGCGTGATCGCCACGACCGAGCGCCGCGCTGCTGAGACAACCAGCGATTCCACCAAGGCCTATTACGACGGCCTGATGACCCAGACGCCCTGCCCGGACTGCGCGGGCAAGCGCCTGCGCCCGGAGATCCTCGCCGTCACCGTCGGCGGTATGTCCATCGCGGACGTGTCCGACCTCTCCGTGACTGCGGCGCGCAGCTTTTTCTCCTCGCTCTCCTTCGGCCCGCAGAATACGATGATCGCCGGGCCGATCCTCAAGGAGATCGACGCGCGCCTGCGGTTTCTCAGCGACGTGGGCCTGGGATATCTGACGCTCTCGCGCGCGGCGGGCACGCTCTCCGGCGGCGAGGCCCAGCGCATCCGTCTGGCCACGCAGATCGGCTCTTCGCTCGTCGGTGTGCTCTACATCCTCGACGAGCCGAGCATCGGCCTGCACCAGCGCGACAACGCAAAGCTCATCGCCACGCTCAAGCACCTGCGCGACATCGGCAACACGCTGATCGTCGTGGAGCACGATGAGGACACCATGCTGGCCGCGGACCAGATCGTGGACATCGGCCCCGGTGCGGGCGAGCACGGCGGAGAGCTGATCGCCCAGGGCACCGCGCAGGAGATCATGGCCTGCCCGGCGTCGATCACCGGCGCGTATTTATCCGGTCGCCGCGGCATTCCGGTGCCGGTGCATCGCAAGCAGCCCACCGGCTATCTGACCGTCAGGGGCGCGCGCGCGCACAACCTCAAGAATCTCGACGTGAAGATCCCGCTGGGCGTGATGGCCGTCGTCACCGGCGTGTCCGGCAGCGGCAAGTCCTCGCTGGTCAACGAGATCGTCTACAAGACCCTCCAGCGCGACCTCAACCGCGCGCGCACGCGCCCCGGCGCCTGCGACGGCATCACGGGCCTTGAGCAGCTGGACAAGGTCATCGCCATCGACCAGAGCCCCATCGGCCGCACGCCGCGCAGCAACCCGGCGACCTACACCGGCCTGTTTGACATGATCCGCAAGGTCTTCGCCGCCACGCCGGAGGCCAAGGCCCGCGGCTACAAGGAGAACCGCTTCTCCTTCAACGTGCGCGGCGGCCGCTGCGAAAGCTGCTCCGGCGACGGCATCCTGCGCATCGAGATGCACTTCCTGGCGGACATCTTCGTGCCCTGCGAGGTCTGCAAGGGCAAGCGCTACAACCGCGAGACGCTCGAGGTCACCTACAAGGGCAAGTCCATCGCCGACGTGCTGGACATGACCGTCGAGGAGGCACTTGACTTCTTCTCGGCGTATCCGCGCATCTCCCGCAAGCTGCAGACGCTCTACGACGTGGGCCTGGGCTACATCCGCCTCGGCCAGCCCTCTACCACGCTCTCCGGCGGCGAGGCCCAGCGCGTGAAGCTGGCCACGGAGCTCTCCCGCACGAGCACGGGCAAGACCTTCTATGTCCTGGACGAGCCGACGACCGGCTTGCACATGGCCGACTGCGAGCGCCTGGTGGGCGTACTGCGCCGGCTGGCCGCAGGCGGCAACTCCGTGCTCATCATCGAGCACAACCTCGACGTCATCAAGGCCTGCGACTACGTCATCGATCTGGGCCCCGAGGGCGGCGACGGCGGCGGCACGCTGGTATGCGAGGGCACGCCGGAGGAGGTCGCCGCGTGCGAGGCCAGCTATACCGGACAATACCTCAAACCCGTGCTGGCCAGGAGCCGGAGGGTCGAATACACGGACTGACTGCATGAGATCAGCCCCGCCGCTTGTCTTTGCGGCAGGGCTGTGCTATCATATTCCTGTAGTCAAGAGGACTTGCACGGATGCGGCCTGCTTTCTGCGATACGAAAGAAGGTGGTACGCATGAAGAACAACGATTTCCTCGCCATCACCGGCTGGGTATTTTCGCTGCTCTCTCTGCTCCTCGCTGTTTACGCGCTCGGCAAGAGCATGTAAAAAAGCGACGCCGCCGTGTAGAGGGCCATCTACCGGCGGCTTGAGCTTTTTCAATGGATGACGCCGCATAAGCGGAACGCATTCGTGTGAGGGGTTCAACCTCTTGGCTACATTTTACACCATTCTCCGGCCCGCGTCAACACGCGGGCCGGTTTTCTTTGCCCCGGTTCCCTGCGCTTTTCCTTTTCATCCCATCGGTTTTGTGCTACAATGGTCATATCGATATGCACGAAACAGGAGGGTTTTCCATGACGTACATCCCCGCAGAAACCCGCTATGATGCCATGTCCTACCGCCGCTGCGGCAGAAGCGGCCTGAAGCTGCCCGCGCTGTCGCTGGGCCTGTGGCACAACTTCGGCGATATCACCCCCTTCGGCACGCAGCAGGCCATCCTGCGCACCGCGTTTGACCACGGCATCACCCACTTCGATCTCGCCAACAATTACGGCCCGCCCTACGGCGAGGCGGAGCGCAATTTCGGCGTGCACTTCCTGCGCGACTGGAAGCCCCACCGCGACGAGCTGATCATCTCCACCAAGGCTGGCTACGACATGTGGAAGGGCCCGTACGGCGACCACGGCAGCCGCAAGTACCTCATCGCCAGCCTTGACCAGAGCCTGAAGCGCATGAACCTTGATTATGTGGACATCTTCTATCACCACCGCCCCGACCCGGAAACGCCGATCGAGGAGACGATGGGCGCGCTTGATCAGATCGTGCGCAGCGGCAAAGCGCTGTACGTCGGCATCTCCAACTACAACGCCGAGCAGACGAGGATTGCCGTCAGGACCCTGCGTGAAATGGGCACGCCGCTGCTCATCCATCAGCCGCGCTACAACATGCTCGACCGCTGGATCGAGGACGGCCTGACCGACGTGCTGCGCGAGGAGGGCGTGGGCTCCATCGTCTTCTCCCCGCTCGCCGGCGGCCGGCTGACGGGCAAGTACCAAAACGGCATCCCGGCGGACAGCCGCGCGGGCCACGATCCGCGGTACCTGAAGCCTGAGATGATCGACGACAGGCTGCGTGCCTGCACTGCGGCGCTTTCGGAAATCGCCGCGCAGCGCGGGCAGACGCTGGCGCAGCTGGCGCTGCAGTGGACGCTGCGCGACGGCGTTGTCACCTCCGCGCTCATCGGCGCGAGCCGCCCGCAGCAGGTGATTGAGAACATCGCGAGCCTTGACTTCCCCGCGCTGACCGAAAGCGAACTGACCGCCATCGATGAGGCGCTGAAACTCGCGCAATAAAGGAGGAATCCCCCATGATTTCCAAACAATACCAGGACATGCTCTCCGGCAAGTCCGTCATCCGCGAGCTGAGCGAGTACGCCACTGCGCGCGGCCAGGAGATCGGCTACGAGAACGTGTTCGATTACAGCCTGGGCAACCCCAGCGTCGCCGCGCCGAAGGCCTACAACGACAAGCTCATCGAACTGATTTCCGCCGGCGACCCGATGCTCGTGCACGGCTACAGCCCCAGCCTGGGCATCCCCGCGGTGCGCGAGAAGATCGCCGCGTCGCTCAACCGCCGCTTCCAGATGAACTACAAGGGCGAGGACATCTTCATGGCCAGCGGCGCGGCCGGCGCGCTGGCACACGCCTTCCGTCTGGTCACGGCTCCGGGAGACGAGATCCTCACGTTCGCGCCGTTCTTCCCGGAATACAACCCGTATGTGAACCTGACCGGCGCGAAGCTGCGCGTCGTCCCGGCCAGCTTTGCCGACTTCCAGATCAACTTCGCCGCGTTCGAAGAGATGCTCAATGAGAACGTGCACGCCGTGCTCGTCAACACGCCCAACAACCCCTCCGGCATCGCCTACTCCGCGCAGACGCTCGCGCAGCTGGCCGAGATCCTCACGGTAAAGGAAAAGGAATTCGGCCACGACATCTGGCTCATCTCCGACGAGCCGTACCGCGAGATTGTCTTTGACGGCAAGGACATCCCCTATGTCTCCCGGTTCTACCCGCGCACGCTCTCGTGCTACTCCTTCTCCAAGTCCCTGTCGCTGCCGGGCGACCGCATCGGCTACGTCGCGGTGAATCCCGCCAGCGGTGTCTCCAAAATGCTGGCGACCATGTGCGGCCAGATCTCCCGCGGCATCGGCCACAACTGCCCCACCGCGCTGATGCAGCTGGCCGTCGCGGACTGCTGCGACATGACTGCGGATCTGTCCGTCTACGAGACGAACATGAACCTGCTCTACAACGAGCTCACGTCGCTCGGCTTTGAGATCGTGCGCCCGGGCGGCACGTTCTACATGTTCCCCAGGGCGCTGGAAGCGGACGCCGTCGCCTTCTCTAAAAAGGCCATGCGCCACGATCTCATCCTCGTGCCGGGCAACAGCTTCGGCGCGCCGGGCTACTTCCGCATTGCATATTGTGTGGATACGGACAAGGTGGAGCGCTCGCTCGAAGCCTTCCGCCGGTTCGTCAAAGCCGAATACTGATCAGAGAAAAATGCCGTTTTCGTTTGAAAAACGGCATTTTTTGTCAAATTCAAAAAATTGTTCTTGTATTTGAACATTTTCTGTTTTATAATAAGCCATCCTTTGACAGATTGTGCGTATCGCATAAGAGCCGTTCAGCTTTGAAGCAATCCGTACGGTATGTTCTGATTGCCCCGACATGCACTGACAATACCCACAGATGAAAAGGAGGTGTGAACCTTTGTCCATTGCTGCCGACGAAAACCGGCATATTTCTCTCTCGCTCAGCGAAATCGAGCGTCTCTGCCCCGTGGCCAAGGCGCTGTCCTCGCCCATGCGCGTCAGGATGATCGCGCTGCTGAGCGTCCGCCCCATGAACGTCAACGAGCTGGCGGAGGCGCTTGCCCTGCCGGTCTCCACCGCCGCGCTCAACGTGCGCCAGCTTGAAGAAACGGGCCTGATCTCCGCCGAGATTCAGCCGGGCATCCGCGGCGCCATGAAGCTCTGCTCCCGGCGCATCGACTCCGTGAGCATGCGCCTGACCCCTGACATGCAGGACGGCATGAGCGCGCTGACCATGCAGCTGCCCATCGGCAGCTATTCCTCTGCCGACAGCATCACCGCCGAGTGCGGCCTCGTCTCCGACCACGCGTGGATCGGCGAGACGAATACCCCGCGCGCGTTCTATCACCCGGACCGCTTCCGCGCACAGATGCTCTGGTTCCGGTCAGGCGAGCTGGAGTACCGCTTCTCCCTGGGCGAGATCGATCCCGCCCAGGTCGCGTTCATCGAGTTCTCCATGGAGATGTCCTCCAATGCGCCGATGTATCGTGAGGACTTCAAGAGCGACATCCACGTCGCTGTCAACGGCGTGACGCTGGGCACCTGGGTCAGCCCGGGCGACTACGGCGGACGGCGCGGGCGGCTCAATCCCACCTGGTGGAGCGACACGTCCAGCCAGTTCGGCCTGCTCAAGACCTGGCGCGTAGACGCCGCGCACAGCCTGCTGGACGGCGAGGAGATTTCCGGCGTCACGCTGAACGATCTGGGCCTCGGCACGCAGGACTACGTCTCCCTGCGCGTGGGCGTACGCGCGGACAGTGAGCACGTCGGCGGCCTGAACCTGTTCGGCGACAAGTTCGGCGATTTCGCGCAGGGCGTGGTCATGCGCGTGGGCTACGCCGAATAAAACTGCATCGATAAAGCCGCGGGAGACCCTGTCCCCCGCGGCTTTCCATATTCTTATACTACTCTCAAATAAACCGGCCATGCAATAACCGGCCGTCAGGTAACGCTTCGCTCCCTGACTGCTTTTCT
>CAMFCQ010000045.1 GCA_945948915.1 uncultured Clostridia bacterium | reverse complement strand
AGACCCCTTCTTCGCTTCGCGCTTATAGCTCGTTTCTATTTGAGAATAGTATAAACTGCATAATGCGGAGAAGGGAGGGACAGCGTCCTTTCCTTCTCCGCTTCATGCGTATCGATGTCATTTCCAGAATGGGCCGTCGGCTTGCGCCCGGCGGCAGCGCGCAAGGACATGCCCATGCGCGGACAGCCATAGAGGAAGGCTTACGCCATGCGGCTACTTTCCTTTCCGGCGATTGCGGACAGCCTCGGTGAGCAGATACTCGATCTGCGCGTTGATGGAGCGGAAGTCCTCCTCAGCCCAGGCGGCAATCTCATCCCAGAGCGAGGGCGCAAGGCGGAGAAGCACCTGCTTCTTCGCCTTTTCCTTTTCCTTGAGCGCCTTTTCCTTCCTGAGCACCTGCGTTTCCAGCTCGGTCACGCGCTTGAGGCGCGCGGCAAGCTGCGCTTCTTTTGTGATGAGCTCATCTTCGTTCATCAGGTCGCCTCCGCTAAGTCAATAGATGCTGCCGCTGTTGACGATGGGCTGCGCATCCTTGCTGCCGCAGAGCACCACCAGAAGATTGCTGACCATGGCGGCCTTGCGCTCCTCGTCGAGCACGACGACCTCCTCCTCGCCGAGCTGGTCGATGGCCATCTTGACCATGCCCACCGCGCCCTCGACGATCTTCTGGCGGGCGGCAATGATGGCGGTCGCCTGCTGGCGCTGGAGCATGGCGGCGGCGATTTCATCGGAATAGGCCAGTGTGGTGATGCGCACGTCCTCGATGACGATGCCCGCGTCCCTGACGCGCGCGGCCAGCTCCTGCTGCATGATCTCGCTGACCTCGCTGCTGGAGCCGCGCAGCGTCTTTTCGTCCGAATCAGACTCCATGGTGTCGTAGGGATACAGGCGCGCGATGTTGCGGATGGTGGAATCGCACTGGCTGGAGAGGTATTCCTCAAAGTTCTCCACGGCGAAAACCGCGGCAGTGGGGTCCGCGACGCGCCAGATGACGACGGTGCCGATGACGATCGGGTTGCCCATCGCATCGTTGACCTTCTGCGTGCGGTTGTCCAGCGTGCGGGTCTTCAGGCTGATCTTCTTGGGCTTGCCCACAGAAATGGTGGTCTCCATGCCGGTGACCGGATTCTTCTTCTGCACGGGGCCGGTGGGCTCGCCGTTCATGACCGCGGGCGCGTTGGCGATGCAGAAGGGATGGACAAAGTAGAAGCCCGGCTGGCTGAGCGTGCCGTAATACCGGCCAAAGAGCGTGAAGACGTACGCCTGATTGGGCGCAAGCACCTTGAGACCCGCAAAGCAAATCGGGAAGGCGATCATGCCCAGGATGCCCGCGACGAGCAGGATCGTGCCCAGCACGCCGCTGAAGGGAGCGAGGCAGAGGATGCTGAGGACGAAGACGGCGATGGAAATCAGACAGCCCAGAATGAGCACGAAGAGCATGAGCATGCCGCCGGTATGCGGGGCGGCCTTGGCCTTTGGGATCTGAGAGACGGTTCTTTCCATGGAAACAGCTCCTTTCTGAAGCGGGGTGATATTACTTTGATATCATGATGATAATCCTGATGAGCTGGAATGTCAAGAGGAATTCGATGAAATTGATGAAAAAAGGGGAATAAGCGCTTCGGCATTGCCTGGACGCTGTGGCAGTGCTATAATATATCCAAATGCGACAAAATGTGTAAGGATGAGGAAACAGATGCTGATCAAGAGATTCCGGCGGGACAACGGCGCAGGCGCGCGGCAGGACAAAACGGTCGCGCAGGACGGCTTCAGCGCGGCCATCGATGAAGAGGTTCCTTATGCGGCGCCGCGCCCCTGGCATGACGATGAGCCCACCGCAGCACCGGCCTCTTCCTCCGATGCGGTCTGGACGCCGCCGCCGGTTGTACCGGTTCCGCCGGTTGTACCGGTTCCGCTGGTTGAACCGCAAAATGCGCCGATGACGCAGAGTGCGCCGGCGCAGGCAGCCCCCGCGCCGAGGGGCGCGTACCGCGCCAGCGCAGGCTATGCGATGGTGGGCCGGCGCGTGCTGGATTTCGCGGACAACGGCGACGGCACGCTGACGGCCGTCCGGTGCATCGATCCGATGACCGACGATCTGGACATCCAGTTTGAGGCGGGCGCATGCCCGGTGACGGCGATTGCGCCCAGGGCGTTCGAGAGCTGCGCGGCGCTGCGGCGCGTGGTGCTCCCGCCCAGCCTCAGGCAGATCGGCGAGATGGCGTTCTCCGGCTGCAGCCATCTGACGCAGCTGGTGATCCCCGGCGGGGTGCAGCGCGTGGGCACGCTAGCCTTTGCCAAGTGCGCGGGCCTGACGCGCGTACGCATCGAGCCGGGCGTGCAGGCGCTGGGGCCGTCCTGCTTCTCCAAGTGCACGGGCCTTCAGCGGGTGGATGTGCCCGCCAGCCTGGCGTCCTTCGGCGGCGGCGTGTTCTTCGGCTGCGGGCGGCAGCTGTGCCTGTACGGCGCCAAGGACGCGCCAGCGCAGCAGTACGCGCAGCTCAACGGGGTGAGCTACGATTCCGAGAACTGGCGCGAGGATGAGGCGCTCATCCTGACGGAGCAGGAGGACGGCTCGCTGATCGTCACCGGCGCCAGACAGGAGACGCCGCAGCGCATCGAGATCCCGGCGGAGATCTGCGGACGCCCTGTCGTCGGCGTGGCGAAGAAGGCGTTCTTCGCCTGCGGCACGCTGTCCCATCTGAGCATCGGGGCGAATGTGCGGGAGATCGGCGAGAGCGCGTTCTTCGGCTGCAGGAGCCTGCTGAGCGTGAGCCTGGAGCGGGGCCTGGAGCGCGTGGGCGACAGCGCGTTTGCCGGATGCGAAAGCCTCTCGCAGGTGACGCTGCCCTGGGGAACGGGCAGCGTGGGCCGCATGGCGTTCTTTGGCTGCACGCGGCTCGCCTTTGTCAAGATGCCCGCGACCACGCGCGTGGCGGACTTCGCCTTCGACGCATGCGCGCCTAATCTGCGCGTGTTCGGCGGGGTGAACGCCGGACGCATGCAGGGGACGCAGTACGCCTGAAATCTGCGCGCGCATCTTGCAACGCTGCGCGAGTTTTGCTATACTGTTTATCGTTTTTTGACAGCCTTAACGGGTGAATGGGGACAGAGGAGAGGGCATATGAAGAGAATCGGCTTTGACAGCGACAAGTACATCCGCCTGCAGTCCGAGCGCATCAGGGAGCGCATCAGGCAGTTCGGCGGCAAGCTGTATCTGGAATTCGGCGGCAAGCTCTTTGACGACTACCACGCCTCGCGCGTGCTGCCCGGCTTTGAACCGGACAACAAGATCAAGATGCTCCTTCAGCTCAAGGATCAGGCGGAGATCGTCATCGCCATCAGCGCCGGCGACATCGAAAAGAACAAGCGCCGCGGTGACTTGGGCATCACCTATGACACCGACGTCATGCGTCTGATCGACATCTTCCGCGGCTTCGGGCTGTATGTGGGCTCCATCGTGCTGACGCAGTTCGCCGATCAGCCGTCCGCCATCACCTTTGAAAACCGGATGACGGCCCTGGGCCTGAAGGTCTACCGCCATTATCCCATCCCGAACTATCCCACGGACATCCGCCTCGTCGTCAGCGACGACGGCTATGGCCGCAACGACTACATCGAGACCACGCGCTCGCTGGTCGTCGTGACCGCGCCCGGCCCGGGCAGCGGCAAGATGGCCACCTGCCTGAGCCAGCTGTATCACGAGCACAAGCGCGGCATCAAGGCGGGCTATGCGAAGTTTGAAACCTTCCCGATCTGGAACCTGCCGCTCAAGCACCCGGTCAACCTCGCCTACGAGGCCGCGACCGCAGACCTGAACGACGTGAACATGATCGACCCGTTCCACCTGGAGGCATACGGCCAGACGACGGTCAACTACAACCGCGACGTGGAGATCTTCCCGGTGCTGCGCACGATCTTTGAGCGCATCTACGGCGAGTGCCCGTACAAGAGCCCGACGGACATGGGCGTGAACATGGTCGGCCTGTCCATCGTTAACGACGAGGCCTGCCGCGAGGCGTCCCGTCAGGAGATCATCCGTCGCTACTTCAAGGCGGCCTGCCAGGTGCGCCAGGGCCTGTCCTCCGGCGCGGAGGTGAGCAAGATCGAGCTGCTGATGAGCTCGCTGAGCCTGGAGCCGGAGGAGCGCGCTGTGGTGCCCGCTGCCCTCTCCGTGGCGGACAGGACCGGCAAGCCGGCTGCCGCCATCGAGCTGCCGGACGGCACGATCGTGACCGGCAAGACGACCGACCTCTTTGGCCCGGCGTCCGCGGCGATGCTCAACGCGCTCAAGACGATGGCGGGCATCCCGGACGAGATCAAGCTGATCTCCCCGGAGGTCATCGGCACGATCCAGACGCTGAAGACCGACTACATGAAGAGCCAGAACCCGCGCCTGCACACGGACGAAATGCTCGTCGCGCTGGCCATCAGCGCCGCGGGCGACGAAAACGCCATGCGCGCGATGCAGAAGATCGGCGAGCTGAAGAACTGCGAGGTGCACTGCTCGGTCATCCTCTCCACGGTGGACGACGGTGTGTTCAAGCGGCTGGGCATGAACCTGACGTGTGAGCCGACCTACGAGAAGAACAACCTGTATCACAAGTAACCGGCCTGCTGCCGGCGGCATCTCCGATGGACTTGTGTAAATCCTGCGGCTCTTTGCCTGAGAATGGAGCTTTGCGGAGAAAGATATATGAAAAAGGCTGAAACCAAGCGGACGCAGCAAAGGAGCACGGACGACATGAAGATAGCGGTTGCAGGCACGGGCTATGTGGGGCTTTCCCTGGCGGTGCTGCTGAGCCAGCGCCATCAGGTGACGGCGGTGGACGTGATCGCGGAAAAGGTGGAGAAGATCAATCGCCGCGAGTCCCCGATTCAGGATGCGGAGATTGAGCAGTATCTGGCGGAAAAGAAGCTGAACCTGACCGCGACGCTGGACGGGGACAGCGCGTACAGGGACGCGGAGATCGTCGTGATCTCCACGCCGACGAACTACGACCCGAAGCTGAATTACTTCGACACCTCGAGCGTGGAGAGCGTGATCGCGCAGGTGAACCGCGTGAACCCGGCCGCGGCGATCGTCATCAAATCGACGATCCCGGTGGGCTACACGGTGGCCATCAGCGAGAAGATGGGCGTAAGCAACGTGATGTTCTCCCCGGAGTTCCTGCGCGAGGGCCGGGCGCTCTACGACAACCTGTATCCCAGCCGCATCATCGTGGGCGCAGACCCGAACAACGAAAGGATGCAGCAGGCGGCACGGACCTTCGCGGCGCTTTTGCAGGAGGGTGCGGTCAGGGAAGACGTGCCGGTGCTCTTTACCAGCCCGACGGAGGCCGAGGCGGTCAAGCTGTTTGCCAACACCTACCTGGCGCTGCGCGTGAGCTTCTTCAACGAGCTGGACACCTACGCCGAGGTGCGCGGCCTTGACACGAAGGCGATCATCGAGGGCGTGTGTCTGGACCCGCGCATCGGCAGCCACTACAACAACCCGTCCTTCGGCTACGGCGGATACTGCCTGCCCAAGGACACCAAGCAGCTGCTGGCCAACTACGATCAGGTGCCCAACAACATCATCGGCGCGATCGTGGACGCGAACAGAACGCGCAAGGACTTTGTCGCCGAGCGGATTCTGCTGCGCGCGGGCTTCCCGGAAAAGGAGCACCCGATTGTGGGCGTGTACCGCCTGACGATGAAGGCGGGCAGCGACAACTTCCGCCAGAGCAGCATTCAGGGCGTGATGAAGCGCATCAAGGCCAAGGGCGTGGAGGTCGTCGTCTACGAGCCGACGATGAAGGAGGAGCGCTTCTTCAACAGCCTGGTGATGCGCGACCTGGACGCGTTCAAGCAGAAGTGCGACGTGATCATCGCCAACCGCTGGCACGAGGATCTGGCCGACGTGGAGGACAAGGTCTACACGCGCGATCTGTACAGGAGAGACTGATACGGCACCTCACGCGCCAAGCGGGAGACCTCATCCGACTCGCCTGCGGCGAGCTGCCTTCCCCAATGGGGGAAGGCGAAGCTTGTTTCTATCAGCGCGAATTTCATCTGTTTTCATCCAATCGTCTTTCTCAAAGAGGAAGGCGATTTTTCTTTTTGGGGTTGACGGCGTTCGCATTTCGGCCTATAATGAGAACATAAGTTCGCATAAAGGAGGAACACAGAGAGAATATATGGAGAGAAAGGAAGCACTGAATCGGGTGAGGCGGCAGGTGATGCTGGTGCGCCGGCTGACGGAGCAGATGCGCGAGCTGTCGCCGGACGGCGTGCGCAGCCTGCGGACGGAAGGAATGCCCCGGGCGTCGGGCGGGCAGGCGCGCGGGCTGGAGATGGAGATGATCAGGCGCGAGGCGATGGAGCGGATGCTCAAGCGGGAGAGCGAGGTGCTGCGCAGATACGAACGCGAGGCGCGCGAGACGATGGACGGCATGCGGCCGGAGCTGTATTCCTTCTGCGTGATGTACTACATCAACGGGTTTACCGTGGAGGAGGCAGCGCAGGCCATGGACCGCTGCAAACGGCAGTGCGCGCGCTACCGGCGGGAGATTGAGTCGGCATGAGATGTCCTCAAAAGTCCGCAAATGTCAGCTTGCGGGCGAAAGCGCGCTGTGGTATGATAGGCTTGTCAAAAGAAGGAAGACAAAGCAAGGAACAAACAAACCGCTTCTCGCGCTGAGAGGCGGTTTTTTGATCCCCGAAAGGAGGAGAGGCATGGGGAAGCTGTCGGAAAAGCGGTGCGGCGAGGTGCTGCACGCGTACTTTGAGGAGGGGCTGGAGGCGGAGGAGATCGCGCGGAGGATGAAGCTGTCGCCCAGATCGGTGCTGGCTGTGCTCAGCGACAAGCGAAGGCTGGAGCCATACCACACGCGAAGCGAGGCCGCCAAGCTGCGGGCGCAGATCTGCGTCAACGAGAGCGCCGAGGAGGCGGCGCGCAAGCAGGCGCAGCTGCTGCGGGACGGGGAGACGGCGCAGGCGGTGACGCAGCGGGCGGCAAAGGACATCCTGGATCGGGCGGGCGTGCGCGTGGCCAAGGAGGATAAAAAGGACGTGACCATCCGCTTCAGCGGGGAAACGCCAAAAATCGGCATGCCGAAGCGGCATGAGGAGGACGCATGGACATCCTCCTGAGCTATCAGCCGACGGACAAGCAAAAGGCGTTCCACGAGAGCGAATGCGACGAGGTGCTCTATGGCGGCGCGGCGGGCGGCGGCAAGAGCTACGCCATCTGCTGGGACGCGCTGATGCGGCTGCTCAAATACCCCGGGACGCACGCGTACCTGTTCAGACGAACCTATCCGGAGCTGGAGATGACGCTGGTGAAGACGATGCTGACCATCGTGCCCAAGGAGCTGGGCAGGTATGTGGCGGGCACGCACGAGCTGAAGCTCATCAACGGGAGCGTGGCGCACTTCTGCCACCTGCAGAACGAGGGAGAGGGGCTGCTCAAGTACCAGGGCGCGGAGATCCACTGGCTGTACTTCGACGAGCTGACGCACTTCACCAAGGCGATGTACGACTACCTGCGCACGAGGCTGCGCGCCGAGAAGCGGCTGGGCATCGTGCCCTGCGTGCGCTGCGCGAGCAATCCCGGCGGGCCGGGCCACGCCTGGGTGAAGGCGCGGTTCGTCGATGCGACGGACGGCGGGCGGCAGGTGCGGGAGATCCCGGTGAGAAGCGAGGTGCTCGGCACCGCCGAGGTGCGCAGGGTGCAGTACATCCCCGCGCTGGCGACGGACAACCCGTACATCACGCGCGACTATGTGATCGAGCTGGAGCAGAAGCCCCGCGCGCTGCGGGACGCGCTGCTTTACGGCAAGTGGGACGCCTTTGACGGGCAGGCGTTCCCGGAATTCATCGACGATCCCGCACACTACGAGGACGGGCTGTATACGCACGTCATCCGCCCGTTTGACATTCCCTATCACTGGCCGCGTTACGTGAGCTTCGATCACGGATACACGCGGCCGTTTTCATTCGGCGTATGGACGGTGGACGAGGAGGGACGGGTGTACCGCTACAAGGAGCTCTACGGCTGCGTGCCGGGCGAGCCGAACACGGGGCTGATGCTGCCGCCGGGCGAGATCGCGCAGGAGCTGGCGAATCTTCTGGAAAGCGAATTCACCGACGGCATACGGCCCAGGGGCATCGCCGATCCGGCGATCTGGGACAGGAGCAGGGGAATGAGCGTGGAGGAACAGATCCGTAGCGGCTTTGGCGGGGTGATCTTCCAGAAGGGCGACAACACGCGCCTGCCGGGTAAGATGCAGCTGCACGAGCGGCTCAAGTTCGGCGAGGACGGACGGCCGATGCTCTATGTGTTTGAAAACTGCCGGGACTTCATCCGGACGATCCCCGCGCTGGTCTACGACAGGAAAAATCCCGAGGACATCGACACCAGCGGCGAGGATCATATCTACGACGAGACGCGGTACTTCCTGATGAGCAGGCCGATCGCGCCGCGGGCGCAGGTGCAGCGGAAGAAGCCGGGCGGGTTTGACCCGCTGGGGGACTGAAGCCAACCTCATCCGTCAGCCCTACGGGTTGCCGCCTGAATCGCTTTGATGTGCGCGAAGCGAAGGAGGGAGTCTGAGGGACTGCGTCCCTCAGGCAGGTTTGGGCGGCAGCCCAACGTCCTCCATCGCGAAGCGATCAGAAGAAAAGCAGTCAGGGAGCATAGCGATACCTGACGGGGGGATTGCGCCCGACCTGGTGAGAACACCAAAGGTGTGTGTTCAACGACGATCAGTGCAAGAAACGAGGAGGATTCATGAGAAAGAGACGACGGGAAGAACAAAGCGCGGATGTGCGCCAAAGCGAGCTGCGGGGCATCGAGCAGCCGATGTCCGGCGAGGAGCGGGAGATCCTGCGGCGCGGCATCACACTGTTTGAGCATTTTTACGAACAGCTGCGCGAGGAGCACGAGGAGATGCGCGAGGCGCGAAGGATGCGGGCGCTTCAGCAGAGCGAGAGAAGCGGAACGAGCCCGACGATGAGCACGCTCAACAGCTGCGTGGACAACGTGGTGGCCGACCAGATCGACAACATGCCCGAGGCCAGGATGGTGCCCGAGCGCGAGGAGACCCTGCGCAGCGCGGAGGAGATGAGCGACGTGGTGAGCTTTGTGCTCTATCACGCGGGCTGGCCGGGCAAGTATCAGAGGATCATGGAGGACGCGGTGGTCACCGGCACGGGCGTGGCGCAGGTGTTCTGGGACGACGACATGGAGGACGGCGCGGGCATGGCGAGCGTGCTGTGCTGGCATCCGGAGGACTTCTACCCCGACCCGATGTACGAGAACATCCAGGACGGGCGCGCGTGCTTCAAGGCGACGCACACGACGGTCGGCTGGGTGGAGGAGCATTACCCGATCGCACGGGGCTTCGTCGTGAGCGACGAATACGCAGGGCGCGATGAACGGACGGACATCGAGGCGCCGGACGGGGACAGCAAGGTGACGCTGATCGAGTTCTGGTACAAGCGCTATGATCCGGCGCGCAGAGGGAGCATCGTGCACATGGCGCAGTTTGCCGGCGGCGCGCTGCTGGTGAGCACGCAGACGGGCTTTGGCCTTGATTTGGAGCCGGGCGAATACGACGGCGGCGTGTACGCACACGGGCAGTATCCGTTTGTGCTGTACCGCTACCGCGACGTATGGCGCAGACCGTTCGGCTCGGGCCTGATTCATGACTACAAGGAAACGCAGCACGCCATCGACCGCTACACCAAGTACATCGACGACAACGCCAGAGAGAGCAGCGTGCAGCGGCATTTCATCCGGCGCGGCAGCGGCGTGAACGCGGAGGACGTGGCGGACCTGAGCAAGACGGTGATCGAATGGGACGGCAGCGACATCCGCGAGGTGCTGCAGACGGTGCAGACGCAGCCGCTCAACGGCCAGGTCTACCAGATCATGCAGTACATGGCGGACGCGATGAAGCAGGACTGCGGCCAGAACCAGTTCTCGCGCGGCGAGGGCGGCATGAACGTGACGGCGGGCACGGCCATCAACGCCCTGCAGCAGGCGGGCAGCAAGATCACGCGCTGGCACACGGAGCGATTCAAGGACAGCTTCCGCGAGATGGTGGAGATGATCCTGTGGGTGCTCAGCGAATACATGGAGCCGGGACGCACGCTGCGCATCGTCGGCGGGGACGGCGTGCGCGACAGGCTGATTGAGCTGATCGCGCCGGAGATGGCCGGGCAAAGGGGCGGCGCGGTGCCGCGGCCCGCGTACACGGTGCGCGTGCAGGTGCAGCGCGGCAACCCGGATCAGATCGCGCAGGACAATGAGTTCATCCTGCAGGCGGTGCAGATCTGCGCCCAGGCGGGCACGCCGCTGCCGGCAGAGGAGGTCATCCGGCTGCTGGAGGGCCACCGGATCAAGGAGAGCGTGCTGCAGGCAGTCAGGCGGGCTGTGCCCGCTGCTGAATAAAGCCGGTTTTGGCCGGCCAATCAAAGGAAAGGAGAAAGACGATGGAAGAGAGGAACGAGGAGATGAGGACTGCGCCGCTGAGCGCGCAGGAGATCACGGGCGAGCTGATGGAGGACAGCGCCGAGGCCGCGGCCCGGGAGGACGCAGAGCTGGAGGCGAGCCTGCGCGAGGGCGTCGGCATGCTGTTTGAGGACGGCTGGACCGCCGAGGAGCTGACGGCGCTCTCGCAGGATGAGGGTGTGCGCAGCGACGTGGCGGCAGGCCTTGATCTGATCCGTGCGGCGGCCAAAATGCTGCGCAGGCAGCTGATGGAGGCGAAGGCCATGCAGGCGGCGCGCAGGCGCGGCGTGCCCGTGACCCGAAGCAGCGCGGCGGGCGCGGCCATGCCGGAAAACCGCATCGACGCGATGAGCGACGCGCAGTTTGACGCGTTCTCCAGGCAGGCGCGCGAGGCGGCGATGATGGGAAAGAAGGTGAGGATGTGAGGCTATAAGGCGGACGAGAGGAACAAGCAGAGAGGACAATTCAGAGAGAATAAGGAGGAAACAAGATGGCTTACACGAGTACCAATACCAACATGACGGCGAGCGCGGGCCTGACCCCGGGCATGCAGACCTACTACAACCGCGAGCTGCTGCGCACGTTTGAGCCGGAGCTGGTGCATCTGCAGTTCGGCGACGAGCACCGCATGCCGATGAACAACGGCCTGGTGATGAACATGCGCAAGATCATCCCGCTGGAGGCGAACACCACGACCCTGACCGAGGGCGAGCCGGGCGAGAGCGTGATGCTGACGGAGACGGAGGTGACGGTGAAGCTGGAGCAGTACGGCGAGTATGCGCGCTGCACCGACAAGCTGGATCTGTCGCACCTGGACATGAACATCCTGCGCAAGACCAAGCTCTTCGGCGACGCGGGCGCGCGCTCCATCGACGCGGTGGTGCGCGAGGAGCTGGCGACCTGTACGAACGTGATCTATGCGGGCGGCAAGACCAGCCGCGGCGCGCTGACCTCCTCGGACAAGCTGACCACCAAGGAGCTGCGCAAGGCGGTGCGCAAGCTCAAGAAGGCGCACGCGCAGACCTTCGGCGGCTATTACATTGCGATTGTCGGCCCCGACACGTTCTTTGACCTGCAGGACGACGAGACGTTTGTGGCGGTGAGCCGCTACCAGGACAAGGAAGCGGTGTACACCGGCGAGATCGGCCGCTTGTTTGGCTGCCGCATCGTGGAGACGACCGAGGCGAAGGTCTTCGAGGGCGCGGGCGAGAGCGGCGCGGACGTGGCCAGCGTCATCGTGCTGGGCCAGTACGCCTATGGCTACACGAGCTTCAAGGGCGCCAAGCCGCGCGTGATCGTCAAGCCTGCGGGCAGCGCGGGCACGAGCGATCCGCTGGACCAGATCTCCACCGTGGGCTGGAAGATGGACGGCTTCGGCGTGAAGATGCTCCAGCCGGAATACGCGGTGAGGATCGAGTGCGGGTTCACGGCGTAAAGGAGAGGCTCCGCCTGCGGGCGGAGACCTCATCCGCCCTTCGGGCACCTTCCCCAGAGGGGAAGACGGCGATTCACAGAGATATGACAAGGAGGAAGAAAGATGGCGATCAAGACCAATACGACCCGAACGATTGACAAGGCGTCCAGTGCACTCCGTGCGAAGTGCGAGGCGACGCAGGCGAACATGGACAAGCTGACCGCGCAGGCGGGCTGCGCGGGGTGCAGCATGGAAAAGGTGATCCTGCCGCTGGCACCGGGCAGCAGCGACGACGTGCAGTACGTGGGCCTCAACGGCGCGGATTTCTACTTCATGCGCGGCAGGACGGTGATGATCCCCGCGCCGCTCGTGGAAATCCTCAAAAACACGGGCAACCTGTGAGGTGAGCGCAATGACGCTGGCAAGCATCATGAAGCTGGCGCTGCGGCAGCTGGACGAGGCGGCGGAGGACATCACGGAATACGACGAGCTGTTCAAAAGCTACGCGAACATGGGCTACATGATCGCGCTGCGCCTGTTCCTCAAACCACGGGAAACCTTTGAACTGACGACGGATGAAGAGGGCTGCGCGGACATCGCCGCGCTGCCCATCATGCGGGTGGTGGAGGTGTTGGACGCACAGGGAAGACCTGTGCGTTTTTCCCTCTCCGCGGACGGCACGGCGCTGAAGACCGGGGAAAAGGAAGCGAGAATCCGCGCGCTGTGCGAGGTGGAATGGGCGGCGCTTGAGGAGGATACGGACGAGCCGCGGCTGCCGTCCTACGCGCATCCCGCGCTGGCGGACTACATCTGCTACCGGCATCTGTCCAGCGGCAGCCTGGCCAAGCAGAGCCGGGCGGAATTCTTCAGGCAGAGCTTTTACCAGCAGATGCGCACGCTCACGCCGCAGGGCGCGGGCAGCGTGACGCGCCTGCGCAACCTGTACGCGGTGACGGACGCGCGATACCGGAGGTGAACAGGATGGCGGACAGGGAAAGACGCGCAAAGGACGAGGCATATCGCTTCACGATCCCCACGCCCAAGGGCGTGTATCAGGCGGCAGGTGACACGAACGTAGACGTGAACTATGCCTACCGGGCGGAAAACATGCGTACGGAAAACGGGCTGCTGGCGACAAGCTACGGCACCAGCCGCGCATTCCCGGCGCTGGGCATGCCGATCGAGACGCTGACGCGCTTTCACAGGCGGACAAGGCCGGATGATCCGGAGGTGTTTGTCGCTGCGGCGGGCGGCTCCATCTACACCTACACGACGGGCGACGCGGGCTGGGCGCAGCGCGCGCAGGGATTTCTGTCCAATCGCTGGAGCAGCGTGACCTACGAGGCCCTCGAGGACGGCGGGACGGTGGACGTGCTGATCATGAGCAACGCGCAGGACGGAATGATTGCGGTCTACGGCAGCGACCTGCGGGTGGAAAGGAAGATGCTGCGCATCGGCGAGGACTACGCGGATGTGCGCTTTGCCGTGCTGCAGCGGCACGCCGAGCGCATCTGGGGCACGGGCGCGCCGGGGTATCCGGACGATGTGTTTTACTCCCGGCCGTACGATCCGTTCGACTGGACGGGCGTGGCGGAGACGCCCGAGCTGGGCGGCGGCGTGATCAGGCAGCCGACCTGGGACGGCGATGCGTTCATCGCGCTGTGTCCGTTCGGCGGGTATCTGCTCTCGATCAAGCGAAACACAGCGTTTGAGATCCGCGGCACCGATCCGTCGAGCTTCACGATCACCCGGGCCTACGGCACGGACGGCCCTGTGCAGGCGCGCACGGTCTGCGCGGACAGACTGCAGATGTTCTTCCTGACCACCGGCGGGCTGGGCGTCTACGACGGGAGCACGCTTTCCCTGCTCTCCCGCGACGCGCTGCACGAGACGATGCGCATGCGCATGGCGGGGACGGACGAGCTGGCCACGGCGTGCGTATGCGGCCACGTGTACTATCTGGCGCTGTGCATCAGGGGAAACGAGAGCGACGTGCTGAGCCAGAACAACGCGGTGATCGAGTACGACGCGGAGCGTGGGACGTTCATGGTGCGAAAGGGCCTGCGGGTGAAGGACTTCTATGCGCTGGACGGCAAGGTGTACTTCACGCAGGCGGACAGCCCGTACGAGGTGCTGCGCTACGATGACGAGCGCGCGGGCGGGTACATGGGCCTGCCGATGGAGAGTCTCTGGGAGACGCCGTGGCTGGACCTGGGCAAGGATCTGGTAAAGCGGGACTTTGTGCTGCGCTTTACGGCGGACGCGGACGAAAACGACGTGCCGGTGGAGCTGACGATCGTGACGGACAGGCGGGAGAAGACAAAGAGCATTCTGCTGAATAAGCGGCGGCGGGATTACCGGGTGAAGCTGCAGAACAGCGGCGTGCGCGTGAAGCTGAGAATCGCGAGCCGCGCGAAGGCCGCGGGCTGGCGCATTTACGGCGGCGTTCAGGTGGAATACAGCGCAGACGAGGAATAAGGAGGAGAAGATGGCGAGGATTACGGAATCCTTTACGGAGCACCAGAGTACGACAACCAGCAAATCCCACAGCGAAAGCGCCAGCAAGAGCGACAGCCAGAACCAAAGCACGACCAGCAAGGTGCTTGATGAGGCGCTGCGCGACAGAATTCTCTCGGGCCTGATGGGTTACATGACGGACGAGGAAATCGACGCGTATGCGGAAAACCTGCTTGCGCCCCAGCGCGATGCCGAGCTGGAGGCGGCGCAGCAGAAATACGACACGGAGAAGCTGACGGGAGAACAGGAGCTCGAAAGCCTGGCCTCCGAGCTGACCAGAAGCATTGACGAGCAGAAGCGCAGCTACGCAAGAAGCGCGGCGGACGTGCAGACGGCGGCGCTTGCGCGGGGCATGGGACGCAGCAGCTACGCGCTGGAAACGCTGGCCAACACGGGCGACCGGCTTTCGCGCGCGGTGAAGGAGCTGACGGACGACCATGCACAGAAGACGGCCCAGGCGCGCGAGCAGATGGCGCTCTCGGCGCAGCAGAACGCGCAGACGCAGGGGCGGATCAGCACGGACTACGCCAGAGCGCTGGCGGCGAAGGTGCAGGAGCTCAAGGAGAGCCGGCGCAGCGCGTACAACCAGAACTATCTAACGGCCGTATCCGGCAGCATGGGCAGCGCGACGAGCGGCACGAGCAGCACGCAGGGCAGCGCGACCACCGATACAACGGGCACGAGCCACACGGAGGGAACGAGCTCGACGGTGACCAGGACGTACAGCGGCCGGTGAGAAATGACAGAGCGCCGCGGCCGGATCGCGGCCTGCACCGGCGCGCGGAAGATCGGGGGGAGAAGGACAAGTGGAGCAGCAGGAAGCAGGCTGCCTGTATATGGGCAGGGTGGAGACGAAGGGGACGCTGAACGTGCGCGCTGCGCCGGGCGGCAGCATCATTGGAAACCTTTCGCCGGGTGATGAGGTGGAAGTGCTCAGAGACGAAGGCGAATGGGTCGAAATCGCCTTCCGGGGCGGAACGGGCTATGCGGCCAAGCGCTACATCTGCTTTGCACAGGCGAAGCAGGACGCGCGTATTGTGATTACGGACGAGGAAGGCAACGCCTTTGCGCCGGCTGGCGGATTTACACTGCGGATCACGTCGGGCCCGGTGGACTGACGGACGAAACGAAGGGAGGAAAACATGAAGGAACAGGGGATGGAGATTTGGCGCGCAGTTCGGCCCAATGCGGTGAGAATGCTGGGCGCGGTCATCGGCGCGGCAGCTGCCTGGTTTGCCGGGCTGCCGCCGATTGCCAAGGCGCTGCTGGTGACGCAGGGTGCGGACGTGCTCACGGGCGTGCTGTGCGCGCTGTGGGGCAAGAGCAAAAAGTCGGACAGCGGCAAGGTGTCCTCGAGCGCCCTGGCGATGGGCATGGTGAAAAAGGGCCTTGAGTGGCTGGTGGTGCTGATCTGCGTCTATGTGGGCGAGGCGCTTGAGATGCAGGGCATCGGCGGCGCGGCGATGACCTATATGATCGCGACGGAGCTGGTCAGCCTGCTGGAAAACCTGAGCCTCTTCGGGCTGGATGCGCCGGTGCTGCGCAAGCTGCTGGATGTGGCGCAGAACAAGGAATGATTGCATTTGTGCCCTTGCATCGGGCAAAAGCTGTGATATAATAGAATGGCATAGAAAAAGCCTCCCTGTACAGGGAGGCCGGTTTTTGAGGATTGGTGCTGATGGCGGGACTCGAACCCGCACGCCTGACGGCAAGGGATTTTAAGTCCCCGGTGTCTGCCATTCCACCACATCAGCAAACGCTATGCGTATTATAGGCGTTTGCCGAGGGGTTGTCAAGATTGAGCGAGTGCAAAGCGAGAAAGACCGCAACGCTGGGCAGCGTGATACTGGGCGAGGGCATGCCCGCGATCTGCGTGCCGGTGATGGGCCGGACGATTCCGGAGATCGCGCAGGCGGCGGCGCGCGCGAAAGCGGCGCAGGCCGACGTGATCGAGCTGCGCATCGACAGCCTGACGGAGATGCCTCTGCGGCAGCAGGCTGTGGACGCATGCCAGGCTGTGCGCGAAAATGCGGGAGAGATCCCGCTGCTGTTCACGATGCGCACAAGGCGCGACGGCGGCGCGGGCAGCGCGGACGCGGAGGCATATGAGACGCTGCTCTGCGCGGTGATCGAGAGCCGGGCATGCGACGCGGTGGACTGCGAGCTGAGCGCGGGCGAGGAAGCCTTTGCGCGGATCGCCGAAAAGGCGAGGAAGGCCGGCGTGCTGCTGGTGGGATCGAGCCACGAGTTCGGCGAGATCGGGGACATGCGGCGCGCCGCGCAATGGCTCAAGCGTCAGGAAGCGCTGGGCGCGGACGTATGCAAGGCGGCGGTGATGACGCGGACAAACGCCGAGGCGTTTGCGCTGGCGCAGGTATACGCGAGCGTCCGCGAGGAGCTGACGATCCCGATGATCGCCATCGCGATGGGACCGGCGGGCGTGATCACGCGCATCGGCGGGGCATGCCTGGGCAGCTGCCTGACCTTCGGCACGGCGGGCGAGGCGAGCGCGCCCGGCCAGATCGACGCGAGGCGGCTGCGCACGGCGCTTGAAATCGTGCAGGACGCCATCGGGTGAGCAAACGGCATGACGCAGGCTGCACCACGGATGAAACTGTGTAATGTCTGCGGCTTTGTACCAGAGGCTGGAGCCTGACGGAAGAGTTACATCACCAAACAGAAGGGTTTTGACCATGAACGAGAAGATTCAGAAGATCATTGAACAGTTTATGCTGCCGCAGGGGGAAATCGAGGCGGCGCCGTACGGAAACGGCCACATCAACGATACGCTGTGCGTGATCGTGCACGCGGACGGGGGCGACAGGCGCTACATCCTGCAGCGGGTGAACAGCTATGTGTTCCCCAAGCCGATCGAGGTGATCGAGAACATCGAGAAGGTGACCGCATATCTGGGCGCCATCATTGAAGCGGAGGGCGGCGATCCGCTGCGCGAGACGCTGACGCTGGTTGAAACCCGGGACGGCAGGCACTATACCCTCGCCGAGGACGGCGAGCTGTGGCGCATGTACCTGTTTATTGAGGGGACGAAGTCCGTCGATCTGCCGGACACGGAGGCGCTTTTTGCGCTGTCCGGCCGCGCGTTCGGCAAATTCCAGCAGCAGTTGGGCGGCTTTGACGCATCGAAGCTGCACGAGACGATCGTCGATTTCCACAACACGCCGGCGCGCTACCGCCAGCTCGAGGACGCGATTGCGCGCAACGAGGCGGGACGCCTTGAGCAGGTGCAGGAGGAGATTGCCTTCTGCAAGGGCTACGCGCGCGAGGTGCATGCGCTGGCGGACGCCATGGCGGCGGGCGAAATCCCGCTGCGCGTGACGCACAACGATACCAAGCTCAACAACGTGCTGCTGGACGAGAAGACCGGCGAAGGCGTGTGCGTGATCGATCTGGACACGGTGATGCCGGGCCTGGCGGCGTATGACTTCGGCGACTCCATCCGCACGGGCGCGAACACGGCGGCCGAGGATGAAACCGACCTTGACAAGGTGCAGTTCTCTCTGCCGATGTTCAAGGCCTTTGCCGAGGGCTTCCTGGCGGAGGCGGGCGCGGCGCTCAATGCCCGCGAAAAGGAGCTGCTGCCCATGGGCGCCAAGCTCATGACGCTCGAGTGCGGCATGCGCTTTCTGGCGGATCATCTCAACGGGGACAAGTATTTCAAGGTGCACAGGGAAAACCACAACCTCGACCGTGCGCGCACGCAGTTCACGCTGGTGCGCCGGATGGAGGAAAAATGGGACGAGATGCAGAGGATCATCTCTGAAATCGGCTGAGAATCTGAAGGAAAATTCAGGCCTGCTTCGTAACGGAGCAGGCTTTTTATGTATATCCTTTTGCAGGGTACCGGTATCGGATGCAGCGCGGCGGGATTCCCAGGTCCTTGGAGGGAATGGGAACAAAGGGAAATGGAAGGTTTCCGGGGAGGCACCGCCGGTATCAACTGTTTTTTATCATTGATTTCTTGGAAAACTGACATTATAATATACTTGTAACATCTGTTAACCGGAGGGGCTGCTTATGGAGCCGAAGACAGACAATACGGCGCATTTGACACTGGAATTCGGACCTTGCCTGAAAAAAATCCTGAAGGAAAAGAGAGTTTCCGCTTCTGAACTGGCACGCATGATGAACTACAAAAGCCGCAACAGCATTTTCCGCATCCTCAGCGGGGAGAGCAGCCACAGCGCACGGAAGGCGTTCTATACACGGCTGACGCAGGAGGATCCGTTGTCGCTTGACGAGAAGCAGCGGCAGCGGCTTGAACAGGCGCTGGAGATCAGCCGGATCGGCATGAAGGACTATCTGGGCAATCAGGCGATGCGCGTGCTGCTGACATGCAGCGCCTCCAAGCCGGCATGCCGGACGGTGCGCATTGAGACGGCGAATGACAATCCGCAGGATCCGGGTTTTCGCAAGGAGATTGAAGCGGCTGCCTGCGCCCAACGGGTGCACCTGACCATCATGGGCTGCTGCGACCGGGCGATTTTTGACGCGCTGCATGACTGGCTTGACCGCAGGGACAAGGGCTGCGAGGTGAAGGTCGTTCACGTGATCTACACAGGATCGGAGGAGATCGTCCGCAACATCGCCGCCATCCAGCCGCTGCTGTACTGTGATTTCTACGATGCATACTGCATGGAGCCGAACATGGTCAGCCGGGAGCGGGAATGCGTCTACCGCTGCAGCTGCATCTACGCGCATGTGCAGGATGCGCAGGGCGATTGGTACGACCGGCAGCTGCTGCTGATCGATCAGGGCGTGTTCGTGCCGATGTGCCGGATACCGACGGGGGACAACAGTCCGATCAGGACATGCTTTATGCAGGATCTGAAGCGGATGCCGCCACTCAAGAAGATGTTTGACAAGGCAATGGACGACAGCGGCTATCTGGACTTCGCCAGGGAATGCCTCAGCATGGAGCACAACCGCGCGATCTATATGATCAAGCTGGATGTGCCGCTGAGCTTCGTACAGCCTGATATCGTGGCATCGTGCATCATGGACGGCTTTGCTCAGAAGGAGACGCTGGAGGACATGATCCGTGTTCACCGGCGGCGCTTTGACAAATCCTCAACAAAGAAAAAGGTCAGCCATGTGATCTTCTCACGCGAGGCGATGGAACGCTTTGCGAGAACGGGCCGGCAATCGGATCACTTCTTCGCGCTGCGCAGCTACACGCCGGAGGAGCGGGTCAGAATCCTGCGAAACCTGCGCGAACACGAGGAGCGCAATCCTAATTTCCACGTGCATTTCTTCGAGGAGGGCTATCAGCAGCCGTCGGCGGAGGTGGGGCTGTTCGAGGGTGTGGGCACGCTGATGGCCAAGCCATACACGGACTACAAGCTGACGGGCGAGCACGCGGAGACGATCATCACGCAGAAGGAATTCTGCGCACGGTACAAGGCGTACTTCATGAATGATCTGCTTGAACGGCATGTCATGAACCGCAGAGATACGCTCGCGGTGCTGGATGAGCTGATTGAAACGGCGGGAAACGCATAAAAGCGGCGGATGGACGCGCAGCTGCGCATCCATCCGCTGTTTGATCATTCAGATGATGACGGTTTCACGCCGTGGACAACGCGATGGGCGTGCAGACGCAGCTTCTGCATGGGCGAAAGCAGCGCGTATACCGCGCGGTACGTCTTCTCTGCCTTCTGCACGGCAGCAGGCTTGAGACGGTGGGACGAATAGCGGGACAGGCACAGCGCCTTGCCCAGCGTGATGAGCGTGACCCGGCCGCCCAGGGCTTCCTGCGCGCGCAGCAGATAGGTGGCGGGCGCTTCGCCGGCGAGCAGCGGCAGGCCCAGACAGGACAGCGCCTGCGAGACGGCGCGATACCAGATCAGCAACTGGTCGTTCGGGCTGCGAATGCCTGCGGCGATGTGCGCGGGCGAGACGAGCAGAAGGCGCAGCGCGATGAGCACGGCAAGCAGCACGAGCGCAAGCAGCAGCCAGAGCAGCGGCAAAGCGTTCTCATTCTCCGGCGGCTTGGGCGGTACGGACGGCGTGGGGGTTGGCGTTGGAACCGGCGTGGGCTCGGGCGTGATCTCAGGCGTCGGGGTGACGGATGGATTGGCATGCTCGGGCGTGGGCGACGGAGAGGGTGTGGGCTCCGCCGTTGGGGCAGGCGTCGGCGAGGGTGTGGGGGACGGCGAAGCGTCCGGGGACGCGCCGCCCGGATCCTCGTCCGGCGATGGCGTATTGGAATCCGGATTCCCGGAGCCGCTGCCGGCATCCGGGGCGCTGCCGCTGCCCGGCGTGGGGTCGAACGGGAGCCAGCCAAAGCCGGGGAAGTAGATCTCCGTCCAGGCGTGCGCGTCCTGCTGGGTAACGCGGGCGACGCCGTCGCTGTCCGGCTGGGCGGCATAGCCCTCGACATAGCGCGCGGGCAGACCGGCGATGCGGGCCAGCACGGTCAGCGCGCTGGCGAAGGACGTGCAGTAGCCCCGCTTTTCCTCGAGCAGGAACCAGGAGATGAAGTCGCGCGTGAGCGGCGGCTCACTCTGGGTGAGGGAATACGGGAAGCCGCGCTGCAGATACAGGCACAGCGCGCCGGCGCGGTCAAAGGCATTGCCGGCAGACGACATGATCTCCTGCACGATTTCGTAGATCTGCGGCTCGACCGAGGCGGGCAGCTGCAGATACGTGGCCTTGACGGTTTCATAATAGGGGTCGGACGCATCGTAGGCGGCGAGCACGGCCTGACGGACGCCGTCCGTGGACGCGTCGATCAGGCGGCCGGAGAAGGTGTAGCTGTCCCCGGCGGAGAGGCTGCGCGTGGCGAAGACCTCGCTGGAGGGCGAGAAGTAGCTGACGATGCCGTCGCCCCGGGGTGTGAGGAAGCGCTGGGTGAGAAAGAGCGTGCTGGCTGCGTCCGCGCGCATGATGACCTCGAGCGTGCGGGCGGCGGGAAGCAGGGGAAGAACGGCCTTTTCGGGACGGGCCTGGTCAAAGAGATTGCGCCGAAGCTGGGCAAAGCGCGGGCTGACCAGCAGATAGCGCCGGCCTGAGGTGGTATCCGCCCAGGCGAGGCCGGTGTACTCGTTTTTGACCGTGGCGCGAAGCAGCGCGCGGCCCGGCGTCCTGACCTGCATGACGGGGTCGTCCGTCGGAGAAACCGTGCCGCCCAGGCGCTCCGGGCCCAGCGGCTGATAGCCGGTGGAGGAGAGGGAGAACGCGGTGCGGGGATCGGTGAAGAAGAGATAGTCTCCAATGGCCTGCTGGACGCGCTGGGCAAAGGCGCGCAGCGACGGCACGGTTTGCCCGGCGAGCGGCATGCACAGCAGCGTGAGCGCAAGCACCAACGCGGACATGGGCAGAAGCCGCCCCGAGGAGACGCCGCGTCCGCGGGCGGAAAGGATCACCGCGGCAAGCAGGGGCACCAGAGAAAGCGCATGGATGCTCAGCCCCAGCAGCGAGATGATGAGCAGCTCGAACACGGCGAGGATGGACAGCGGGAAGAACGCCAGCTCGCTGCGGGCGAGGGACGCGCCGACACAGGTGAGCAGAATCGAGAGCAGCGCCGTGAGCGCGCGCGAATAGGCGGCCAGCGCGAGGGGCTGTCCGCTTAAGAAGAGGGTCAGCGCGCCGGAGACGGCGGCGGCCTGATCGCGATAGGACAGGGCGACGGCGGCAAGGGCTGCAAGCAGCAGCGGATAGACCGCGGCGCGAAGCCGGGGCATGCAGTCGCCCAGCGCAAACAGCAGCGCGACAAGCGCGCAGCAGGCGGCGCACAGCGGCGCGGAGGCGGCGAGGTTCATCGCCAGCAGCAGAGGCCAGGTGCAGCCAAAGCCGATGCACAGCGTCGCGAGCGCATGCACGAGCAGGCCTTTCGGAACGGAAAAGAAGGGTGTATTCATGAGCGTCCTTCAACTGATACATGATGGGTCTCGATCCCGCAGGACTCAAGCAGGTGCAGAAGCTGCTCCTGCTCCTGCGAGAGCGCGCCGGGCGCGATGAGATCGACGCGCGTGCGCGGGCCCATGCGGGAGAGCGCGATGATGGCGTCGGCGATGTGCGGGGTGAGGTTCGCCGTGAGGATGGCGGTGGAGCCGGTGCGGCGCATGCGCCGGGAGGCGAGCAGCAGCACGCGGGCAAAGTCCGACGGCCGGGAAAAGCTCTCCTGCGCGAGCGCGCGCAGCATGGGCGAAAGCGCCTGCGGCTCCTGACCGCTCAGCTCACGCGGGTGATCGCCGGAGAGCGGCATGCGCGCGATGCGATGGCTGTCCAGCAGCGACTTGAGCACGCCGGCGCAGGTCTCGGTGAGCGCGTCGATCATGCCGGCGCGCAGCGCGCCTGTCGCGGGCGGCGGGGCGAGATCCAGCAGGATAAGCGCGTCCGGGCGCTGCGGGGTCTCATAGGTGTGCACCATGAGCGCCTGGCGGCGCATGGAGAGCTTCCAGTGCACGCGCTTGAGCTCGTCGCCCTCCTGCCAGGCGCGGGTGTCCGCCGGGGTGGTGCGGTCCGCCTGCGCGCGTTGGGCGCTGGAGCTCTCGCCCTCGCCGGGACTGGTCGGGAGCGGCTTTGTTTCCTGCGGGACGGGCAGCACGGTGACGGGTATCAGCGGCGCCCTGACGCTCTGGGAGAGCGAGAAGAAGCCGAACACATCGCCGAAGGCGACGCGCAGCACGCCGATTTCAAACACGCCGACGTGCGGACAGGGAAAGGCGTTGTCGCTGGCGGTCGTACCGAAGAGGCGCGCGGGAAGCAGATACTCGCTCTGGCGGCCGCTGGGCAGGGCGACGCGCAGGGAAAGCGGCGCGACGGGCAGCGGGCAAAACAGAGAGGCCGACAGCGTATACAGGCAGGATCCGCCGCGGCTGATCTCCGCGCAGTCCGTCTGCTGGGACAGGCGGCAGGTGAAGACCGCAAGGAGCACGCTTGCAAGGGAGAGCAGCCACGCCATCAGCGCCGCGATGCCCAGCAAAAACGCGCCGGAGCTCCCGACGGACAGCGCCGTGAGCAGCATGATCGCGCCGAAGAGCAGCGTGTAAAAGCCGCGGGCGGTCATTTGAGCCTCACGGGGATGCGCACGGCGGTCATCAGCTCGGAGAGCGTCTGCTGCTCCGTATAGCCGCGCATGCGCGCGTCGGCGGAGAGCACGAAGCGATGGCAGAGCACCGGGGCGGCCATGCGCTGCACGTCCTCGGGGATGATGTAGTCGCGGCCGCACAGCAGCGCGTTGCCCTGGGCGGCGCGAACCAGCGCGATGGCCGCGCGGGTGCTTGCGCCGAGCGTGAGATACGGCGTATTGCGTGTGGCGGCGCAGATGGCGGCGACATAGGCGCGCACCTCGGGGGAGGCATAGGTATTCTTGACCTGCTGCTGCATGGCAAGCACGTCCTCCGCAGAGCAGACGGCGGACAGGGTCTGCATGGGCGTGGACGCGCCGCAGTAGCGCGCGAGGATGTCCATCTCGTCCTCTACGGAGGGATAGCCGATGGAGATGCGCATGAAGAAGCGGTCCATCTGCGCCTCCGGCAGCGGATAGGTGCCCACGAAATCGACCGGGTTCTGCGTGGCGAGCACCATGAAGGGCTGGGGCAGTGGGTAGGTGACGCCGTCCACGGTGACCTGGTGCTCCTCCATGACCTCGAGCAGTGCGCTCTGCGTCTTGGGGGAGGTGCGGTTGATCTCGTCGGCGAGGACGATCTG
>CAMFCQ010000044.1 GCA_945948915.1 uncultured Clostridia bacterium | reverse complement strand
AAACTACAACAAAAAGATGTGAGTTGGCAAGCCCTTCTCACATCTTTTTTCATTTCCTTTTAGGGCTTATCCTGACAGCCCCGTTCGCTTTTGTATGCCCCATGCATTGACCGGCGTCCTCCGGGAAAACCGGGCTTCAGCCCTCTGCCCGGCTGAAGGGAAGGTTCTTCCGGCAGAAATCCACGAAGCACTGCGTTCCCTTGTTGAGGTGACGGCCCTGCTTCCAGATGAGCCCGGCGCGCACCGGGATGGGCGTGGACAGCGGCACAGAGACGAGCTCGGGCACCATGGGCAGCATGCTTTTGAATAGGAAGCAGCCGCAGTTGCCCCGGCGCAGGAACTTGAGCACTGTCATCAGCTGGCTGGAGTGCATGATGATGCGCGGTTGAATGTGCAGGTGATCAAAGCGCTGCATCAGGATTTTGTTCTGCACGGAGTCCTGATGGAAGAGCAGGATGTTCTGCTGATCCAGCTGCTCCATGCTAAGCTGCTCAAGCGCGGCGAGCGGGTGATTGCCGAAGACGCAGAAGACCAGCTCATCATGGGAGAGCACATGGGCGTGGAACTTGTCCGTGCAGGGGTCCTCCATGTTGATGATGCCCACGTCCAGCAGCTCGTCCATCACCAGCGTACAGGCGCGCATGGAACTGAATTCCTTCAGAACGAGCCACACGTCCGGGTGCTCCGCGTGAAAGGCCTCCAGCAGCTCCGGAAAGAAGACCGTGGAGAGCATCGGCGGGATGCCGATGTTCACCTTGGACTTGATGGCGCTGTGGTTCTGATAATCTGCGTGCAGCGCGTCGCATGAATCAAGAATCTCCATCGCGCGGTGATAGAAGGCGTCCCCCTCCTCGGTCAGGGCGATGCGCCCGCGGGTATTGGAAAACAGCGTCACGGAGAACTCCTTCTCCAATTCCCGGATGGCGGTCGAAATAGCGGGCTGGGTGACAAACATCTCCTGCGCGGCGCGGGTGATGCTGTGATAGCGCGCGGCGCAGGTGAAATAGCGCAGCTGATTGAGCGTCATTCTCCGGCCCTCCCTATAAATCTATATTATGTTTACATTGATTATATTAAATTTACTTTATTCTGTCAAGGCGGTATAATCAAGTCAAGCAAAGCATCCGGCCGGTGCGGTGTGATCGACAAGTCCATATCAGGGAGGAGAAAAACGCATGTCACAAACGACAATCACGCTGCTGTTTCTGGCATTCGCCATCATCAGCTTCATCCTCGAAAAGATCACGCTGGGCCTGACCGCCACCCTCGTGGCGCTGGGCCTCAACCTGACGGGGGTTCTGAGCGTCTCGGAGACCTTCGCGGGCTATGTCAACAGCAATGTCATCCTCTGCGTCGGCATGTTCGTGGTCGGTCAGGCCCTGTTTGAAACGGGCATGGCCAACCGCATCGGCGGCGTCGTCACCCGGTTTGCCAAGTCCGAGCGGATGCTGATCGTGGCGATCATGGCCATCGTCGGCGTCATGTCCGGCTTCCTGTCCAACACGGGCACCGCCGCGGTGCTCATCCCCGTGGTCTGCGGCATCGCCGACGAATCCGGCTACTCCCGCAGCCGCCTGCTGATGCCGCTGGTCTTCGCGGCGGCGCTGGGCGGCAACCTCTCCATCATCGGCGCGCCGGGCAACCTGATGGGCGTCAACGCCCTGCAGGAGCTGGGCGAAACCACCGGCTTCTTTATGTACGCGCCGGTGGGCGTGCCGATGCTCCTGGCGGGCATCATCTTCTACGCGCTGATTGGCTACAGGCTTCTGCCGGACGGCAGCGGCGCGCAGCTTGACAAGGCACAGGCGCAGCGCGACTTCTCCGATGTCCCCGCATGGAAGCAGGCTGCCTCGCTGATCGTGCTGGTTGTCTGCATCCTGGCGATGATCTTTGAAAAGCAGATCGGCGTCAAGCTGCAGGTCAGCGCCTGTATTGGCGCGTGCGTGCTGGTGCTGCTGGGCGTCATCGATGAGAAAACGGCGCTTGCCTCCATCGACCTGAAGGTCGTGCTGCTCTTCGGCGGCTCGCTGGCGTTGGCCAAGGCGCTGGAGACGACCGGCGCCGGCGCGCTGATCGCCGACACCATCGTGGGCGCGCTGGGCGCAAATCCCAGCCCGATCGTCCTGCTGCTGGTCATTTTCATCGTCGGCTGCGCGCTGACCAACTTCATGAGCAACACCGCGACCACCGCGCTGATGGTGCCCATCGCCACCTCGCTGGCTAAGAGCCTGAGTGCTGACCCCCGCTCGATGATTATCGCCGTGGTCATCGCCTGCTCCTGTGCCTACGCGACGCCCATCGGCATGCCCGCCAATACGATGGTGGTCGGCCTGGGCGGCTACAAATTCAAGGACTATGTGAAGGCCGGCCTGCCGATGATTGCGATCTCGTTTGCGCTGTGCATGGTGCTGCTGCCCATCCTGTTCCCGTTCTACCCCTGATTCCCCGTTTCACCCCGCCAAATCGGGCATATCCGCCCGCACCATAAGGAGGAAGACTATGTATCAGCAGGAAATGGTCACCAAAATGACCGACATCATGGCCAGCTTCGTGGGCCACATCGGCAAGAAGCTGCCCGACGACGTGATTGCCAAGCTGGACGAGCTGGCCAAGAAGGAAACCAGCCCGCTGGCGAAGACCCTCTATGAAACCATGACGCGCAACCAGAACCTGGCCGTCGCGCTCGACCGCCCCAGCTGCCAGGACACGGGCGTGCTCCAGTTCTGGGTCAAGTGCGGCACGGGCTTCCCGCTCATCGACGAGGTGGAGGCCCTGCTCAAGGAGGCCGTCGTCAAGGCCACCTTTGAAACGCCGCTGCGCCACAACAGCGTGGAGACCTTCGATGAGGTCAACACCAAGCGCAACGTCGGCAAGGGCACGCCGACCGTCTTCTGGGACATCGTGCCCCACAGCGACCAGTGCGAGATCTACGCCTACATGGCCGGCGGCGGCTGCACGCTGCCGGGCAAGGCGATGGTGCTTATGCCGGGCGCGGGCTATGAGGGCGTGACCCAGTTTGTGCTCGACCAGATGACCAGCTATGGCCTGAACGCCTGCCCGCCGCTGCTGGTGGGCGTGGGCGTGGCGACCTCCGTGGAGACCGCCGCGCTGCTCTCCAAGAAGGCGCTCATGCGCCCGCTGGGCAGCCACAACCCGAATGCGCGCGCCGCAGAGATGGAGCGCCTGCTGGAGGACGGCATCAACGCCATCGGCCTCGGCCCGCAGGGCATGGGCGGCAGCGCCTCCGTCATGGGCGTGCACATCGAGAACACCGCGCGTCACCCCTCCGCCATCGGCGTGGCTGTCAACGTGGGCTGCTGGTCGCACCGCCGCGGACACATCGTCTTTGACAGGGACTTGAACGTCACCTGCGACACCCATTCCACCTTCCGGCGCTGAGCAGCCGGAGAACGAAACAATCGGAGGTAACAGTATGGTTGAAATCAGAGACGGCAAAAAGGTGCTGATCACGCCCGTGAGCGCCGAAGACCTTGAGGACATCAACATTGGAGACATCATCTATCTGGACGGCGACCTGATGACCTGCCGCGACGTGGCGCACCGCCGCCTGGTGGAGGGCGGACGCGAGCTGCCCTACGACATCCGGGACAAGGCGATCTTCCACGCCGGCCCCATCGTCCGCCCCATCGAGGGACAGGAGGACGCCTATGAGATGGTGTCCGTCGGCCCGACGACCTCCATGCGCATGGAGAAGTTCGAGTACGAGTTCACGAAGCTGACCGGCGTGCGCGTCATCGTCGGCAAGGGCGGCATGAAGGAGAACACCGAGCGCGCGTGCCGCGAGTTCGGCGCGATCCACTGTGTGTTCCCGGCGGGCTGCGCCGTGGTCGCAGCCACCGAGGTGGAGCGCATCGCCGAGCACCACTGGGATGAGCTGGGCATGCCCGAAACCCTGTGGTGCTGCAAGGTGAAGGAGTTCGGTCCGCTCATCGTCTCCATCGACGCGAAGGGCCGCAACATGTTCGAGGAAAACAAGGTGCGCTTCAACGAGCGCAAGGACGCCGCTGTCGAAGAAATCTGCAAGCACGTTTCCTTTATCAAGTAAGCCTCCTCCTGATTCCGGCAGGCCGGGCCAAACGCGCCCGGTCTGCCGATTTTGCGTGCTTTGCCGGTAAAGCTGCCGCCGATCCGACGAATTTGCGGCGGGCTGCTCCGCCTCGATTGACAGGCGTATAGGACGACGGTATAATGGATTCAGGAAAGTTTTTCCGGCGGAGCGAGAGCCGGAAAGAAGAATCAAGGAGGCGGAACCTTTGAAAAAGACTTGGATGATGGTCTGCGCACTGGTGCTGTGCCTGGCACTGCCGCTGGGCGCGCTGGCGGCGTATGACCCCGCAAAGCCGCCGTGCCAGACGGAGGGGCACGAAAAAAACGACGGCATCGATCACAACCGGCCGGAGCCCTGCTGGATCACCGGGCACTTTGCCTGTGACGGCCGGGATCATGACTACGCGCCCTGCGGATACCGCCATCATTACAACTGCGATGGCCTTGATCACGGTCCGGCGGTCTGCGGGGCGGAGGGACATACCAGCTGTAAGGGCAGGCACGCCGCGGCGGCCTGCGGCGTGGCGGGCCACTGCGCGTATGACGGCCAGAAACATGAAGCGGCCCGCTGCGGTATCGAGGGCCATTCCACCTGCGACGGCCTCACGCACACGGCTGCGGCCTGCGGCATCGCGGGCCACTCTGTCTGCGACGGCGCGGATCACAGCCGCGCGGCCTGCGGTAAAAAGGGCCACACCAATTGCGACGGCCTTGAGCATACCGCGGCGTCCTGCGGGCGCAGCGGCCACTGCGTGAGCGACGGACTGGCGCACGAGGCGGCGCCCTGCGGCTATGCCGGACACTTCCTGTGCGACGGCAGATCGCACGAGACGGCGGCCTGCGGGGTGGAGGGCCACTACGCCTGCGAGGTGCGCGCGCACCTGAACAAGCCCGTGAGCCAGTACTGCAGCGCCGTGCCGCAGCACATGGCCTGCCAGGGCAATCCGGAGCACTACTGCGATCCGGCGCAGGGCGGCTGCGGCGAAACCTACCGCTGCACCAACTCCAATGCGCACACGGCGTGCCGCATGTGCGGCCTGCTCTGGTGCGACCGCTCCCTCGGCGGCCACGAGACCCCGTGCGGCAATCCCAACCATCGCCCGTGCGTGTATGCCCTGCAGGGCAAGACCTGGCGGGCGTCCGAGCATCCGCACTGTGATCTGTGCGGCGGCGGCAAGTGTACCGGCCGGCATGGCGCCGGCGTGTGCGTGCCGGTGTGCGATCAGTGCGGCGGCGTGATCAGGAACGGCAAGACGCACCGCGCGCCCTGCGGCGAGCACTTCATCTGCATCTCCCCGGGCCGCGATCACGGCTGGTGCAGCAAGTGCGGACAGCTCAAGTGCCGCGGCGAGGGCAAGGCGCATGTCTGCCCTGAGAAGTAAGCAGAGATAAAAGGCGCCGCTTCCTTTGACTGTATGGTCATGGGAAGCGGCGTTTTTTGTTGGCTTTGCGCGGAATGAGGCGGATTACATGTCCTTCGCGATGGCCACGAGATATTTGTAGATCTGCAGCTTGTACGTCTCATACAGGCCCAGATCGATGTAGAGCTGCTTGTAATAGGCAAACAGCGAGGCCTTCGTCGTGAGCACCTTGGCGGGCGAGACGGACGCGGAGAGCGAGCCCTTCTTCTGGCGGGCATAATAGTAGACCGGCGTGCGCAGGGAGCAGAAGCGCTCGGCGTAGCGGATGTACTCGAGGTTGAAGAGCATGTCCTCCGACCAGGTGAACTCCTCGCTGCAGCGGATGTCGTGCTCCATGATGATGTCGCGGCGGTAGAGCTTGTTCCACATGACGCCGTAATAGAAGCTGGCAGGCTCCTCCATCAGATGGCGGGCGAACTGTGCCTTGTCCATCTGGGCATCCGGCGGCAGAAAGCCGTAGACCTGCGTCTTGCCGCCCGGCATGACGGAGCAGTAGTGGGCGATGAGCAGGTCGCTTTCGCTCTCCTCCATGGCCTCCACCATCAGGCGGGTGGCGTTGATGTCCAGAAAGTCGTCCGCATCGACGAACTGCAGGTACTTGCCCGTCGCGCGTTCGATGGCCATGTTGCGCGTGCCTGATACGCCGGAGTTGGCCTTGTCGATGATGATGATGCGCGGATCCATGCGCGCGTACATGCGGCAGATTTCCAGGCTGGCGTCGTTGGAGCCGTCGTTGACGAGCAGAATCTCCAGATGGGTGTAGCGCTGGCGCTTGATGCTCTCCAGACAGGACACCAGGTCAAGCGCTGCGTTGTAGATCGGCACGATGACGGATACGAGCGGGGTTTCCATGAGGGGCCTCCCTTCAGATATGCAGGGCAATGAAGATGTTCATCCACATTATACCATGAAAGTGCGCCGCGCGGAAGGTAAACATGTAATTTGAGAAATTGACAAATGCAGGAAGAGGGAGTATCATAAACGCAGCAAAGCCGGGGAGGAAGCGCCGTGGAGAATATCGCCTACTACAATGGGAAAATCTCGTCGATCGAAGAGATGATGATCCCCATGAACGAACGCAGCAGCTACTTCGGCGACGGCGTGTACGACGCCATGTTCACCGTGAAGCATGTGCCGCTGCAGCTTGACGATCATCTGCGCCGCTTCTACCGTTCGGCCCGCAGAATCGACATCGAGGTGCCGATGGGCTTTGACGAGCTGCGCGCGATGGTGCTGAATTTCTGCGCGCAGGTGGACAGCCCGGATCAGATGGTGTATGTGCAGGCGACGCGCGGCGTGGGCATGCGCGGGCATGCGTACCGCTTTGCCGGCGGCAGGCCCAGCCTGTGGGTGTGGGTGAAGCCGGACGTGCTCGATCCCATGAACCGCGACTACCGCTGCATCACCATGGAGGATACGCGCTACCTGCACTGTGACATCAAGACGCTCAACCTGCTGCCCAGCGTCATCTACACCCAGCGGGCGGAGGAGGCCGGCTGCGACGAGACGATCCTGCACCGCGGCGAGCGCGTGACCGAGTGCGCGCACTCCAACGTGCACATCCTCAAAGGCGGCGCGCTGCGCACCGCGCCGTGCGACAACCTGATCCTGCCGGGCATCACCCGCGCGCACCGCATCGCCCAGTGCCGCGAGATGGGCATCCCGGTGATCGAGGAGCCGTTCACCGTGCGGGAAATGATGGAGGCGGACGAGGTGTTCTTCACCAGCGCCAGCGCGCTGTGCTGCCGCATCCGCGAGATTGACGGCAAGCCGGTCGGCGGCAAGGCCCCGGAACTCATCAGGCGCATTCAGGACGCAGCCTGGGCGGAGGCGCTCTCAGAGGTCAAGGCGCTCGGTGCTGCGGTGAAAAAATAAAGCAGGAGGATGAGAAACATGAAAAACATTGCGTATTACAACGGCAAGACCGGCCCCATCGAGGAGATGATGGTGCCGATGAACGACCGCGCCTGCTACTTTGGCGACGGCGTGTACGATGCGACCATGGCGGTGAACCATGTGCCGATGCACTTTGACGACCACATCGACCGCATCTACAACAGCGCCAAGCTGATTGACATTGAGATCCCGATGTCCAAGGAGGAGATGAAGCAGCTTCTCCAGGGCCTTGTTGACCAGGTGGAGGGCGATTCGCTCTTCGTCTACTGGCAGGTGACGCGCGGCGTGGGCATGCGCAATCACCCGTACAGCGGCGTGGACGGCGCGCCGAGCATCTGGGCCTGGGTGCGCCCCAACGGCATGCGCGACACGTACGGCGCGTACAAGTGCATCACCATGGAGGACACGCGCTTTCTGCACTGCAACATCAAGACGATCAACCTGCTGCCGGCGGTCATCGCCAACCAGCGTGCTGTGGAGGCCGGCTGCGATGAGACCATCTTCCACCGCGGCACGCGCGTGACCGAGTGCTCCCACTCCAACGTGCACATCATCAAGGACGGCGTGCTGCATACCGCGCCGTGCGACAACCTGATCCTGCCGGGCATCGTGCGCAAGCACATTCTGGCGATCTGCCGCGAGCAGGGCATTCCGGTCGTCGAGGAGCCGTTCACCACGGAGGAGCTGATGGACGCGGACGAGGTCTTTTTCTCCAGCTCCAGTGCGCTGACCTGCCGCGTGAAGGAGATCGACGGCAAGGCTGTCGGCATGCGCGACGAGGCCACGTTCGCCAGAATCCGCGACGCCTATCAGCGCCTCGTCAAAGAGGAGTGCGGGAAGTAACTGCGCGCTGTTTTCCGATCCGCAAAGACACGGGTTTTGTCATCCGTGTCTTTCTTGTTTTGAGGAGGAGGCGAGCCTTCAGGCCCTGCTAAAATCCGCGGATTGAATTGACATTCTTCGCTGCCGGGATTACAATGTTGAACGTAAAAATGGTGAATTATGTCCGCATATGGATAGACAAAATGCGGTCAGTGGGAGGATTGCCATGTTTATCTGTTTTTTCGCGCTTTGGATCGTTTTGAACGGCAGGTGGACGACGGAAATTGCACTGTTCGGCCTGGCGTTTGCGGCGGTCGCGTACGCGTTTACCTGGAAGTACCTGGGGTACAGCCCGAAGGTTGACGCGGCGCTTGTGCGCCGCCTGCCCTCCGCGATCCGCTACGGCGTGCTGCTGGTGCGCGAGATCGTCAAGGCCAACCTGACGACGGCCGGCATGATCCTGAAAAAGGACTTTGAGCCCGATCCACAGCTGGTGCGGTTTGACGCGCCGCTGGTCAAAAACCGCCATCGTGTCACACTGGCGAACTCCATTACCCTGACCCCGGGCACCATCACGGTGGACCTGCAGGACAATCACTATCTGGTGCACGCGCTGGATGCGTCGCTGGTCGAGGGCCTGGATGGCGGCGCGTTTGTGCAGGCGCTGGCGGCGATGGAAGCGCGCAGCGCCGCGCAGGCGGCCGCGCCGGATGATCCGGCTGCGCCGGAAGCCCCTGAAGCGCCGGAGGCCCCGGAAGTACAGCCTCAGACGGAGGAAGCAAAGGAGGAAAACCATGAGCATTGATCTTGCCTATCAGGTGCTGCTGGCGGCGGCGCTGGGTGTGCTGACGCTGCTGGCGCTGGCCTGCCTGATCCGCTGCATCCTGGGCCCGCGCATCTCCGATCGCGTGCTGGCAATCAACATGATCGGCACGCTGACGGTCATTATGGTGGCGGTGACGGTGGTGCTGCTGGGCGAAGGATATCTGGCGGACATCGCGCTGGTGTACGCGATGCTCAGCTTCCTGGCCGTCGTCCTGCTGAGCAAGGTGTACACGGGCATCTATCAGGAGCACAAGCACGAGGAATCTCTTCTGGCCGGTCAGGCCGCAGACAAGGAAAAGGAGGCCGACGCCTGATGGAATGGATTCGCTTTATTCTGACGGCAGCGCTGGTGCTCGCGGGCCTCGTATTCTGCGGCATCGGTGTGTATGGCGTCTTCAAATTTGAGTATGCGGCCAACCGCATGCACGCGGCGGCCATCCTGGATACGATGGGCATCTCGCTGTGCATGGTCGGCCTGGCCATCAGCGCGCCGGACTTCTTCTCGGCGTTCAAGATCCTGCTGGTCGTCTTCTTCTGGTGGATTTCCTCTCCGGTTGCCAGCCACATGCTCTGCCGTCTGGAGATCACCACGGACGAGCAGAAGGGCGATTACATGACCATCCATACGGCTACGCTCGCCGAGGAGCGCGAGGCGGCGGCCGGCGAAGCGGCTGTCTGCGAAAAGGAGGAGGGACAGGCATGAGTATTATCATTCAGTTGATGCTGCTGTTCCTGATCGTCTGCGCGATCGCCGTGTGCGTCACGAAGGATCTGCTCACCAGCGTCGTCATCTACATGGCCTATTCCATGATCATGTCCGTCGTCTGGATCACGATGCAGTCGCCGGATCTGGCGATCACCGAGGCGGCGGTCGGCGCGGGCATCACGAGCCTGCTGCTGTTCCTGGCGCTCAAGAAGATCCATGCGATCGACGCGCGCAACGAGGTCCGCAGGAAGCATGCGCAGAAGCAGCGCGGAGGTGAAGAGCATGGCGAAGCGTAAGAAGAATCCGTGGCTGAACAGAATGAACGACTGGCTCAGCGACGAGCAGGGCGCGCTGGAGCGCGAGATGGAGGCTGCCCAGGAGCAGGCCGCTGCGCCGGACATCGAGAAGATCTCCCCGGCGGAGGTCCGCTGGGCACAGGAGGAGCGCGAGGAGGAAGCGCGCATTGAGGCGGCGATGAACAGCTGGACCGAGCAAAAGGCCCTGCCGTTCGCGCGCGCGATGTACAATCTCCTGTGCGTGGGCGTGTGCCTGACGATGATCGTGCTGCTGCTCTACACCGTCACCACGCTGCCGGCCTTCGGCGACCCGAACCACCCGATCAACAACGAGGTCTCCGCGCGCTACATCGAAAACGGCCTGCAGGAGACCGGCGCGGTGAACATCGTCACCGGCATGATCCTCGATTACCGCGCCTTTGATACGCTGGGCGAGTCGAGCGTGCTGTTCACGGCGGCGATGGTCGTGCTGTTCCTGCTGCGCAAGGACAGGGACTCCGCCAAATACAGCCAGCTGGCGCAGAGCATGGAGGAGAACCCGCATTCCGATACCTTCTACGAGCCCAAGAACGACATCATCCTGCAGAGGACGGCGTTTATCCTGGTGCCCATCGTGATGCTGCTGGGCGTGTACGTCGTCCTCAACGGCCATCTGTCCCCGGGCGGCGGCTTCTCCGGCGGCGCCATCATGGGCGCGGGTCTGATCCTGTACGTCTCGGCGTTCGGCTTTGCGCAGATGCGGAAGCTCTTCACCTACAAGACCTATCAGCGCATCGTGCTCTTGGCCCTGCTTACCTATGCGATGAGCAAGTGCTACTCCTTCTTCACGGGCGCCAACCATATCCACAGCGTCATCCCGCTGGGCACGCCGGGCGCGATCCTCTCCAGTGGCCTGATTCTGGTGCTGAATATCTGCGTCGGCTTCATCGTCGCCTGCACGATGTACTGCTTCTATGCGGTGTTCAGGAAAGGAGAGCTGTAAGATGCAATACCTGCTTGTCAATTACGAGCAGACGGCGGCAGTCATCCTGTTCTGCATCGGCTTCACGACGATGCTGCTGCACAAGAACCTGCTCAAGAAGATCATCGGCATGGACATCATGGACGCGGGCATCTTCCTGTTCCTGGCGTGCCAGGGCTACATCAGGGGCCGCGTCGCGCCGATCGTGGAGAACGGCGTGCAGAGCGTTACCGCGTACATCAACCCGGTTCCCGCGGGTCTGGTGCTCACGGGCATCGTCGTCTCCGTCTCCGTGACGGCGCTGATGCTCGCGCTGACCGTCCGCCTGTATTACCGCTATCACACCCTCAATCTGGATGAGATGATTGCGCTGGCCGGAAAGGAGGAGGTCTGATGCAATTCGTACAGAACTTCCCGTTCTTCTGCATCATGCTGACGCTGGTCTGCGCAGTCGTCACCTCCGTCCTCAAGGGCCGTCAGGCCCGATGGCTGACGATGGGCATGATCACTGCGGTGACCGCGATGACCGCCGCTGTGCTGGTGTACACGCTGACCACAGGCGACAGCTACGCCTACATGATGGGCCACTTCCCGGCCCCGTGGGGCAACGAGATCCGCATCGGCGCGGTGGAAGCGCTGATGATGATGGTCTTCTGCTTCGTGACGCTTTTTTCCTTCATCGGTGGCATGGTGCCCTCCATCCGCGAGATTGAGAAGACCAAGTACAACATCTACTGCATCCTGGTCGATCTGGTGTTCCTGGCGCTGCAGGCGCTGGTGTACACCAACGACATGTTCACCGCCTACGTGTTCATCGAGATCAACACGCTGGCGGCGGCGGGTCTGGTCATGATGCGCCAGAAGGGCCGCAACCTCGTGGCCGGCGTGCGCTACATGATCATGAACCTCGTCGGCTCGAGCCTGTTTTTGCTGGGCATCTCCATTCTCTACACCATCACCGGCCATCTGCTCATGGTCAACATCCACGAGAGCGTGGCGGCGCTGGCGGCGACCGGCGCGTACAAGATCCCGCTGACGATCGTCGTGGCGCTGGTGACGGTGGGCCTGGCGGTCAAGAGCGCGCTGTATCCGTTTGAAAAGTGGCTGCCGGGCGCGTATTCCAACGCGACCCCGACCGTCGCGGCGATGCTCTCCAGCCTGGTCTCCAAGGGCTACATCTTCCTGCTCATCAAGTTCTACGTCCGCGTCATCGGCTTTGACATCATCTGCTCGCTGGGCGTGCTGGATGTGCTGTTCATCTTCGGCGTGGCGGGCATGATCATGGGCTCGGTCAGCGCGGTGCGCGCCAAGACCACCCGCCTGATGATCGCCTACTCCTCCGTTGCGCAGATCGGCTACATCTTCACGGCGCTGGGCCTGCGCAGCGAGATCGGCCTTGTCTGCGCGCTGTGGCACAGCGCGGCGCACGCGGCGACCAAGTCCATGCTGTTCGTCTCCTGCGCGGAGATGGACGACGCCTGCGGCGGCACGCACCTGCGCAAGCATCTGCGCGGCGCGTTCTATCACTCGCCGCTGCTGGCCCTGGCGTTCTCGCTGGGCGCGCTGAACCTGACCGGCGTGCCGCTGCTGAGCGTCTTCATGACCAAGGTCACGCTGACGCAGGCGGCCATCGACGTGGGCGGCCGCCACATGGGCATTGTGCTGGGCGCGGTGGCCATCTCCACGCTGCTCAACGCGGTGTACTTCCTGGGCACGGCGATGACGCTGTTCATCCCGACCAAGGAGGGCGACGAGGTACTCCCGCCGACGGTGCGCAAAAATCCCTTCACCACGGCGGGCCTCATCGGCCTGATGGCGCTGAACCTGGCGATGGGCCTGCTGTCCCAGCCGTTCCTCTCGGCGCTGGCCCAGGGGCTTGCCCGGTTCGCATAACCCCCGCTACCGCTGCATGAAAGAATAAACCTGGCAATCTAGGAGGATACAACCGTGACTGCTTTGATGATTCTGGCCGTCTTCTTCCCGGCGCTGGCCGGTCTGGCCGTGTGGTGCCTGCCTGCGGCGAAGGAGAACCGCGCGCTGCGCGCCAAGCTCAACTGCGGCGCGCTGGCGCTGGAGCTGGTGATGGTGCTTGTCCTGTGCACGGCGCAGGGCACGCAGACGCTCCTGCTGAACATGACGCCCACCCTTTCGCTGATCCTGCATGTGGACACCTTGGGCTCCATCTTCGCCGTGCTGATGGCCGCGATGTGGCTGATCGGCTCTGTGTTCGCGCTGGAGTACATGAACCATGATCACAACGAGCGCAGCTATCAGCTGTTTTACCTGACCGTGCTCTCCGCGCTGATCGGCCAGTGCTACGCCGGCTCCATGATCACGCTGTACGTCTTCTACGAGCTGATGACCCTGCTCTCCGTGCCGATGGTCGTGCACGAGCGCACGCCGCAGGCCGTCGCCGCGGGCATCAAGTACCTGATCTACTCGATCTTCGGCGCGATGCTGGGCCTGCTGGGCATCTTCTTCTTTGATCACTACCTGGGCGGCGTGAACTTCACCGCCGGCGGCCTGACGCCGGTGGCGGGCGCCTCCCACACCGGCTTGCTGGTCATCACCTTCATGGTCATCCTGGGCTTTGGCACCAAGGCCGGCATGTTCCCGATGCACGGCTGGCTGCCGACCGCGCACCCGGTGGCCCCGGCCCCGGCGTCCGCCGTGCTCTCCGGCGTGATCACCAAGGCGGGCGTGCTCGCCATCATCCGCGTGGTCTACTTCCTGGTCGGCGCGGACACCCTGCGCGGCACCTGGGTGCAGACCGCGTTCCTCACGCTGACGCTGATCACCGTGTTCATGGGCTCCATGCTGGCCTACCGCGAGCCGCTGCTCAAGAAGCGCCTGGCGTACTCCACCGTCTCCCAGGTGTCCTATGTGCTCTTCGGCCTGGCGTGCCTGAATCCGGTGGCGTTCTGCGGCGCGATCCTGCACGTCGTGGCGCACTCCACCATCAAGAACGGCCTGTTCCTCTGCGCCGGCGCGATCATCCATCAGACCGGCAAGACCTATGTCCGCGATCTGCGCGGCATCGGCAAGCAGATGCCCATCACCATCTGGTGCTGGACCATCGCATCCCTGGGCCTGATCGGCATCCCGCCGACGGGCGGCTTCGTGAGCAAGTGGCAGCTGGCCACCGGCGCGATGGGCGCGGGCATCGGCGCCTTTGGCATCGTCGGCCCGATCGTGCTGATCATCTCCGCGCTGCTGACGGCGGCCTACCTGCTGCAGGTGACGATCAATGGCTTCTTCCCGGGCAATGACTTTGATTATGCGTCCCTGGAGAGCCGTGAGCCGGGCAGGCTGATGACCGTGCCGATGATCGTGCTGGCCGTGGGCGTCGTGCTGTGCGGCGTGCTGGCCCAGCCCCTGACGACCGTGATTGCGTCCGCTGCGGCGGCGATCCTGTAAGGAGAGAATGCCTATGCTTTGCCTTGCGGTATTTCTTCCGATCGTCGCGGGCCTGGCGATGCTGATGATCCCGCCCAAGTCGCGCGCGCAGCGCGAGTGGGCGGTGGAGGGCGTGACGATCCTCACCTCGCTGATCGTCCTGTACGCCCTGACCCATCGCAGCGAAGCCCCGGCGATCGCGTTCATGCTCATGCAGGACATGCCCATCGCCTTCACCATCGATGGCCTTGGCAGCGTCTTCACGGCGCTGGTGGCGTTCCTGTGGCCGCTGGCCGTGCTCTATGGCTTTGAATACATGGAGCACGAGGGCGGCGAAAACCACTTCTTCGCGCTCTATACGATCACCTACGGCGTGACGCTGGGCATCTCCACGGCGGCGAACATCATGACGATGTACATCTTCTATGAGTTCCTGACGCTGGCGACGCTGCCGCTGGTCATGCACGGCACGAGCCGCGAGAGCGTTGCGGCCGGCCGGATGTACATGATCTATTCCTTCTTCGGCGCAGCTGTCGCGTTCGTGGGCGTGATGATCATCATCGCCTTCGGCAACGGCGGTGCGTTCGTAATGGGCGGCGTGCTCTCCGAGGCGTTTGCCAGCGAGCATCCGCTGCTGCTGCGCATCGGCTACCTGTGCGCGTTTGCGGGCTTTGGCGTGAAGGCGGCGGTCTTCCCGATGCACGCGTGGCTGCCGAAGGCATCTGTGGCCCCGACCCCGGTGACGGCGCTGCTGCACGCGGTGGCGGTCGTCAAGTCCGGCGTGTTCGCGATCATGCGCCTGACCTACTTCAGCTTTGGCGCGCATCTGCTGCGCGGCACATGGGCGCAGTACATCGCGATGCTCATGGCGGTGCTGACGATCGTGTACGGCTCCACAATGGCCGTGCGCGAGCACCACTTCAAGCGCCGTCTCGCATATTCCACGATTTCCAACCTGTCCTACATCGTGCTGGCAGCCTGCCTGATGACGGCGGAGGGCCTGACCGCGGCGCTGGCGCACATGGTGTTCCACGCGCTGATGAAGATCACGCTGTTCTTCTGCGCGGGCGCGGTGCTGGTGAAGACCCACAAGATCCAGATCGAGAGCCTGCGCGGCTTTGGCAGCATCATGCCGTTCACCTTCGCAGTGTACACGGTGGCGGCGCTGGCGCTGATGGGTACGCCGCTGCTGCCGGGCTTTGTGAGCAAGTGGATGATCGGCATGGCGGCGGTGGCGAGCGGCACGGTCATGGGCTGCCTCGGTGTGGCGGCGATCCTGATCTCCGCGGTGCTCACGGCGATCTACCTGATGAGCGTGGCGTTCTTCGCGCTCTTCCGTCCGCTGGAGGATACGGAGGGCCTGGAGGTTGGCCGCTGCTATGATCCGACCTGGAAGATGAAGCTGCCGCTGGCGATCCTGACGATCGCGATTGTGGCCTGCGGCATCTTCTCCAACAGCATGGTGGCCAGGCTGGCGGCTGTGGCTGCCGGCGTGATCTGAGAAGGGGAGGAAGAACATGACGCTTGCATTTCTGGTCTTTTTCCCGATGATCGCGGCGGCCTGCTCCTATGGCATCGGCCGCAGGAGCAAATCTGCGCGTGATGCGTTTGTGATCGTGTCCTGCCTGGTGACATTCCTCGCGGCGGCTTACGCGCTGGTGGGCGTTGCGCGGGGCGTGGAATATCAGCTGACCATTCCGGGCTTCTGCGGCATGGCGCTGAACTTCGAGCTGGACGGCTTCCGCGCGCTGTACGCGCTGGTGGGCGGCGTAATGTGGCTTGCTACCTCCATGCTGAGCAGGCAGTACTTTGCGCACCATTACCACAACCGCAACCGCTACTACTTCTTCTATCTGATGACGCTGGGCGCGACGCTGGGCGTGTTCCTCTCCGGCGACCTGTTCACGACGTTCATCTTCTTTGAGATCATGTCGTTCACGTCCTACACTTGGGTCGCGCACGACGAGACCCCGGGCGCGATGCGCGCGGCGGAGACGTACCTGGCCGTTGCCATTATCGGCGGCATGGTGATGCTCGTGGGCCTGTTCATCCTGTGGATGACGCTGGGCACGCTTCAGATTTCCGAGCTATATGAAGCGGCAGAGGCCTGCAGCAATCGCGGCGCGCTCTGGGCGGCAAGCCTGTGCATCCTCTTCGGCTTCGGCGCGAAGGCGGGCATGTTCCCAATGCACATCTGGCTGCCCAAGGCGCACCCGGTCGCACCGGCTCCGGCGTCCGCGCTGCTCTCCGGCATCCTGACCAAGTCCGGCATCTTCGGCATCATCGTCGTCTCCGCGAACATTTTCAGGGAAAGCAAGGCCTGGGGCAATATGCTGCTGGTGCTGGCGCTCATCACGATGCTTGGCGGCGCGGTGCTGGCCGTGTTCTCCGTGAACCTCAAGCGCACGCTGGCGTGCTCCTCGATGTCCCAGATCGGCTTCATCCTCACGGGCATTGCCATGAGCTGCCTGCTGGGCCACCACAATGCCCTGGCGGCCCGCGGCGCGCTGCTGTACATGGTCAACCACTCGCTCTTCAAGCTCATCCTGTTCATGGCGGCGGGCGTGGTGTACATGCACCTGCACAAGCTGAACCTGAACGACGTGCGCGGCTTTGGTCGCAAAAAGCCGGTGCTGCACTTCGCGTTCCTGATGGGCGCGTTCGGCCTGATGGGCGTGCCGGGCTTCTCCGGCTACGTCTCCAAGACGCTGATTCACGAGGGCATCGTCGAGTACGCGGAGCTGCTGCACGCCGGCGGACAGACCGGCCTGGCGGTGCTCTACACGCTGGCCGAATGGATCTACCTGTTCTCCGGCGGCCTGACCGGCGCGTACATGATCAAGCTCTACATCTGCCTGTTCTGGCAGAAGCACCCGAGCGAGCAGATCTTCTACGACGCGAAAAAGCCATACATGACCTGGCTGACGCGCATTGCGCTGCTGGCCAGCGCCGTCCTGGTGCCGGTGCTCGGCCTCAAGCCGAACCTGACGATGGACAGGATTGCGGACTTTGCCGGCGGCTTCCTGCATGCGGGCACGCCGGAGCACGCGGTGCACTACTTCTCCCTGACCAACCTCAAGGGCGCGTGCATCTCGCTGACCATCGGCGTGATCGTCTACCTCGGCTTCATCCGGCCAAAGCTGATGCCGAAGGTGAACGGCGAGCGCGTGTACGTCGATCTCTGGCCCGAAAAGCTGGACATCGAGGATCGCATCTACCGCCCGTTCATCTACGGCCTGCTGAACGTTGGCGGCATGCTGGCGCAGATCGGCAACGAGGAGAAGCTCGAGAACAACGTGTACTGGCCGGCGCTGCGCACGCTGTCCTTTGCGGGCGCGGTGGTCAGCAAGCTGCTGGGCGACGTGCTGGACGTGATCGCGGCGAGGATCAACGAAACCTTCCTGCGGATGAAGCACTACACGGAGACCATCCGCGTGGGCAACGCGCTGACCGATACGGTCGGCGGCGCGGCGGACAAAGCGGCGGAGGTCGTCAACCGCACGCTGCTGCGCAACCATCCGCACGCACACCACTATACGGGCACGCTGGCCGGCTGGTGGAACGGCATGATGGCGGCTGTGCGCCGGGTGACGCACACGATGAGCTACGGCCTGCTGCTCTTTGGCCTGGGCTTGTGCGTGATGCTCGTGTACCTGCTGATGTACTGAATCATGCCGGGCGTTTTGCCCGGCATTTTTGCTTCATCCTGCCGGAAATGGTTTATAGGTGCAAAGCGATACCTGACGGTGAATCTGCGGTAGCTCAATTTGAATTGCGGACTATCAATGAGCAAATCCAGAATGCTGTATATATTCTCCGCGTTGGACCTCATCCGTCTTTGCTTCGCTCAGACACCTTCCTCAAAGGGGAAGGCTTAGAAACGCAAACATCTTGGAGTTGCCCCGAAATGGGGATGCAATCCTTGCCTTCCCCTATGGGGAAGGTGTCACCCGCAGGTGACGGGTGAGGTCTTGAAGTGCAGTCTTTTATGCGCTCTTTCAGATTTGCTCATTTATAGTTGAGTTTCCTCATGCTGAATTGAATCAGGAGGCTTGTATGTCTGCCATTCCCTTTTCGGAGTTCAGAGATGCGCTTGATAGAAACCAGGAGATTGAGTTTTCGTTGTCTGGCCGCCAGTATTTTGCCGCGCCCAGAACAGATCCTCCCGAGGAGCAAATGTATGCGATTCTTGACGTTGAAAAGCAGGCGTGGATTTTTGAAGGCACGTTAGAAAAAATGATGTCTTTTGAGTTTGACGGCGGGAAAACGCTTGGAAAGAACTTCTCTTCGTTTATCATTGCGTACATTCTCTGATACGCTTCACTGATGAAGGAGAGATACCATGAACACCCTTGACATGCTCCGCCCGGACTTCGCATTTCTCGGGGAGGAAGGTGCTGCACGGAGCAGCGATGGTAAAATCTGCGCCGTGCCTGAGAATCGGATTGTGTCCGGGCCGGAAGGGAGCGAAACGCATGAATACATGGATTCAGAAAATACGGAAGGGCTTGTCCGTCTGTCTGGATGGCGACCGGCTGCTCTATGCGGGTCTCCTTGTGATCGTTGCCTTGATTGTCTTTTGCGCGCTGGCGTTTCCGGTGGAGAATCCTTCCGGCGTGAAGAGTGTTGAGCAGGTCGCCGATCCGGCCGGATGCTGGAACACGCAGCGCATGGAGCCGGCAGAGGGGACGATTCGGGCCGAAGCGGAGAGAATCTTTACGGTCAAGCAGGTTTATGACAGCGAAGACGAATTTCCAAAGGGTTTAAGAATCTACCAGGCAGGCGTACAGGGCACAAGGGTGCTGGTCGTCTTTGAGCGATATCGTGATCTGAATCCCTCGATGGATCGCGATTACATGGCAGTGTATGACGTGGACGGGCATTGGCTGTACGGCATCGAGGGTGTGCTGGCCGGAGGCTTCGACGGCAAGGAGATTGCGCTCCGCCCGGATGAAGAGGGCATCCTGATCTGGAAATGGAGGCTCAATGAGGCAGACAAGGCATTGTTTCTGCTGATTGTTCCGGATGGGGAAAAGAAGGCTTTTGCCGCTGAGCGCATATGGAATGATACGCCCGCGTACTGGGATTCGCCCTACACGGTCATTCACACGAAGGAGAGCAAGCTGGTCATCGCTGACAGGGATACCGGGGCGCAGACGACGGTCTTCGATTACAGCGACATTTACCAGCAGATGTATCCGAAGTCATCGGAAATTGACGAGGAGGATGAATGGATGTACAATGCGCTGATTCCGATTCTCTTCTTCATCGTTATGATTCTTGTGTTTCCGAAGCTGATGGACAATCCCGACATGCAGCGGAAGGGCGTGCGGGAGATGCATGGAGATCTCAGGGACAGAATGTGATGACGACGGCATATGGAACGACAGCTTTGAATGGATCATTGCGTGCATTCTCTGACGCTTTTCGTTTGCCTTGGAAAGGAGAAGCATATGAACACCCTTGACATACTCCGCCCGTACGAGCCGCAGATGATTGCCGACCGGCGCTGGCTGCACGAGCACCCGGAGCTTTCCGGGCAGGAGCGCGGGACGCTGGCGTTCATCACGTCGGCGCTGAAGGCGCTGGGCCTTGATGTGCACATCGTCCCGGACGGCGGCGTGATCGGCGTGCTGAACGGGGAGACGGACGGCCCCTGCGTGCTGCTGCGCGCGGACTGCGATGCGCTGCCCATCCGCGAAAGCCCGATGAACCTGAAGGCGCCGCGCTGCTGCGTCTCCCAAACTCCAGGCGTGATGCACGCCTGCGGCCACGACGCGCACATGGCGATGCTGCTGGGCGCGGCACGGGCGCTGGTGTCGCACCGAGAGGATGTGCCGGGCCGCGTGCTGTTCGTCTTTGAGCAGGGCGAGGAGAAGGGCGGCAAGGGCTATCTGCAAAACCTGCTGCCGTATATCGACGGGCACTTTGCCGTGGACGCGTGCTATGCGACGCATGTGCGCTGGGATATCCCGTCGGGAAAAATTGCTGTGCTGGACGGCGCGGTGATGGCGGGCGCGTTTGGCTTCGACGTGACGATTCACGGCAGGGGCGGACACGGCTCCCGGCCCGATCTGGCCGTCAGCCCGATCGACTGCTTCAGCGCGATTCACCAGCAGCTGCTGGCGCTGCGCATGCGCACAGTGGAGCCGGACAAGGTGCTCACGTTCTCGCTGGGCCTCGTGCAGGCGGGCGAGCAGGGCAACGTCATCCCGGACACGCTGCGCTTTGCGGGCACGGTGCGCACCTTTGACACGGCGGGCGCGGGCGAGCGCTTTGCCCGCGAGATGCGGCGGATCATCGACGGCACCTGCGCGGCGCAGGGCTGCACGGCGGAATACACGCACTTCAGCAAGCCGCTCTACGAGGCGCGCAATCATCCCGCGGCGGCGGCGCTGGCCAGAAAAGCCATCGCCGAGAACCTGGGCGCGGACGCGCTTGGATGCTGCGGGCCGTGGATGGCCTCGGAATCCATGAGCGCCTACCTCCGGCTCTGGCCGGGCGTGCTCACGTTCACGGGCGTGAAGAATGCGCAGCTGGGCGCCGGCGCCAATCACCACACGCCGGAGTTTGACCTGGACGAGACGGCGCTGCTGCCCGGCGCGGCAGCGGCCTGCGCGTTTGCGCTGGAGGTGCTCACCGGGCAGACGGACTTCGGCTTTGCGCGCACGATCGTGTCGATGCAGGATTTGGTCAGCCGGTCGATATAATTCCCCGCAGGCGTTGACATCGCATGCAAACCGCGATACAATATACAGCTGTGCAGTTTTGCACAGCTGTTTTGATGTGATGCGACGTTTATGCGGCGCGAAGCGAAGAAGGGGTCTGGGGATGAAATCCCCAGGCGGGTTTGGGCGGCAGCCCAACGTATCCCATGAGCTCAAACAGCAGTTTCAGAGCAGGATGTGAAGCATCCTGTGATTGAAACGGTGATGCATTGGTGAAGCGTGTTTATTGACAGAAAGCAGTAAAAATGGAAAAGAATCAGATGCAGGAAAACAAGATGGGCGTCATGCCGGTGGGCAGGCTGCTGATCAACATGAGCGTCCCGATGATGGCCTCCATGCTCGTCATGGCGCTGTACAACATCGTGGATTCCATGTTCGTGGCGCGCGTCAGCGAGAACGCGCTGACGGCGCTGAGCATGGCATTCCCCGTTCAGAACCTGATGGTCGCGTTGGCTGCGGGCCTGGGCGTGGGCCTCAACGCGGTGCTCTCCCGCGCGCTGGGCGCGAAGGACCAAAAGAGCGTGGCCAAGGCGGCGAGCAACGGCTTATTCCTCATGCTCATCTGCGCGGGCACGTTTATGATTCTCGGAGCGACGTGCAGCCGCCTCTACTTTGAGGCGCAGACGGACATTGCGGAGATCGTCGAGGGCGGCGTGATGTACACCAGCATCGTTACCGTCGGCTGTCTGGGCCTGTTCATGCAGATTCTCTTTGAGCGCCTGCTGCAGAGCACGGGCCGCACCGTGCTGACCATGTACAGCCAGCTCATCGGCACGGTGATCAACATCGTGCTCGACCCGATCCTGATCTTCGGCCTTCTCGGCATGCCGAAAATGGGCGTGGCCGGAGCGGCGCTGGCGACGATCCTGGGCCAGTGGATCAGCGCGTGCGTGGGCCTGGCGATGTGCCTGCGCAAGAACCCGGAGGTGCCGCTCTCGATGAAGCGCTTCCGGCCGGAGGGCGCGATGCTCCGGCGCATCCTGGCCATCGGCGTGCCCTCGGTCATCATGCAGTCCATCGGCTCGGTGATGACGTTCCTGATGAACCAGATCCTCATCGCGTTCTCCTCGACGGCGGTGGCGGTCTTCGGCGTGTACTTCAAGCTGCAGAGCTTCGTGTTCATGCCGATCTTCGGCATGAACAACGGCACCGTGCCGATCGTCGCCTACAACTACGGCGCGCGCCGTCCGGACCGCATGACCCAGGCGATCAAGTATTCGATCACCGCGGCGATCGTCATCATGATCTGCGGCACGGTTCTGTTCCACACAGCGACCCGCCAGCTGTTGGGTATCTTCGATGCGTCGGAGGAAATGCTGCGCATCGGCGTGCCGGCGCTGCGGATCATCTCGCTGAGCTTCCCGGTTGCGGGCTTCTGCATCGGCGTGGGCACGGTCTTCCAGGCGCTGGGTTACAGCATCTATTCGATGATCGTCTCGCTGGTGCGCCAGCTCTTCGTGCTCATCCCGTGCGCATATGTGATCGGCAGGGTCACGGGCGACGTGACGATGGTGTGGTATGCGTTTGTGATCGCAGAGGTGTTCTCGCTGCTGCTGAGCAGCATCTTCTTCAGGAAGGTGTATAGGAATATCATTAAGCCGCTGTTTAGCAAGTGATGAGACAAAGGCCGGACTCCCTCGGGAGCCCGGCTTTTTTGGATTCACGGGTTTTCTTTCAGCGAATCGATCGTCTCCTCGAGCAGCGTCTGCCATTTGGCAAAGTCCATGTTCGGCACGTAGAAGGTCTCCAGCTCATCGTGCAGCTGCTTGGCCTGCGCCATGGCGCCGACGGCGTGCTGCATGTGCCGGACGATGTCGGCGCGGCTTTGCGCCAGCGCGCACTCGCGGCGCAGCAGACTGGCGGCGGGCACGCAGGCGGCAAAATCAAACGTCTGCTCGCAGGGGAGCGTATCATTCGTGGTGACAAGCGTGTGCAGCGCGGGGATCGTCAGGTGCAGCAGGCTGCCCGGCGACATGGGCGAGAGGTGCTCCTCCACGTCGTAGCCTGCCGCCTGCGCGGCGCGGCTGAGCGCGCGCAGCACCGGCGTGAGATCCATGGCGTAGTGCCTGCCGAGACGGATGACGCGGGTGTCTGCGTCGCTCGTCAGCAGGCACAGCTCGCCCTTGGGCGTGACTGCGTCAGTGATGACCGGGCATGCGGAGGGCGCGGCGCTCTTTTCGCCCTCGGGCTGCAGCACAGCGGCGATGAGCGCGCTCTGCATGCGCATCCAGTGCGCTTGATCCGTGCAGGCGGCGAGCGCTGCGGCGCTGTCCCTGCGCAGCGCCCAGGCGGCGCGCATGTACGTGCGCGCGCGCTGTGAGCAGGCGGCGTGATCCGCCATGCAGGCCCGGATGTGCTCAAGGCGCGGGCGCATGGCGGCCTCGTCCAGGCACACGCCCAGATTGATGAGGCTGTCGCGCGCGCCGGGGATGATCGGATCGACGATGTGCGGGGCCGTGCCGTCCAGAATCAGGATGCCGGCCTGCGGCGCGGCGACGGCATCCAGACTGTCCGGATCGCCGGAGCAGAAATACAGCGTCGTCTCCTCGCCCTGACTGCTCAGCAGCGCATGCATGCGGCGCATGAACGTGGATTTGCCCACGCCCGGGCCGCCCTTGAGGATGAGCATGCGGCGCAGCTTTGTCTCGGGAATCAGATGATCGAAGCAGGAGATAAAGCCCTCGGGGCCCATAGCGCCCGGAAACAGAGCTCTGGCAGTGCTCAAAAGCATCCCTCCCATCAGGAATTTGCCATCGACCACAGGATATGAGCGCAGGGCGGCTGCGATGCAGGAAAACAAAAAGGAGGACGCATCAGCGTCCTCCCGGAGAGAATCGATTACTTCTTCTTCCTGCGTGCCACGAAGATGATGACGAGCACCACGATGATGATCAGCAGCAGAATGAGCAGCCAGAGCGCGATGGAGAAGCCGCCGATGCTCGTGGCTGCGGGCAGCTCGGCCGGCGCAGCGGTGGGCTCATCGGTGGACTCGGCCGCAGACTCAGAGGCGGACTCGGCCGCAGACTCAGAGGCGGACTCG
>CAMFCQ010000043.1 GCA_945948915.1 uncultured Clostridia bacterium | reverse complement strand
CACGTCCTCCGCCTCCACGATGTCCGGCGCAAAGCCCAGGTCGCAGCACTGGTGATACAGACCCAGCAGGTCAAGCCTGCGGCTGTCTGCGCCCTCCACCCTGAGCGGCTCCAGCAGCGCCATCGCCGTGGGAAAGAGAATCGCCACGCGGCTCTGCCTGCGCTGGCCGAGCCTTGGCATGACAGCCTTGGCCCACGCATTGGCCCGCGCGAGCGAGCCGCAGAAGCCCTCGTCCATCCTGTGCAGCAGCCCGCCGTCGTCCATGCCGCCATAGCCGTACGCCGAGATGCCTGAGGCGCCGCTGGCAACCATGCTGCCCACGATCTCCTCCGGCGTGACATAGCGGTACACATCGTTGTAGAGGAACCTTCCCCAGTAGATGCCGCCAAGGAACGCCCTGCCCGGATTCAGGCTGCGGATGTGCGCGTGCTGGCAGGAGACGACATAGGCGTCCGGGTCGCCGTCGATGGTGACGGGCACGGTGAAGTAATGGCACATGTCCACGTGCGGCGCGAGCGCGCGCATGTCGATGCCGCGCATGGCGGTATCCCACAATTCGCACAGGCCGATGTCCGACTTGCGGGAGGTGTCGATGTTCAGCAGATGGCTCCACTGCGCCATGTTGGGCATCAGCAAGAGCGCCGGATCGACGGCGTGCAGCTTCTCCTTCATCGCCGCAAAGTAGGCGGTCAGCTCGTCCGCCTGCCAGCGCATGTTGTCCGCCCACATCACAAACGCGGGCGTATTCCCGCGCAGATCGTCAAGCGCATAGCAGCTGCCCTCGCCGTATCGGACAGTGAACCAGTAGTCCCGCGGCGTAAGCGCGCCAAACGACGCAAAGTCCGTCCGATATGCCGCGTTAAGCGCCCGGATATCCCCGTAGCGCTCCGCAAGCCACCCCCGGTACCGCCGCTGTCCATCCCCGTCAAAGCTGGGCGCGACGATCGGGTCCCACATGCTGCAGATCGGAAGGCCTTTGTCCGTCTGCGCATGCCCCTCGCGATACAGGCGCATCAGCCCCGCAACGTGATCCCGCTGACTATCCTGCGCCGCTTCGGACCAGTAGCGGTACCAGCGTCCGTCGCTGCCGTCCGCGCGGACGACGGATTCGCCGTGGATCGGCGGGCTGAATCGGATGTTCGGATACAGGTTGTCGCCATTGAGGTAAAGCGCCATGAAGGAATGCGCCAGCCCCTCGCGATGGGCGGCCTCCATCATGTACTCCTGCTGCGCGACATAGTCGCTGGCCTCGCCGCCCGCATAGCGCGCGCGGAAATCCTCCCACGCCTTGCTGTCCAGCTGAACGCAGTTGAAGCCCATGTCCCGGATGGTCTTCATGGATTGGTCAATAAACGCCCGGTCATCAAAGGCCGGGCGATAGAAATTGCCAAACCAGAGGGTCATCAGGGGCTCTGTGATGTGCCTCGTCATCTTGTTCCCTCTTTTCTCCGATATAAACCCCAGGCTTCGGCCTCGTGCGCGAAGCCTCGGGATGTACAGATGTTTGTCGGTGATGCTGCCGGTTACCAGAATAAGAACGGATCGCCCTGCAGCTTGAGGATAGCTTCCATGAAATAGAAGTCCGCATAGTTCATCGCGATGTTGTGATCGTTTCCGTGGTAGGAGCCTGTGCAGTTTGTCAGGATCGCCGGGTATGCCGCGCTCCAGTCCGCGCAGGAAGCGTCCATAGCGCGCAGCATCTGAACCGCTGCATCAAAATACGACGGATTCTCTGTGATACGCGCCAGCTCCAGCAGACCGCAGGCCGCGACCGCACCGGCGCAGGCATCCTTGAGATCGTCGTCCGCCGGCTGGCAGAAGTCGCAGCGGGGAATCCAGTCCTCCTTCACCTGTCCGATGAAAGTTTCCGCGACGCGGCAGGCTGTATCCAGATAATCCTGCTTGCCCGTGTGCAGATAGGACAGCGCGAAGCCGTACAGCGCCCAGGCCTGTCCGCGGCTCCAGGAGGAGCCCGGCGCATAGCCCTGCCCCGCCGGCACGTCGAGCACGTCCATCGTTTCCGGATCAAAGACCACGATGTGGTTGCTCGAGCCGTCCGCGCGGATGAAGTGCTTCATCGCCGTGTCCGCATGCGTCATGGCGATGCGCTTAAAGCGCGGGTCGCCCGTGTAGTCGCTCGCCCAGTAGAGCAGGTTGAGGTTCATCATGCAGTCGATGATCGCCCAGCCGGTGCAGTCCCCGTTCCACGCGCGAATGAAGCCCAGCGGGTTGAAGCGCCCCGCCAGCAGGTTAGCCGCCAGCTGCGTGCGCTTGCGCGCCGCATCGTCGCCGGTCATGCGGAAATGCGCGCCGGAGGAAATCAGCCACATGAAGCCCACGTCGTGGTGCAGATGATCGTAGTCGCGAAATGCATCGTCAAGCATCTCCTCGGCACGGATGGCCTCATCCTTGTACATCTCCTCGCCGGTCATGCGGTACATCGCCCACATTTCGCCCGGCCAGAAGCCGTTTGTCCACCAGCAGATGCCGTCAAACGGCCCCGGCTGCCACGCGCCGTCCTTCACCGTATACGGGATGAAGTCAAGCCCCTGCGCCTTGCGAAGCGCATTCGGCATTTTGGCCTTGAGCTTTTCGCTCATCTCCTGCGTAAAGTCCGCGCAGGCAAGGCGCATCTGTTCAAACGTCATCGCAGAATCATCCTTTCGCAGCGCCGGCGGTAATGCCCTTGACAAAGTAGCCCTGCAGGCAGAAGAACACGATCAGGATCGGCACAATGCCGCAGACCACACCGGAAAAGACGATATCCCAGCGGCTGGACAGCTCGCCCGCGAAGCGATAAATCTCCACGTTGATCGTCTTCGCGCCGGTGGAGGGCAGCACGAGGGACGGCATGAGGTAGTCATTCCAGATGCCCAGGCCGTTGAGGATGACCATGGAGGCCGTGCAGGGCTTGAGCAGCGGGAAGACGATCTGCCAGAACGTGCGCAAGGAGGAACAGCCGTCGATCTGCGCCGCTTCCTCGATCTCCACCGGGATGCCGGAGACGAACGAGGTGAACAGCAGCGTGCCGAAGCCGCACGCGCCTGCGATGTAGATGACGATCGGTCCATAGAGCGTGCCAAACACGCCGATGGTGTTCAGCTGCCTGAACAGCGCGACCATGTAGGCCTGGAACGGGATCATCATGCCCGCGAGGAAGAACGTGTAGATCGCGCCGGAGAGCCTCGTCTTCGTGCGCGCAATGCCGTACGCGCCCATGGGGATGATCAGGATGATCATCAGCTCGGAGACGATCGTCAGGAACATGCTGTGGAAGAACGCCGTGGGGAAGTCCGTCTTGGCGAACAGGTATTCAAAGCCGCCGGTATACAGGCTGGAAGGGAAGGCAATCGGATCCTTCAGGATCTCGCCGTTGGTCTTGAACGCGGACATGAAGCTGATGGCCATCGGGGAAAGGAACAGCAGGCCGATCAGGCACAGCGCAATGAACAGCACCACATGGCTGGGACGCACCTTGTCCTGCTTGTACTTGACCGTCTTCATTACACCTGCACCTCCCTCTTGCGCAGCATGGTGGACTGGAAGCCGCCCAGAACCAGAATGATCAGGAACAGGATCACGGCCATCGCCGTGCCGTAGCCCTGACGCATCTCGCCGAAGGCGACCTTGTAGATCATGTAGGTGATCGTCTCCGTGGAGAAGCCCGGGCCGCCGTCCGTCAGGATGGCAATCTCGTCGTAGACCTTCAGGCCGTTGATCAGCGCCAGCGTGAGGTTGATGGTGAAGGAACCGGCGAGCATGGGCAGCGTCACATGGAAGAAGGTCTGCCGGCCGTTGGCGCCGTCAATGCTGGCCGCCTCCAGCAGGTCAGGGGAGATGCTCTGCAGCGCCGCCAGGTAGATGACCATGTAGTAGCCCGCGTTCTTCCACAGCAGCACGAAGATGATGGACAGCAGCGCGTTGGGCATGGCGTCGATGAACTTCACGGATTCCATGCCCAGCAGCCCAAAGACATAGTTGATCACGCCGAAGGAGTAGTTGAACATGATACGCCAGATAAAGCCCGCGATGATGCCCGAAATGAGCACCGGCAGATAGAACGCCGAGCGGAAGATGTTCTTTCCCCAGCGCACCTTGTCCACGGCCACCGCCAGCATCAGCGCGATCACATTGACAAACACTGTGAACACAGCGGCGATACAGATGGTGTTGAACGTCGCCGAGTGGAAGCGGGCGGAGGCAAAGATGTTCCTGTAATTGTCCAGCCCGATGAAGCGCATGGACGCCTCGGTGATGCCGTCATAGGAGGTGAAGCCGAGGTAGACGCTGGAAAGCGCGGGGAAGATGACAAAGCAGGAATACATCGTCAGCGCCGGCACCACGAACCACAGAAGGCTCCGGCTCATCGCGCCCTTCTTCTCCGGCAGCAGCTGCAGCGCTGCCATCGCCAGCATGCCGAGGATGCCCAGGTACGCCCAGACGCTGATCTTCATCTCCGGCACCGCATCGCCCTGGTACAGCTTGCCGGTGATCTTGGCAAAGGCCTCGTCCGTCACCGCTGCGGCGTCTTTGATGGTCTGCGCAAAGGCTGTGAAATTCCACATGCCCAGCCCCATCAGCGCCACCACCACGAGCGCCAGGATCGGGAAGAGCCTCCTGCGCTTGCCCGCAAGGTTCACGCCCAAGATCTCCGCAAAGCACATCAGGAACATGACGGCGGAGACGATCAGGCCCGCCAGCGTCGCGATGCCCGTCACGCGCAGCTTTTCGCCGGCGCCTGAAACAGGCGAGGTCATGCCCTCCTCCAGCTTCGCCTTGCGCACGATCGACGCAAGCTGGCTGTCAATGGTCTGTGCCGCAGAGAGCATCGTGATGCCGTTGCCCTTCAGACCGTTTTTCAATGTGACGTTCTTCCATGCGCTCATGGTGAACATCGGCATCAAGAAGCACATGATCAGCAGCATCGACAGCGCCAGCCGGACGGCTTGCTGCCAGATGCCCCTTCTCTTCTTGTCAGACTGCATGGTTTCCCTCCTTTACTCTGTAAATCCCTCCTGCAAAGCTCCGGTCTCGGCTGCAAGCAATGGGATTTACATGCTCTTCGGTGCTCGTTGCACGATTCTTTGCGCAATTCCCTATGGTTTGAAAAGGCCCGCGGCGCATGCGCAAGGCTGCGCTTTGCTGCCGCGGGCCGGGATTATCGGGGAATTACTCGGTCACAATGCCCACGCCGGTGACGGGATTGAACGTCTGGGTTTCCACATCCCACTCGGTCTGCATCTCCTGCAGGCCCTGCTCGATGGTCTTGGTGCCGGTCGCCCACTCCTGCGCGATCTTGTAGGAGAAGTTGCGGAACGCGGTCGGGATCTCGTTCTCGCCCCACTTGGAGTTCCAGCCCTGCTCGACGGTCTCGGAGGCCTTCTGAACCTCGACCATCTCGTTGACATGCTCGCCGAAGTCAACGACCACATTGGTCACGGGCAGCATGGACATGGTGGAGCAGACGTACGCGTAGTTGTCGTCACGCAGATAGAACTCGATGAACAGCTTCGCGGCGATCAGCTTGTCCTCGTCCGCCGCGCAGTCCACGGAGTACATCCAGCCGTTGAGGCCCGCGCCGCCCCAGGTGTTGAGCGCGCCGTCCTCGTTGTAGAGCGGGAACCAGCCGAACTCAAAGCTCGGGTCAGCATCCTTGATGTTGGCAACCATGTGGGAGCCGGAGATGAACATCGCGGCCTTGCCGGTGACCAGGAAGGAAGCGATCTGGCTGTCAGAGGTGGACATGAAGCCTTCCTCGACGTAGCCCTTCAGGAAGATGTCCGCGTACTTGGTGAAGCAGTCGACCACATAATCGTCGGTCCACTTCGTCTCGCCGGTGTACAGGTGCTTGATGAAGTCCGGATCGGTGTTGGTGACGTAGTTGATGTACCAGGTCATCCAGGAGAAGCCCATGTGCCAGATATCGGCAGCGCCGACCACGATCGGGGCCATCTGTCCGTCAGCCTTGATAGCTTCGCACAGGTCGAGGAACTCCTGATACGTCTTCGGCTCCTCAAAGCCCTTCTCGGCGAAGTAGGCCTTGTTGTAGAAGAAGCCCAGCGGCGCATCGGACTTGGTCGGCACGCAGTAGTGCTTGCCATTGAAGGCCGGCGGGTTGTTCACCAGCGCGATCAGCTCCGGATCCACCTCGGCGATCTTGCCAGCGCGGACCCACATCGGCACGTCGCGGGCTTCCATGATGTCCGGGAACTCGCCGACGGCGTCCAGGCTCTTGAGGCCCTCGGAGAAGGACGAGGAGGTCGGGGTGACGTTGACCACGTCGATCATCGGGTATTCTTCTTCGAATTTGGCAATGATGGTTTCGGTGACCTCGTTGCCCTTCACGTCGCCGTTGCCGGCGAAGAAGGTCAGGGTCACGTCGTCGCTGGGAAGAATCTGCTCCTCGGCCATCGCGGGCACGGCGGCGAGCAGCATCATCAGGGCGATCATCAGAGCGATCAAGCGCTTCATATGGGGTTTCCTCCTTGTGTGATTGTTCCGGCCTTGCCGGTTTTGTTGGATTCATTATACGTCGGTTTTTTCACAGACCGTGAGCGACAAATCTTGGAAGAAGGTGCGAAAAACTTCAGCTTCTGGCGATTGCGCCGAAAACACTGTTGATTTTCTCATGGAGTTTGAGTATCATTCATATGAAGGAGGCGGATTCCATGCAGCATTTCAGACAATTCTCGCCCAGAACCCTTTCCTTTCGCTTCCTGGTCATTTTCTTCCTTGCCGCCGTCGTTCCCTTCCTGACGATCTCCACGATCACGCTGTCCCGCGTGTCGGACGCCCTGGAGCAGGAAGCCCAGGAGCGCATCACCCAGATGATTCACCTGGCAGGCAGCAACCTTGATTCCCGGATGGACGCGCTCACCTCCATCACGGAAAAGATGTATCTGTACAGCACCAATGAATACGGCGCGATGAACACCCTGGAGGACATCCTCCGCAGCGGGAAAAACACCACGGCTTTTATGAAGGACTATGTGTCCAGGTTGCTGGACAACAACAGCTCCCTGTACAACGTCATGTTCATCGACCTTCTCAACGACCAGGTCTACGCCTGCGGCAAGCCGGCCACCAAGAGCCTTCGCCATGACTGGCATTACACCGATCTGAGCTTTTATGAGGAAGCGATATCGCATCCCCGGCGGCTGACCGTCTCCGAGCCGCACAGGGAGGATTACTTCTATCGCGGCGACGAAACCGTCATCTCCCTGTGCCGTCCGCTGCTCGCGCTCAGCGCGCTGCCCTATCGCGAGGTCGTGCTGGGTGTGATGGTGCTCGACATCCATTACAGCCTGTTTGAGGACGCCTTCAGCGCATACGATTGGGCGCAGAGCGGCGAGCTGTTCGTCACCAACGCGGAGGACACCATCATCTACGCGCAGGACGCCGCCTGGATCGGGCAGAAGCACACGGCGCCGACGCAGGACAGCATCCGCGTGCTGACGGAGGACATGCCATCCGTCGGCTTCACCATCTGCTATCATCTCGACCGCGATCTGCTGATGCGGGATGTGCGCCGTCTGCGCGACAGCCTGGTGATGCTCATGCTTGTCGCGCTGTGCGTCATGGTGCTGGCCACCGTGCTCTCCTCGCAGCACATTTCCCGGCCCGTCAAGCAGATCCTCAAGCAGATGAAGCGCGTGCAGGAGGGCGATCTGTACGCACGCGTTTCCGTGCACGGCAACGACGAGCTGAGCGATCTCTCCCGCGGCTTCAACCAGATGGTCAGCGACCTGGACACGCACATACAGCGCAGCTATCTCGCCTCCATCCGGCAGAAGGAAGCTGAGCTGGACGCGCTGAAGATGCAGATCCACCCGCACTTTCTCTACAACACGCTCGAGGTCATCCGCATGAGCGCCGTCGATCATCAGGATATGACGACAGCCGACATGACGATGGCGCTCGTCCACCAGCTGCAGTATGTCATCGGTGAGCGGCATGAGTATGTGCTGCTGAGCACGGAACTGCAGATGGTCAGCGAGTATATCGACCTGGTCAAGGCACGCTACGGGCAGATTACCCTGAAGGTCAACTTTCCCTCCCGATATGCGCAATGCGAGATCCTGAAGATGACCCTGCAGCCCATCATCGAAAACGCCGTGCAGCACGGTCTGCGCCCCGTCGGCGGCGGTCAGCTGAGCATCGATGTGCAGGGCTGTGCCGAAAGCCTGATCATCACCGTCATGGACAACGGACGCGGCATGGATGAGGAGCAGCTGCGCAAGCTCCGCAAGCAACTGAATAGCCGCGAGCTGCCCGAGCCCAAGGAGGACGGCCTGCGCTCCATCGGCACAAAGAACGTGCACGACCGCATCCGCCTGGCCTGCGGCGAACCATTTGGACTTGAGATCGAAAGCCAGATCGGCGTCGGCACTGCCGTCGTCATGCGTCTGCCATACAAAACCCGGGAGGTTGACCATGAAGCTTCTGATTGTTGATGATGAGCCTGTCATCGTGCGCGGCCTGCTCAAGCTGCTCGATTACAGGGCACTGGGCTATGACACCATCCTCTCCGCGGACAACAGCACCGATGCGCTGGCGCTTCTTCGTCACGAACGTCCCGATGCAATGATCAGCGATATCGCCATGCCGGGTTTGACCGGTCTGGAGCTGCTGCGTCTGGTCCGCGACGAGCATATTCCCGTCAGCGTCATCTTCATCAGCGGCTACCGGCGCTTTGAATACGCGCAGGAGGCGCTCTCGCTCAGCGCCAAATGCTACCTGCTCAAGCCGGTTGACGCGCAGGCGCTCTCCCGTGAGCTGACGCAGATTGCCGAAAGCCATCGCGTCCATGCGGAGCAGGAACGCCTGCAAAACCATATCCGCGCGATGCAGTCGGAGCCCCGACAGGCCGAAGCGGCCTTTCCCACGCTCCCCGCGCAGAACAGGGCCTTCTGCTTCGTCTGCTTTCACCTGCTTTTGGGCAACGAACGCAGCAAGCTCTCCAGCGGTCTGATGCATTTTTCCGCCATCAGCAAAGGGGAAGCGTTCTTTCAGGAGCAGAGCTGCATCGCCTTCCCCAAGAACGATTACCTGTGCGCCGTCATCTATGAGACGGACGCGGAGAACTGCGCCCAGCGCGCGCAGCGCCTGTGCGAGCAATGTGCAAGTCTCATCGAAGAAAGCCTCGCCCGGCCATTTGATTATGTCATCCATGACCCGCTTCACCACACACAGGACATTCCCGGCGCATATCAGGCATGCGTCGCGCAGCTGAATATGCCGCGGGAGCCGCTCAGCGCTGAGGATTCCGTCACGGACAGAATCCGCGAATACATCGCCCAGCACTACGGCGAGGATCTGACGCTCGAGCACATGAGCGAGGTATTCGCAATGAACGCCAATTACTTTTCCTCGTTTTTTCATCAGAAATTCGGCGTGAAGTACAAGGATTATCTCACGCGCGTACGCATGACAGAAGCCAAACGCATGCTGCTGCAGACCGATATGATGATCTACGAAATCAGCCAGCGGGTGGGCTATTCCGATATCCGGTATTTTTCACAGACCTTCGCCAAGCACACCGGCGTGCGCCCCAAGGACTACCGCAACAAACAGACGCGCTAGATCGATGCCTTCCATGCGCAGCGGGACGGTACACCGGGCACAGAGAAAAAGCAAGCGCAACGTGCGTATCGTAGGAATACAGCTTCATCTGGCTTTCAAAGTTCTCTCCATCCCTAAACGCCTGATAGATGGCGTCCGTCTTCGGCTTCATGGTCTTGCCTGCGGCGTCCTGCAGGGCCTGCCATGCGTCCTGACTGATCGCGTTCGAGCCTGACTGCAGGGCGGAAAGCCTGTCCGCGATATCCTCGGGCAGCGCCATCACGATGTGCTTGATGCGCCAGCAGCCCTCCGGCATGTAATACTGTTCTAATCAAAACAACCAACACCCCACCGTCAACCAGAGATGGATCATACTAATTCGCAGTTAAAATGCCTAATAGAGTGCATCAGATTTTTCGCTCTGACGAAGCCGAGTGAAGTGAGGCGTACTGGAGGTACGTTGAACGGAACAAGGCAAAGTCAGAACGGAAAAGATGGTGCGCGGATTTGGCCATTTTAACAAGAATTAGTATCAGATAGTTTCTGCGGAAAGATTACGTATTGTTTCACTGAGCCTATCAACAACTTTATATAAGGAAGGAAATACTTGATTCCGAAAACCTCGGAACCGGTTTTCCTTCCAAATTTGTTCTATGGGGTTCATTTCCGGCGTATATGGCGAATGAAGAACAGGCGAATATTATCTGGTATATAGTGGTTCTCTGTGATGGCGTTGATTCCATCGCGCATATATCGCGCTATCAACTTACTTGCTGTTGAATTATGATATCCTGTCTTTTCCGAAATCGCCTCCAGGCTCTTCCCTTCTGCGCACATAACAAGAACGTAAAGCCTGCGCTCTACGTTCTTGTTTCGGTTCTTGTTTCGGTTCTTCTTTCGTGCCGCCTCTATTCCCACCAACTGGCTTTGGGCTATCGCGTATGATTTTGCCATCTTTCATCACCCATTACTTTATAACACATTCCGGATTGTATTGGGCGATTTTGTGAGAAAATAGTATTATTTCTGCGCCGCAAGCGTCTGCACATACACCGTCAGCGCGTCAAAGCTCCCCTGCGGATAGCCGCTGATGTCCTGCTCATGCCGGTTAATCAGGCAGTCGGTAAGCAGGAACACGCGCATGCCGAGCTGCCCGGCGATCATGTCCTCGTCCACGTCGTTGCCCACCATCAGGCATTCGCCGGGCTGAAGCTGCAGCCTGTCCAGAATCTCCTGATAATACCGCAGGTTCGGCTTGCAGAAGCGGCTGTTTTCATAGGTGGTCACCAGCTCGAAGTCCTGCTTGTCAAGGCCGGCCCAGCGGATGCGGCTGTGCGTCGCCACGCGCGGAAACAGCGGGTTGGTTGCCAGAACCGTGCGAAAGCCCTTCGCTCTGAAAGCATGAATGGCCTGCGCCGCGCGGGGATCATAGCCGCACGCGTCCTTCGCCTGCTGAAACTCATTGCGGTAGAACGCCTCAAAGTGCGGCATGTCCGCTTTGGCCTGCTCGCCGAAGGCCGCGCAGAACGTGTGCCAGAAGATCTCCTCATTCGTGGCCGCGCCGTCGTTTTGCACCATGGCGCCGATGCCGTCCATGATGACGCGAAGCAGCCTGTCCGGCGCGTAGTGAAACGGCGCCATCTTCCTGGCCAGCAGGCCAAAGTATGCCTTCACAAACCGCTCCTGATCCATCGGCAGCAGCGTGCCGTCCAGGTCAAACAGGATCGTCGTCGTGCGCATGATGTTCTCCTCTCTCAACCGACAAAAAGGCTCCGCCTGTATAAGCGGAGTCTTGGCGTTATACCTGATCCGGAATATCCACCTCGGGCATCAGCTCGTGACTGACGATGTCAAGCATCTCGGTCAGCTTCGCGCACTCCTCGGGCGTAAAGCGCTTGCAGATGCGGTCCATCACCAGATCCGTATAGTTGGAGCTGATGTTGTAGTAGTCGATGTACTTCTGCGTGACCTCCAGGTGGTACTCCCGCCTGTCCTGCGTGGACTGCACCTTGTTGATGTAGCCCTTCTTGATCAGGCTGTTGACCTTGTACGCGGCATTGGGCGAGGAGATGCTCATGAACGACGCAAACTCATTGACCGTCGGCCGACCCAGCGCGAGGATCGTCTCCATGCAGAAGGTCTCCACCGTGGTCAGGCTGGCCTCCCGCGTCTGGAACCGATCAAAGATTTCCTTGTAAAAATGCAGCTTGAACTTCGTGTACACCGTGTTGAACGCGTTTCTGAGCATGTTCTTCTTCCTGCTTTCCCCTTGTTATTCCTTAGTATAGCAACTTTGGGGGAAAACATCAATCGTCATTCCTGCTGGACGGCAAAAATTAACTCCGCCGTACAGGCCACCTCGCCGCCGACCTTCGCCTCGCAGCTGCCGATGCCCACCGGGCCGCGGCGCTTTATCAGCGTGCAGGTCATCTCCAGCACGTCGCCCGGGATCACCTTGCGCTTAAAGCGCGCGTTCTTCACGCCGCCGAAGAGCGCGATTTTGCCGCGGTTCTCCGGCAGGGAGAGCAGCGCCACCGCGCCCACCTGCGCCATCGCCTCCAGAATCAGCACGCCGGGCATGATGTGCTCCTGCGGAAAATGACCGCAGAAGAACTGCTCGTTGGCGCTGACGCACTTGATGCCCCTGGCCCACTGGCCTTCCTCGCCGTCCACAATCCGGTCCACCAGCGCGAACGGATAGCGGTGCGGCAGGATCTTGGCAATCTGGTTGGAATCCATCTGCATGTTACGCCTCCCATTTCTGAAGCACAAGGCTCACGTTGTGCCCGCCGAAGCCCAGCGAGTTGCTCATCGCATAGGCGATGTCCGCCCGGCGGCCCATATTCGGCACGACATCGAGATCGCATGTCTCATCCGGCACCCTGTAATGGATCGTCGCCGGAACAAAGCCGTCGTGAAGCGCCAGCGCGGTGATCGCCGCCTCTACCGCGCCCGCCGCACCCAGCATGTGGCCGGTCATGGACTTGGTCGAGGACATCATCAGCCTGTGCGCATGCGCGCCGAACGCCGTCTTGACCGCCGCCGTCTCGCCCGCGTCGTTGAGCGAGGTGGATGTGCCGTGCGCGTTGATGTAGTCCACCTGATCCGGAGAGACGCCGCCGTCACGAAGCGCCAGCGTCATGGCCTTCGCGCCGCCGCTGCCGTCCGGCGCGGGCGCCGTGATGTGGTACGCGTCGCACGTCGCGCCGTAGCCGACGATCTCCGCGTAGATCTTCGCGCCGCGCACTTTGGCATGCTCCAGCTCCTCCAGCAGCAGCACCGCCGCGCCCTCGCCCATCACAAAGCCGCTGCGCTCGGCGTCGAAGGGAATCGACGCGCGTGCAGGATCCTGGCCCTGATGCAGCGCCTTCATGGACGTGAAGCCGCCGATGGCCAGCGGGGTGACGCTCGCCTCCGTGCCGCCGCAGAGCATGACCTCGGCATAGCCGTCGCGAATGTAGTGGAACGCATCGCCCACCGCGTTGCCGCCGCCGGCGCAGGCCGTCACCGGGCAGGTGCACATGCCCCGAAAGCCCGCATCGATCGCCACGCGGCCCGCCGCCATGTTGCCGATGATGCAGGGAATCATGAACGGGGACACGCGGTCGTAGCCCTTCGCAAGGCCGCGCTCCTTCGCCTCCTCCGTCGTTTCAAAGCCGCCGATGCCGCTGGACACCGCCACGCCGCAGCGGTCCGGATTCGCCGCGCTTATGTCAAAGCGCGCGTCCGTCAGCGCCTCGCGTGAGGCCGCCAGCGCGAACTGGCAGAAGCGATCCATGTGCCTGGCCTCCAGCTTGCCAAAGCGCGCCTCCGGGTCAAAGCCCTTGACCTCGGCGGCCAGCGTCACCTTGCGGCCCGTCGTATCATAGCGCGTGATCGGCGCAATGCCGCATACGCCCGCCTGAATCGCCTGCCAGGTGGCAGGCATGTCAAGGCCCACCGGCGTCACCGCGCCCAGGCCGGTGATCACCACACGTCTCTTGCTCATCCTATCCTCCGTTACATGGACATGCCGCCGTCGATGGCCAGCACCTGTCCGGTGATGTACGCCGCCTCGTCGCTGGCCAGGAACGCGATCGCCCGGGCCACCTCCTGCGCCTGACCCAGCCTGCCGGCCGGGATCACGGCAAGCGCCGCCGCTTTGGCCGCTGAGTGCATCGCTGCGGTCATGTCCGTCTCGATAAAGCCCGGCGCGACCGCGTTGACCGTGATGTTCTTCATTGCCAGCTCCTTGGCCGCCGCCTTGGTCAGGCCGATCACGCCGGCCTTGCTGGCTGCGTAGTTCGCCTGGCCCGGATTGCCGCGCAGGCCCGTCACCGAGCTCACGTTCACGATGCGCCCGTAGTTCTGCTTCATCATCGTGTGCACCACGTTTTTGATGCACAGGAACGTGCCCTTGAGGTTCGTATCCAGCACCGCGTCATAGTCGCTCTCGCGCATCATCAGCAGAAAGCCGTCGCGCGTCACGCCCGCGTTGTTGACCAGCACGTCGATGCGGCCGTATTCCCTGACGGCGGCCTTCATCATATCCTTGACCTGCTGGGCATCGGACACGTCGCAGCGCACGCACGTCACGCGCGCGCCCGCCGCGCGGCAGGCCTCAGCCGTCTCGCCCGCCGCCTGCTCATTGCCCGCGTAGCACAGCACGATGCTCGCACCCTGCCTGGCCAACTCCAGGCAGATCGCCCGGCCGATGCCGCGGCTGCCGCCGGTCACGACGGCCACCTTGTTCTCAAAGCGCACTGAGCCACCCTCCGTTCGTCTCCTGCATCGCGCGTCTGGCGCCTTCCACCATCTCATCAAGGATCTGCGCGACGGGCTTTACCTCGTGCAGCATGCCGGCCACCTGGCCGCACATCACGCTGCCATTCTCCACGTCGCCCTCCAGCACCGCGCGGCGCAGGCCGCCCAGCGTCAGCTTCTCCAGCTCCTCGAGCGTCGCGCCCTGCTGCTCCTGGCGGATGTACTCGCGCGACATCCTGTTGCGGATGACGCGCACAGGGCCACCCACGCTGCGGCCGGTGACGAGCGTATCGCTGTCGCGCGCCCCCAGCAGCGCCTGCTTGTAGTTGTCGTGAATCGGGCACTCAGTGCTCGTCAGCAGGCAGGTGCCCACCTGCACGCCGCAGGCGCCCAGCGCCAGCGCGGCAGCCAGCTGCCGCCCGTCCGCGATGCCGCCCGCGGCGATGACGGGCACGTCCACGCTGTCGATCACCTGCGGCACCAGCGCCATGGTCGTCATCTCGCCGACATGGCCGCCGGACTCCGTGCCCTCCGCGATCACCGCCGTCACGCCGTGACGGGAGAAGCGCTGCGCAAACGCGACCGCGGCCACCACCGGAATCACCTTGATGCCCGCTTCGTTCCAGGCCGGGATGTACTTGCCCGGATTGCCCGCGCCCGTGGTCACCACCGGCACATGCTCCTCGATGACCACCCGCGCGAAATCGTCCGCGCTCGGGTTCATCAGCATGATGTTCACGCCGAAGGGCTTGTCCGTCAGCGCCCGGCAGCGGCGGATGTGGCCGCGCAGCTCGTCCGCCGTGCGCATGCCGCCCGCGCCGATCACGCCCAGCGCGCCGGCGTTCGAGCAGGCGGCAGCAAACTCGCCGGTGGCGATGTTCGCCATGCCGCCCTGGATGATGGGATACCGGGTTCCCAGAATTTCATTCAGCTTCTTCATGGTTGATTCTCCTGTCGCGCGGCGGGCTGCCTCACCAGCTCCGCCCTTTCAAAGGCGCTCATTCTGCGGAATTTCTGATATCTCTGTTCAGCAAGCGCCTTGCCCTGCAGCTTCATCAGCTCTCTCAGCTGGGCTGCTATCGCCTCGTCCAGCGCCTGCATCACGCTTGCCGGGTCCGTGTGCGCGCCGCCCTGCGGCTCGGGGATGATCCCGTCGATCACGCCCAGCGCCGCAAGCTCCGGCGCAGTCAGCTTCATCACCCCGGCCGCCTCGCCCGCGCGGGATGCATCCTTGTACAGAATGCTGGCAAAGCCCTCGGGCGAAAGAATGGCATACACCGCGTTTTCCAGCATCAGCACGCGATCCGCCACGCCCAGCGCCAGCGCGCCGCCGCTGTTGCCCTCGCCGGTAATCACCGCGATCACCGGCACTGTCAGCGCGCTCATCTCGTACAGATTGCGCGCGATGGCCTCACCCTGTCCGTGCTCCTCGGCTTTCATGCCGGGGTACGCGCCGGATGTGTCAATCAGCGTGATGATGGGCCGGTGAAACTTCTCGGCCTGCTTCATCAGCCGCAGCGCCTTGCGATAGCCCTCGGGGCTGGGCATGCCGAAGTTGGCGCGCAGGTTCTCCTGCAGCGTCCTGCCCTTCCTCGTGCCGATGACCGTCACCGGCTGGCCGTGGAACAGCGCCACGCCGCCCAGAATCGCCTCGTCCTCGCCGCTGAGCCTGTCGCCCCGCAGCTCAAAGAAGTGCGGAAAGAGCGCGTCGATATAGTCCCTGATGCCGGGGCGCTGCGGATTTCGCGCAATCTGCACGCGCTCGTGCGCCGTCATTTCACCGTTCATGCCGTCCTCCCTGATGCACAAGCAGCAGCTCCCCCAGCGCATCGCGCAGCCTGCCGCGCTCCACCACTGCGTCCACAAAGCCGTGCTCCATCATGAACTCCGCCCGCTGGAAATCCTCGGGCAGCTTCTCGCCGATCGTCTGCTCGATCACGCGCGGGCCGGCAAAGCCGATCAGCGCGCCCGGCTCGGCCAGGATCACGTCACCCAGCGAGGCAAAGCTCGCCGTCACGCCGCCGGTCGTGGGATCGGTGAGCACAGAGATAAAGAGCAAGCCTTTCTCCGAAAAGCGCCTCAGCGCGCCGCTGGTCTTGGCCATCTGCATCAGCGAGAGGATGCCCTCCTGCATGCGCGCGCCGCCGCTGGCGGAAAAGACGATCAGCGGCAGGCGGTTGCACTGCGCGTGCTCGATGGCCAGCGTCAGCTTTTCGCCTACAGCCGCGCCCATGCTGCCCATCATAAACCTGCCGTCCAGCGCGCAGACCACGCACCGATGTCCGTGAATCATGCCCGTCGCCGTGAGCACGGCCTCGTTCATGCCGGTCGCCTCGCGCGCCTTTTGGAGCTTCTCCGGGTAGCCGGGGAAATGAAGCGGGTCGCCGGCACGCACGTCGGCGTTGATCTCGCGGTACTTGCCCGCGTCCATGATCAGCTCCAGCCGCCGCTTTGCGCCGATGGGCCAGTGATAGCCGCAGTGCGGGCAGACGGACAGGTTCTCCTCCTTCTGCGCAATCGGAATGTCGCGCAGGCATTTGGGGCAGGCGACGAGCTGATCCGCGGGCAGATAGTTGTCCATCAGCTTCTTCATCGCCCGCAGGCGGAAACGCCGTCTGGCAAATACGTCGGTCAAAGCTGTTCCTCCTCATCGCCTGCCCTGCGGCTGAAGTCCAGCAGCCGGGCCAGGTTCTCCTCCAGGAACGCCGTGCTGCAGTTCCCCCGGATAAACGCCGGATGGTACAGAATCTGATAGGACAGCTCCGCGTTCGTCGCAAAGCCCTCCAGCGCGAATTCCTCCAGACAGCGCCGCATGCGCCGGATGGCCTCCAGCCGCGTCCGGCCGTGGGCCATCACCTTGGCCACGAGCGAGTCGTAATAGGGGGAAAGCTCGCTGCCGGTAAACAGCCCGGAATCCACGCGCACGCCGTTGCCGCCCGGGAAGTGGATGAACTCCACGGGGCCGGGCGCAGGGCGGAAATCCTGCTGCGGATCCTCCGCGTTGATGCGGCACTCGATGGCATGGCCGGACAGGCGGATGTCCTCCTGCCGAATCGACAGCGGCAGGCCGGAGGCGATGCGCAGCTGCTCGCGCACCAGATCGACGCCCGTGATCATCTCGGTGATGCCGTGCTCCACCTGAATGCGCGTGTTCATCTCCATGAAGTAGAAGTGTTCGCCCGTCTCGTCGAACAGGAACTCGACCGTGCCCGCGCTCTCATAGCCTACGGCCTTCGCCGCGCGCACAGCCGCCTCGCCCATCTCGCGGCGCATCGCGTCGCTCAAGCCCCACGCTGGCGCTTCCTCGATCAGCTTCTGATTGCGGCGCTGGATGGAGCAGTCGCGGTCGCCCAGGTGCACGGCATGGCCGAACCTGTCCGCGAGCACCTGCACCTCGATGTGCCGGGGACGCAGCACCAGCTTTTCAAGGTACAGCTCGTTGTTGCCAAAGCAGGCCATGGCCTCGGCCTTCGCCTGCTGATAGGCGCTTTCAAGCTGCTCATCGTTGTCGCAGCGGCGGATCCCGCGGCCCCCACCGCCGGCGCTCGCCTTGAGCAGCACAGGATAGCCCACCTGATGCGCAGCTGACAGCGCCGCGTGCACCGTCTCCACCGGCCCGTCCGAGCCCGGCGTGACCGGCACGCCCGCCGCGCGCATCATCTTCCGGGCCGCGGCCTTGTCGCCTGCCCGGCGGATCACGTCGCCGCTCGGGCCGATGAACGTCAGCCCCGCTTCCCGGCATGCGTCGGCAAAGTCCGCGTTTTCAGACAAAAAGCCATAGCCCGGATGCACGCCGTCGCAGCCGGTGGCCTTCGCCACGGCCAGCAGCGCATTCTGGTTGAGGTAGCTCTCGCCAGCCGCCGCCGGGCCGATGCACACGCTCTGTGTGGCCAGCTGTACATGCAGCGCTTTTTCGTCCGCGGTGGAATACACGGCGACGGTTTCCATGCCCGATTCCCGGCAAGCACGCAGAATCCGCAGCGCAATCTCGCCCCGGTTGGCGATCAGCACCCGCTTCAGCATGGCTGAACCTCAAAGAGCGGCTCGCCATAGCCGGCAAGCACGCCGTTTTCCTTGAACACCTGCGTGATGATGCAGTCGCACGGCGCGGGAATCTCGCTGATCATCTTCATCGCTTCCATCAGGCACACGGTGTCGCCCTGCTTCACGCGGTCGCCCACGCGCACAAACGGCGCTTCACCCGGCGCGGACGCGGCATAGAATACGCCCGCCATCGGCGCGGTGATCGTGCCCGGCGCGGACACAGCGCATTCCTGCGCGGCGACAGGCGCTGCCGATGCGGCCGGTGCGACCGGTGCCGCCGGTGCGATCGGTGCGGCCGGCATGGCCGGTGCAAGCAGTGCATCCTTGCTCATTTCCAGCGTCACAGCGCTTGTGCTCAGGCGCAGCATGCGGATGCTGCTGCGCTCAAAGCGGTCCATCAGCTCAAAAATTTCCTGGTTTGTCATGCTTCAGCCCTTCCATTGATGAAAAGCACCCGCCGGAAGCCGCGCCGGCGGGCCAATCCGTCACCCTTACCTTTTCTCCTCGATGACCTTCATGATATCCGCCACTGTCTTGATGGAGGGCATCAGCTCGTCGTCGATGGACACGCCGACCGCTTCCTCGATCGCCATGAGCAGCTCCACAGACGCCAGGGAATCGGCGCCCAGATCCTCCACCAGCTTCGCCTCCATGGTCACCTTCTCCACATCGCAGCCCAGGGACTCCGCAATCACATTGCGCACGGTTTCAAAATTCATATCGGTATGCTCCTTGATTTTTATTTCAATCATTTTACTTAAAAGTTTTTAGCTAAAATGATTTAACCGGATTGTACGACAGGTCTGCATTTTTGTCAAGACCTTTTTTCAGCGTTTTTCGCTTCATGCGATTCAGGCATGCAACTGCTTTTTCCTTTGATTCAGGCCAGAGAAACCGTGATCTGTCCTGATTTATTTCGCTTTATCCACATAACCATTGCCCGTTTTTTTACCAGAATTCATCATTCTTTCCGGCAGGTGTTGAGTTCTTGAAAGCTTTATGCTATCATACATTTGCATCAGGTGCTTGTATACCAGCCGCCTGTCAGCAAGCGTTTTCCGGCTGCCCCGCAGCCACAAGCAGATAACAACAACGACATGAAAGGAACCTGATTTATGAAGAAGATCATCTGCAAGGTTGAGTACGATACCGAAACCTCCGAGCTGGTTTCCAAGCGCTCCTTCGGCGCCTTCGGTGACCCGGCCGGCTACGAGGAGTCCCTCTACAAGACCGAGGGCGGCAAGTTCTTCCTGTACACCTTCGGCGGCCCGGCGTCCAAGTACGCCGAGGAGGGCATCAAGCGCATGTCCGCCGCAAAGGCTGACGAGTGGCTCGCCCAGGCGTAAAGCCAGCACGAAAAAGGGGCTGTCAAGCTAAAAACTTGGCAGCTCCTCTTCTATGTCCCGAACCTGAACTGGTATCAACGGCAGAGTTTCAACCTTGTCTGCACAGCAAACAGCCTCACCATTTTGAAGGGAAAATTGAGGCGAAAACCTGCCATGAGAATCATTCGATTTTCTGAAAACTACGAAGCATTCTTAAGTTGGTGCAGGATTACGCCGTGTCGTTGATTCGTGTCTTTGGCATACCTTGCTTCTTTTCCGCTTTGTAGAGGATACACTTTTGTGGTGTTTCAGGAAGGGTATTGGCTGCTGATTTCATAAGTGCAGACAACAAATGCCGGACTGACATTTTAAGGTGTCAGCCCGGCATTGTTTCTTGTTATTCGTTGTCATGGCTCATAGCTATGAGCATCTGAATTGCTGCGAATTTCTGGCTCGGTGTCAGACAAACCCAACAGTCGAACAGTTCTTTCATATCCGGGGTTAGTTCTACCATATCCGTATCGGCGAAGAACTGCGACATAGTGATGCCGAATCCTCTGCATATCGTCTCAAGGGTCGCAACGGAGGGAACCGTATTTCTTCTGAAGATATTACCGATCGTGGACTGCGCCAAACCGCACTCTTTTGAAAGTTTGTACTCCGTCCATCCGCGCTCTCGCAATAACTGCTGGAGACGAGCGTGCGTATCCATAGCATCACCACCTTTTTCATAACTATTTTACTTCCAAATTGAGCAGCAAAATGCTTACTCATTGAAACGAAAATAGATATGTAGTATGATGTAGTGGCGGTAAGCAGATGCACTGAAGGGTTTGTATGAACGAATTTGAAAAACGAACACGCAGGGCTTGCTTTACGGGTCACCGCCCAGAAAAGCTGACTCGCTCCGAAACGGTCATCAGAAAAGGCCTGGAAATTCAAATCTGTTGGGCAGTTGCTGATGGACTGAACATCTTTATTACAGGTATGGCACGGGGGAGTTGATATTTGGGCAGCACAGACTGTGCTGATGCTCCGCAATGAAGGCTGGGATGTCAAATTGATATGCGCTTGCCCTTATGACGGCTTTGAGCGCGGTTGGAGTCAAGAATGGCAGATACCGTATAAAGAGATCCTAGTGTCAGCAGACTTCGTTAAATACATCTGTGAGGGCTACAGCCGTTCCTGTTTTCAGGTTCGGAATAAGTGGATGGTAAATCATGCTGCCAGAGTTATTGCTGTGTTCAACGGCGAGAAGAGCGGAACTAAAAATACGATAGATTATGCAGCGAAAGTTGGAGTACCCATTGTCCGCATAGATGGATAAAACACTCTGAAACTATTCTTTCCACAATGAAACTTTTATGGTCACACTGATATTATTACTCGAAGAAAAGTTTCAGTGTGATTGTTTGTAAAACAAAAAAGGGTATCCAGGGAAGTGAAAAACGACTCCTGGATACCCAAGACGAAACTAACTCAAAGGGCAACTGCGCCGAAAAGCCTTGTGTCACAGGCGCTTTGGCAAAAAGAAAAAGCACAATAGTTTCAGATACTCTCGTATCAAAACTATCGTGCTTATTTGGTGGAGGTGAGGGGAATCGAACCCCTGTCCGAAAAAGCGACTGCCAAGTTTTCTCCGAGCGCAGTCTGCGTTTTAACATTCCCTCTCCCAGGCGCCCGCAGACGGGCTCAGGGGTTCAGTAGCTTCATGATGTGGCCATGCTGCAAAGCTTAGGCATGGTCATGGCCCGCTAAATTGACGCCGGGAACCGGAGCAGCGGGGACTCCGGGCCGACGCGCAGCCTAATTAGGCCGCGAGGCAATAATTGTTATTGTCAGTTAATTTTTAATTTCCCGGTTTTAGCGTTGCCCGGGGCAACGGCTCGCTTACCTGACCGCCCACAATCCCGTCGAAACCAGTACACCCCCATGATGAGGGCTGCATCCTGCTTCTTCCCGATGCGGCCGTCTGCGGATCACTCTCCGCGGTTGTTTGCGCGCAGCGCGCGCTGCATCTCACGCTTGGTGTCGCGCTCTGCAATGCTCTCGCGCTTGTCATGGAGCTTTTTGCCCCTGCACAGACCCAACTCCATCTTGAAGCGCCCATCCTTCAAATAGACCTGCAGCGGGATGAGCGAATAGCCCATCTTGCCGGCCTCCTGCGCCAGATGACGAATCTGGCTCTTATGAAGAAGAAGCTTCTTCTGGCGCAGCGGATCGGTGTTGAAGATGTTGCCCTGCTCGTAGGGGCTGATGTGCATGCCGCAGACCAGCACCTCGCCGTCCTTGACGATGGCGAAGCTCTCCTTGAGGTTCATGCGCCCCTGCCGCATGCTCTTGACCTCGGTGCCATGCAGCTCCATCCCGCACTCGATGCGCTCCTCGACGAAGTAATCGTGGAACGCCTTCTTGTTCTGGGCCATGGGCTTGATGCCCTTCGCGCGCGCCATACGATTGCCTCCTTCCGATTTGCTGCGTAGAACAGTATAGCACAAAGCCATAAGAAATTGCAAGACTGCATGCAAATCGGGCATCCTCATTTTCCCTCGAGGGAAAAATTGAGGAACACGCGAAATATCCCCTTTCAAATTCGTGCGATCTGCATTATAATTGAAGTGGGTTTTTAGCGTCCGCACGCCCCAGCGGCGGGCACGCGGTAAAATTCTGAAGAATGTTACGGAGGATTGATCACCATGACCTATCGTGAGCAGTACGAAGCCTGGCTGCGCGACTTCGCGGACGACACCGCAACCGTCGAGGAGCTCAAGGCGCTTGAGGGCAATGAGAAGGAGATTGAAGACCGCTTCTATACCGAGCTGTCCTTCGGCACCGCCGGCATGCGCGGCGTGCTCGGCGCGGGCACCAACCGCATGAACCTCTACAACGTCCGCAGGGCGACCAAGGGCTTTGCCGATTACATCAACAGCCAGGATCCCGAATACGCCAAGCGCGGCGTCGTTATCGCCTACGACTCCCGCCGCATGAGCCCGGAGTTCGCCAAGGCTGCCGCGCTCGTGCTGTGCAACGAGGGCATCAACGTCTGCCTGTTTGACGAGCTTCGTCCGGTGCCGGTCCTCTCCTACGCTGTGCGCCACCTGCACGCCATCGCCGGCATCGTCATCACCGCCAGCCACAATCCGCCGCAGTACAACGGCTACAAGGTCTACTGGGAGGACGGCGCGCAGATGCCGCCGGAGTACGCCGACCAGGTGCTCAAGATGATCAGGGCCTGCAAGTATCAGGACGCTGTGGAGATGGACGAAGACAAGGCGCTCGCCTCCGGCCTGCTTCACATCATCGGCAAGAAGGAGATCGACGACGATTACATCGCCGACGTGAAGACCCTGTCCGTCCAGCCGGAGCTGATGCGCACCGCCGGCAAGGAGCTCAAGATCGTCTACACCCCGCTGCACGGCTCCGGCAACAAGCCGGTGCGCCGCATCCTGGCGGAGATCGGCATTGAGAACGTGTACATCGTCAAGGAGCAGGAGCTCCCGGATCCCAACTTCTCCACCATCAAGGTCCCGAACCCGGAGGATCCGGCTGCGTTCGCCATGGCCATGAAGCTGGCCGACGAGGTCGGCGCGGACTGCATCTTCGGCACCGATCCGGACTGCGACCGCGTGGGCATCGCCGTCAAGGACAACGAGGGCAAGTACTACCTGATGAGCGGCAACCAGATCGGCTGCGTGCTGCTGTACTACATCCTCAAGAGCCGTCAGGCGCTGGGCACCATTCCGGCCGATGGCGCGGTGGTCAAGTCCGTCGTCTCCACCGAGCTGGCGCGCAAGATCGCCGCGGGCTTCGGTCTGGTCTGCTTTGACACGCTGACCGGCTTCAAGTGGATCGCCGAGAAGATCCAGCAGTTCCAGGACAAGGGCGACCACACCTTCGTCTTCGGCTTCGAGGAGAGCTACGGCTTCCTGTCCTCCACCTTCGTGCGCGACAAGGACGGCGTCAACGCCTCCCTGCTCATCGCCGAGGCCGCTGCCTGGGCCAAGACCCAGGGCAAGACCCTCTACGACATCCTGCAGGAGATCTATGCGACCTTCGGTTACTATGTCGAGAAGGTTGTCTCCGTCACCCTGCCGGGCAAGGACGGCGTCGCGAAGATGCAGTCCATCATGAAGAACCTGCGCACCGACGCCCCGAAGGAGCTGGCGGGCCTGAAGGTGCTCGCCGTGCGCGATTACCTCACCGGCACCCGCACTGACCTGGCCACCGGCGCTGTGACCCCGGCCGGCCTGCCCAAGTCCGACGTGCTCTACTTCGAGCTGGAGAACGACGCGTGGGTCTGCATCCGCCCGTCCGGCACCGAGCCGAAGATCAAGCTCTACGTCAACACCAACGCCGCGTCCCATGCGGAATCCGCCGCGCTTAACGAAGCGCTGGTTACGGCCTGCAAGGCGCTCATGGCGTAAGATCGCTGAACCGAAAAACACGGCGCTGCAAGGAAATCCTTGCAGCGCCTTACTTCTATTTAGGGAGCTAATGTTCATCAAGGGGATCAAGTGCTTGATGATGCTTTGAATGAATTCGTTG
>CAMFCQ010000042.1 GCA_945948915.1 uncultured Clostridia bacterium | reverse complement strand
CCCACGAACATCTCCACGAACTCCGAGCCGGAGATGGAGAAGAACGGCACCTTCGCCTCGCCCGCGACGGCCTTGGCCAGCAGAGTCTTGCCGGTGCCGGGAGGGCCGACGAGCAGAGCGCCCTTGGGCAGCTTCGCGCCGATGTCGCGGTACTTCTGCGGATCGTGCAGAAAATCGACGATCTCCTGCAGCGCGTCCTTCGCCTCGTCCTCGCCGGCCACGTCGTCAAACGTCTTGCCGGTCTGCGCCTCGACGTAGATCTTGGCGTTGGACTTGCCAAAGGTCATCGAGTTGCCGCCCATCTGCTTGCTCATCCTGCGGAACATGAGCGTGCCCAGGGCGTAGAACACGACCAGCGGCAGCACCCAGGAGAGCAGGAAGCTGATGATCGGGCTCATCTCCTCCGGCACCACCTGGCCAAAGGTCACGTCCGCATCGATCAGGCGCTGGACGATCTGGTCGTCAGCCGTCACGCGGTTGGTCGTGTAATAGGTAATCTGACCGTCCTCGGCCTGCTCCGTGGGCTTGAAGGAGATCTGCGTGTCATCGATTTCCACCGACTTGATCTTGCCCTCGTCGAGCATCTGCAGGAACTCGGAGTAGGCCACCTGCTTGACACTGTATCGCTGAATCTGCGGGAAGAGCAGCGCGTTGAGCAGCAGCACCACCACCAGCGAGATGACGTAATACAGGATCAATGGCTTGCGGTTGTCCTTTTTTTCGTGCATATATGATCCTTTCCCGGAAGTGTTTTTTCCGTCCTATGATGGCTCAATCATACGCCGTTGATGCAAAAATGTCAATTCAAAGCGGCTCAAAGATACAATTTGGCCGCCCGAATGTCGCGGGAAGAACGTCACGGCTGCCTCCCCGGCCCGCTTGGGGCGCCGCCCCAAACCCCGCAAGGGATTTCATCCCTTGACCCTTCTTCGCTTCGCGCACGGTAAGCCTTTTCGGGTGCAAAAAAGGATCGCCCTCTCAGGCGATCCCTTGCATGTGTTCTTTGAAATTACTCAGCGTCCAGGCCGTCGTCAAAGTCCAGGCCCTGCACCTCGGCGTCAAACTCGACCTCCTCGGTCAGCGCCTCGCGGATGGACAGGCTGATGCGCTTGGCTTCGGTGTCCACCTTGAGCACCTTCACGCGGACGGTCTGGCCGACCTGCACGGCGTCCTCCACCTTCGCGATGCGCTTGAGGGCGCACTGGGAGATGTGAACGAGGCCGTCAAGACCCGGCTCGAGCTCGACGAACGCGCCGAACGTGGTGATGCGGACAACCTTGCCCTCGACGATGGAGTCGACCGGGTACTTCTCCTCGGCGACCTCCCACGGCTGCGGCTGCAGCGCCTTCAGGCTCAGCTGGATGCGCTCCTTCTCCTTGTCCACGCCGATGATCTTCACCTGGACCTCCTGGCCCGGGGTCACGATCTCGGACGGGTGCTTCACGCGGTGCCAGGCCAGATCGGTCACATGGATGAGGCCATCCACGCCGCCGATGTCCACGAACGCGCCGAAGTCGGTCAGGCGGCGGACGATGCCGGTGACGACCTGATCCTTCTCGATCTTCTCCCAGGCCTTCTTCTTCTCGTCCATCAGGAACGCCTTGCGGCTGGCGACGATGCGCTTCTTGGCCTTGTCAACCTCGATGATCTTGACGGTCATCGTCTTGCCGACGAACTCGCCGATGTTCTCGACGAAGCGGCGGGACAGGTGGGAAGCCGGGATGAACGCACGAACGCCCATCACATCAGCGATCAGGCCGCCATTGACGGCCTCACGGCCGGTGGCTTCCACGCAGGCGCCGGTGTCATACTCGGCGACGAGCTTTTCCCAGTTCTTGGTGGCCATGACCTTGCGCTCGGAAAGGAGCACATAGCCTTCGCCATCGTTCAGCTTGACCACTTCAGCCTCGATCTCGTCGTCAACCTTGCAGTCGGCGGTGACCAGATCGTTCTTCTTGATGTAGCCATCAGCCTTGCCGGGAATGCTCACGACAACACCGTCGTCGCTCACCTGGGCGACAACACCTTTGACAACCTGACCGGGGCGGAACTTGATCATCGTCTCCTCGAGCATCGCGGCAAAATCCTCGGCGCCTTCAGAAACCAGATTCTTTTCCATGTCGTTCATGCGGGTACTACCTCCTCAAGTATCTCTACCGGACTTGATCCGGAATGATACATACTTTATTATCACGGCGCGCTGCGCCGGGATAGATATTCTTTTGCGACGCTTATGTAGCGTCAGCCTCAATCCGGCTGCGCACCTGCTCGAGCAGCCATTGCGGCGTGGACGCGCCGGCCGTGATGGCCACGCGGTCCGCGGCGTGAATCACGCCCTGCGGGATATCCTCCGGCGTCTCCACCTGATAGGCCCGCGCGCAGCGCAGACGGCAGGTTTCCAGCAGCTTCTGGGTGTTGGAGCTGTTGCGCCCGCCGACGATGATCATCACATCGGCCTCGCGGGAGAGCGTCTCCGCCTCCTGCTGGCGCTTGCTGGTCGCCGCGCAGATCGTCATGCGCACGGTGAGATCGGACACCTTGCCGCGGATGACGGACACCACGTCCTCAAACCGGTCGCGGCGGAGCGTGGTCTGCGCCACGACAAGCGCCCTGTCCGGCAAAAGCGCGCGCTGCGCCGCCTCGCGCGTGGGCAGGATGAACACCGGCCCGTTCGCCCAGCCGGCGATGCCCACAATCTCCGGATGCTCCGGCTCGCCGACGATGATCACCGCATCGCCGCCCGCGCTGTATTCCTGCACGAGCTGGTGCACATGCGCCACATGCGGGCAGGTGCAGTCGATCACATCGATGCCGCGTTCCCTGCACATCTCGTGCACGGCCGGGGTGACGCCGTGGGAACGGATGATGACCGTCTGCCCCGGGGCGACCTCGTCCAGCGAATCCACACTGCACACGCCCGCTTCCTTCAGGCGCGCAACCTCCTGCGGATTGTGAATCAGCGGTCCAAGGGTCACGCAGGGGAGCCCCTCCTTCGCGCAGGCGAACGCCTTGTCCACCGCGCGGCGGACGCCGAAGCAGAATCCGGCGTGCTCTCCAATGGTCAGTTTCATACGCAAAAACCCTGTTCTTCCGGCCTCCACATGCCTTCAGGCCTGCAAAAAGGCCCAATGCTCCTATTACCCATCTTTATGAATTCTATGCCTTTTCGCATATTCCTGCCGGAATTGTTGTCTTTTTTCTTTTTTCTCGAAAAATTATGTCTGCGGCCCTTCCGCCGGGGCGGGCAGGGACTTGCCGTTGCTCAGGCGGGCAAAGGACGCCTCGATGCGGCGGGTCAGCTCCTCGCAGGCCTCCTTGGTCACGCGGCCCGCCAGCAGGTCGTCCATCGCCACCGGCTCGCCCACGCGCACCACCATGCGGCGGAAGGGCTTGTAATTGCCGTCGATGTACACCGGGATCACGTCGCAGCGGCTGCGCAGCGCCAGCATGGACGCGCCGCCCAGCAGCGGCAGCATGTGGCCGGTCCTGGAGCGCGTGCCCTCCGGAAAGATGCCGAGCGTATCGCCGTCCTTGAGCACGTTCATCGCCGTGCGGATGGCGGTCATGTCCATGTTGCCGCGGTCCACCGGGAAGCCGTGCACCTTGGTGAACGCCCACCCCAGGAGCTTGTTGTTCCACAGCTCCTTCTTGCCCATGAAGTGAATCTCGCGGTCCGGCGCGCACAGCGCCAGCATCAGCGGATCCAGGATGCACTGATGATTGCCCATCAGCACGCAGTTGCGGCCCTTCGGGATGTTTTCCCGGCCCTCGATCCTGACGAAAAACAGGATCTTGGAAACGACGACATACAGCACCCAGACGATCAGCGTGTACAGCCACGTGCGGTGCAGGGGCTTCATCTGCTGTGCGTTATTGTTTTCCATAGACTTCCTCCACAATCCTCACGATCGCCTCGACCGTCTCCTCCTGCGTCATGTTCGTGGAATCCACGAGCACGGCGTCCTGCGCCCGGCGCAGCGGATCGGTCTTGCGGTTCATGTCCTGTTCATCCCTGGCGTTGAGCTCGCGCAGCACCTGCTCATACGGGGTCGTGTCGCCCTTGGCCATCTGCTGCAGGTAGCGCCTGCGGGCGCGCTCCTCCGCCTGCGCCGTCAGGAAGATCTTGCACGGCGAATCCTTGAGCACCACCGTGCCGATGTCGCGGCCGTCGATGAGCATATCTGCCGTCCTGGCCATCTCCTGCTGCGCGCGCACCATGCGCCTGCGCACCGCCGGCCACTTGGACACGGCGCTCGCCGCGGCGGACACCTCGCCCGTGCGGATGAGCTCGCTGACGTCCTCGCCAAAGAGCAGCGTGCGCTGCGCGCCGTTTTCGTACCTCACCTGTACGTCAACGCCCTCCGCCAGCGCGGACAGCGCCGCCTCGCTGGCCATGTCCACGCCGCTGCGCAGCGCGTGCAGGCCGAACGCGCGGTACATCGCGCCCGTGTCCAGATGCAGAATGTTCAGCCTTTCGGCCACCTGATCCGCGATGGAGGACTTGCCCGCACCGACAGGCCCGTCAATCGCAATGTTCATCGGCATATTTCTTCCTCCCCGCAGCGCGCTGCGCTTTGCGTCATCTTATTTATTATACGACAACCGCCGTCCATTCTTCAAGCGCTTCGCCCATTTTGGGCTATATTCTCCACTTCTGCACCTGTGTCCCTCTGTTTTTCTTTCTTTCTCTCCACATTCTCTTCGTTTTTCCGTTTTGTTCGCCCACTTTACCCCATTTGCATGATGTGATATAATCAGAGAACAGGGAAACGCGCGCGGCGGCATGCCCGTGCGGTTCCCTATAGGATAAAGCGGTTCCTGCGGGAACAAGGAGGGTTCAGCCTATGTATTCGTTTCAGGCCAATGCCGGCCGGAAGAAGAACAAACAGCTCGTCCGGCTGCTGTATCTCGTCATTTTCCTTCTGATCATCGCGCTCATCGGCGTTACCTTTGCTTACCTGAAGAACCTCGGCGTCAGCGAAGCCACCAGCGAGGCCCTGCTCGCCCGCGCGCTGAGCGAGTCCAGCGAGGCGCAGAGCGCCGTCTACCGCCTCACGCAGTCCAGCGGCACCAACACCATGACGCTGCTGTCCACCGTGCGCGCTCACATCCACGCGCTGCAGACCATCAACGCCATCGCCGCCAACATCTACGGCGCAGGCACCAGCCTGACCGACGGCGAGATGCTTACATCCTGCATCGACATCATCACCCAATGTGAAACGCGGCTGCAGGCCGGCAGCGTGCTGACCGACCTGTACACCGACCTGCGCGACCAGATCGACCTGCTCGTCGCCGCCCTGAACGGCGCGGTGTGATCCCGGAATTCCCTTTGCCGTCTGCGGACAGGCCCTCCCGGCCTGTCCGCTTTTTTGCGGAAATCCCTCTCTTCTCCGGGGCGTTCGGCGCTGTCCCGTTCAGATCCCGACATGCGCTCAAGCATTAACGGATTCGTCATATTCCTGTAATAATTGTCCGATATACTATGCTTGTGTACGCAGGCAGAGGAGGATGACCATGACCGTCGAGAGCAAGAAGAATTTTCTGATCCACGCAGCGTTTTACGGCGTGCTGCTGATCGCCGCCGCGCTGTTCATGACGTATCTGTTTGAGCCGCTGTGTCCCTTCATCTTCGGCTTTCTGATCGCCTGGCTTCTGCAAAAGCCCGCCAAGTCGATCGCACAGAAGCTCCGTCTGCCCAGCCGCATCCCGGCGTTCCTGCTGACGATCGTCTTCTACAGCATTCTGTTCGTCGCCGTGACGGTCGCCGGGCTGCAGATCATCTCCGCGCTGGAGCACTTCTTCCCCAGGATTCCGGCGCTGTACACCAGCCAGATTGTGCCGTTCATCTCCGAAACCTTCGACCTGCTGGAAGTGAAGATGCAGGAGTTTGATCCCTCCGTCGTGGACATCATCGACCGCATCAGCCGCGAGGTGTTCTCCTATCTGGAAAAGCTGATCTCCACCGTCTCCGTCTCCGCCGTGCGTCTGGCGTCCGGCCTGGTCACCAGCATGCCGTCCTTCATCCTCACCGTCATCGTCACCGTCGTATCCAGCTGCTTTATCTCGCTGGATTTCGATCACATCGTCGGCTACGTCAAAAGCAGGCTGCCCGCCCGCTTCCAGGAAGCCGTCTCCACGACCGTCACCACCGGCGTCACCTCCATCCGCAAGATCCTCGTCTCGTACATCATCATCATGTTCATGTCCTTCTTTGAGCTGAGCATCGGCTTCCTGCTGCTGAGGGTTCCCTATGCCGTGGGCCTGGCGCTGCTGGTCGCCATCATCGATATCATGCCGATCCTGGGCACCGGCCTGGTGCTAATCCCCTGGGCGCTCATCGCCGCCGTGCTGCGCCAATTCCGCATGGCCGTCGGCGTCGCGCTGCTGTACATCATCATGCTCGTCGTGCGCAATGTGGTGGAGCCCAAGCTCGTCGGCCATCAGATGGGCCTGCATCCCGTGGCTACGCTGCTGAGCATGTTCGTCGGCCTGCAGCTCTTCGGCGTACTCGGTCTGTTCGGGTTCCCGATCGCCCTGTCGCTGTACATCAAGCTCGCCTCCGGCCGGAAGGGCAAGCAGACCGCTTGATTTCAGTCTTTCGGATTCTGCGGCAATCCCGCTTTGTTGCCATCCATTTCACCACGAGGAGTGTACAACCATGATGAATCTTCCCCTGAATGTGGACTTTACCGGCAAGGTCGTCGTTATCACCGGAGCCGGCGGCGTTCTGTGCAGCGAGATGGCCCGCGCCTTTGCGCAGGCCGGCGCGAAGGTTGCGGCGCTTGACCTGAACGGAGAAGCCGTCAAAAAGCTGGCCGACGCCTGCAGGGCCGAGGGCTTTGCCTGCGAGGGCTACGCCTGCAACGTGCTCGATCCCCAAATGCTCGAGGCGGTGCATCAGCAGGTGCTCGCCGACCTCGGCCCCTGCGATATCCTGATCAACGGCGCCGGCGGCAACAATGCGCGCGCCACAGCTGACAACGAGTATCAGCGCGAGGCCACGGAGGGCCAGAAGACATTCTTTGACCTTGATCCGGACGGCGTGGATTTCGTCTTCAGGCTCAACTTCCAGGGCTCCCTGCTTCCCACCCAGACCTTTGCCAGGGACATGGTGGCGCGCGGGCGCGGCAGCATCCTGAACATCTCCTCCATGAGCGCCTATCTGCCGCTGACCCGGGTCGTCGCCTACTCCGCCGCGAAGGCCGGCATCACGAACTTCACGCAGTGGCTGGCCACCTACTTTGCCGGCACCGGCATCCGCTGCAACGCAATTGCTCCGGGTTTCCTGATCTCCAATCAGAACCGCGACCTGCTGTTCAATCCGGACGGCACCCCGACCGCCCGCTCCCGGAAGATCCTGAACAGCACGCCGATGAACCGCTTTGTGGACAGCAGCGAGCTGCTTGGCGGCGTGTTCTTCCTGTGCGATGACAGGGTTGCCAGTGCGATCACCGGCGTGGTTCTGCCCATCGACGGAGGCTTCTCGGTTTATTCAGGCGTGTAATCCTGTTTTTCACGGGCTGCTCATCGTGTGCAGTCCGTTTTCTTTATCTAATACTCTTTTCTGATAGAAACGAGCAATAAACGCGAAGCGAAGAAGGGAGTCTGAGGGATGAAATCCCTCAGGCAGGTTTGGGCGGCAGCCCAACGTATCCCCACGTGGCGAAGCCATTCGGTCAAAGCAGTCAGGGAGCGAAGCGTTACCTGACGGGGCTTAGCACTTGGCTGTTTCTATTTGAAAACAGTATAAATAAAAAGACAGTCCCCGAAGGAACTGTCTTTTATCATGCCTTGAATTACTTGATGACCTCGCCCATGGTGCCCGGAGCCATGCCGGCAGCGTTGGACTCGTCGGTGTCGATGTGCATCGCCAGCGCGTAGGAATCGCTCACGCGGACGACGACGTCGCCGAAGATCAGGCTGCGGTCAGCAGAGTCCACCTTCACGGAGACAACCTGCTTGTCCACCACGCCGAACTCCGCGGCATCCGCCTTGGTCATGTGGATGTGACGCTTCGCCACGATGACGCCCTCGGAGATCTCGACCTCGCCCTTCGGGCCGACGAGCTTGCAGGCGCCGGAGCCGGCGATCTGGCCGGACTCGCGAACCGGCGCAGCGATGCCAATGGAGCGCGCGTCAGTCAGGGACAGCTCAACCTGGGTCTCCGGACGAACCGGGCCAAGGATGGACACGCCGGACAGGGTCTTCTTCGGGCCCACGACGTCGATGCGCTCGGCGCTGGCATACTGGCCGGGCTGGGACAGCATCTTCTTCACGGTGAGCTCATAGCCCTCGCCGAAGAGAATATCCAGAACCTCGCGGGTAACATGCGCATGACGCGCAGAAGTCTCAACAAGAACCTTATTCGCCATTGGAATGCACTCCTTACTGTATTAAAGGTTACTCTTATTATAGCAAAATTCGGCAAAAACGCAATAGAAGGCAGGAAATCCACCGCATTCAATTTGGCTTATGCGTCCCTTCGCTCAAACGAATCGCCCGCCTCACGCCCCAGAAGGCACGCGCTGCACAGGCCATGCGCCGTGATTTCGGACCAGTCCACCTGATGCCCGCCGCACTTCGCGGCTTCGCCGATCATGCCGGAAAAGTCCGCCCGAATATCGTAAATCCCGCCGCAGCAGCTGCAGACAAAGTGCATGTGCGCATCGCGCGTGTACTCATAGACCGCGCTCTTCTTGCCCAGCGACAGCCTGCGAATCCTGCCGCTCTCCGTCAGGGAATCCAGCGCACGGTACACCGTCGCCGTGCCGACGCCGTTCACCCTGGCGAGGATCTCCTCGGCGGTCAGGTGGCATCGCTTCTCGCTGAGAACACCCAGCACCGTTTTCGTGTGAGCGCTCATTCTCTCGCTCATCGCGATTCTCCTCTCCGTCGGTTATTCAGCTTAATTATATGATATTCATTCTCATTTGTCAATTCTTTTCAGACGTTTTGAGAAACAGTTTACACGTTTTTTGCCCATATTATATGGATAATTTGTCAAACAGTATGGACAAATCGGCAAATCCTGCTATAATATGGGTGATGAGGTTTATCAATCGCCTCTGGATTCACAAGGCTGCGCGTCATCCTGCCGTGCGTCCTCTTCTGTACGCGCCCATCGGCGCGCAGCCGCAGTCATCCGTCTCAAACATCATCAGATGTTTCATATCAAAAAACAGGAGGAATCACCCATGCTTGAGACCCGTCGTCAATTTCTGAAGAAGTCCGTTGCCATGCTGGGCGGCGCGACGCTGCTGGCCAGCGTCCCGTTCGCCGGCGCGATGGCCGAGGGCCAGACGGAAGCCCCCGCGCACCCGTTCCCGTATGCAGAGCTGGATCTGGATGAAGTGGAAAGAATCGCCTATGAAGGCTACTTCGAGAACGGCTGCTGCTACGGTGTCGCCAAGGGTCTGCTGGCCGAGCTGAGCAAAAAGGTCGGCTATCCGTACACCATGATCCCGCCCGAGATGTTTGCCAACGGCAAGGAGGGCTACGCTGCCGGCTCGCTGTGCGGTGCGCTGGGCGGCGCTGCGGGCATCATCGGTCTGTGCTGCGCGCCGGATGACGCGCGCGCCATCACCAAGGAGCTGTTCGCGTGGTACACCTCCACGCCGCTGCCGATCTATCAGCCCGAGGGCGACGCGCCTGTGCAGACGGTCTCCACGACCGTGAACTGCGTGGACTCCGTCTCCGGCTTCATGACTGAAGCTGAGGTCGAGCGTGCGGATCCCATCCGCAAGCGCCGCTGCGGCGGTGTGAGCGGCGACGTGGCCCGCAAGACGGCTGAGCTGCTCAACATCCTGTACGGCTTCATGGCGGCCCCCGCCGTCGCGGAAGCTGAGACCGAGCTGGCTGCCAACGAGTATATCGGCGAGGCGAACGGTTTCGGCGGCCCGATCAAGGTCAAGGTCACGATGGACGGCGACAAGATCACCAAGATCGACGTGCTCTCTCACGGCGATACCCCCGGCATCTGCGACAAGGCGTTCAGCACGATTCCGCAGGCCATCATCGACGCGCAGTCCACGCAGGTGGATGTTGCCGCCGGCGCGACCTTCAGCAGCCAGGGCATCATGGCCGCGGTTGAGGACGCGCTGTCCAAGGTCGGCAAGTAAGCGGTTCTCCGGCTTCTGCCGTTCCATCAACTGAATTCCATCAAAATGATCCGGTTCGCTTTCATTCGAACCGGATCATTTTTTGAGCTTCTGATACTGTTTTCAAATCAAAGCAGCCATGTGCTAATACTGGGGTGTGTTTCTAAAGAGGAATCAATGACGGTTACAGAGTAAGGCTTGCAAAACCAAAAGGAAAATCAGTGCTCATGAAAATCAAGGATTATCGCAGAGCATCTGTGCGTTTCGAGCAACTTGCGCAGCGTTTCTTAGGCATGGCATATTTGACGGCCTGCCTTATCTGGCTTGCATAATGACTCTGCTCTTGAGACTTTAGAAACAAACCCTAGTATTACATTCACGAGAGGGCGCGGATGCGGACGAAAGACCTCATCCGTCTCCCTGCGGCAAGCCGCCTTCCCCAGAGGGGAAGGTCCCGTAGGGCAGATGAGGTCCTCGTTTGCTTAAGCTCCCCTATTCCACTTTCATCATCCGGTAGCCTACGCCGATATGGGTCTGAATCACCTGCGGGGAATCCGGCGTGGGCTCAAGCTTTTTCCTCAGCGTTGCCATGAACACGCGCAGGGAGGCGACGTCGTTGTCCCAGCTGCGTCCCCAGATGTTCTGGGTGATGAAGGTATGCGTCAGCACCTTGCCCACGTTCCTGGCAAGCAGGCACAGCAGCTTGTACTCGATGGGCGTCAGGTGCAGCTCCTGCCCGTCCAGATACGCGCAGCCGCCGGCATAGTCCACCTTGAGCTTGCCGTTGACAAAGACCGAGCTGGCCGAGAGCATCTCTGCTGTCATGTACGACAGCCTGCGCTGTGTGACCCGCAGCCGGGCCAGCAGCTCCTCCACGGAGAAGGGCTTGGTCAGGTAATCGTCGGCGCCCGCATCCAGCGCTTCGATCTTGTCGCCGTCCTCGCTGCGCGCGCTGATGACGATGATGGGCAGATTGGACCAGGAGCGGATGCTGCGGATCACCTGCACGCCGTCCATGTCCGGCAGACCCAGATCCAGCAGCACGATGTCCGGGTTGTGGGAGGACGCCTCCAGGATCGCTGTCTCGCCGCCCGCCGCGGTCAGATACCGGTAGTCGTTCATCTTCAAGGTGGTCGTGATCAGGTTGCGGACGGGCGGGTCATCCTCCACGACCAGGATCAGCGGTTTATTCATGCAGCTCAACCTCCCCGGCAGGCAGTGTAAAGGTGAAGACCGTTCCCTTCGGCACATTGTCCGATACGGTGATAACGCCGCCATGGGCCGTGACGATGGATCTGCACAGGGCCAGGCCCAGACCCAGGCTCCTGCGGCTGTCCGCGATCCGATTGGCACCGCTGTAGAACATGTCGAAGATGCGCTCCTTGCGCGCGTCCTCGATGCCCGGTCCGTCGTCGGCCACGGAAACCTCCACGAAGGCGCTGCGGCGCCTGATGCGGATGTCGATGTGCGAGCCGACGGGGGTGAACTTGATGGCATTGTCCACCAGGTTGATGATCACCTGCACGATCAGCTTCGCGTCGATCCGCGCCAGAATCAGCTCATCCTCGCTGCTCACGCAGATCGTGTGCTCCCTGCTCTTGCGGTTGATGTGGCGCAGCGCCTCGGCGACCACGTCGTCCATGAGCTCCACGGTAGGGCGCAGCTTCACCTGTCCGTCCTCAATCCGGGTGATGGCCAGCAGGTTTTCCACCAGGTTGATCAGCCACATGGAGTCGTCATAGATGTCGGTGAACGTCTGCACGCGCGTCACGTCATCCAGCTTCTCATAGTTGGCCAGCAGGTTGCTGGCGCTGCCGGAGATGGAGGTCAGCGGCGTGCGCAGGTCGTGGGAGATGGCCCGAAGCAGGTTGGCGCGAAGCTGCTCGTTTTTGGCCAGAATGGCGGCCTCCTCCTTTTCGCGGGCATTGCGGATGTTCTCCAGCGCCAGCGCGCATTCGCCCAGAATGGACAGCAGGACGCTGTTTTCAAAGGAATCCAGCGGCGTGCCGCTCATGGCGATGCCGACGACGCCGTAGACGTGCTGGTTGACGCGGATGGCCAGATACAGGCACCTTGCGCCCGACAGGGTGTCCGTGGTCGCGCCGGCATGCTTGTTGTTGCGCATCACCCACGCCGCGGCCTCCCGCTCGCTTTCGGCGACCAGATCGGGCAGCGCGCTGTCCTGCGTCCTGAAGATGCTGGGCGTGCCGAGCGTCTTCCCGTCCGACAGGTAGATCACCAGGTCCTTTTTCAGCAGCTTGAGCAGCTGCTGCGCGGTCGCGCCGGCCACGGCCTGCTCGTCCTTTTCCTTCTGCAGGAGCTGGTTGGTCTCAAACAGGATCTTGGTGCGGTAGGCCGCATGGGCAGACTGCTTCGCATTGTCCTTCAGGCGCGTGGCCAGCGAGCCCGTCAGCAGCGCGACCATGAACATAATTGGCAGCGTCACCCAGTAATCCGGGTTGCTAAAGCGCAGCGTCAGCCGCGGGACGGTGAAGAAGAAATTGAACACCAGCACGCTGACCACGGAAGCAATGACCCCGCAGAACCGGTTCGTCGTGATGACCGAGATGACCAGCACGCCGAAGATGTAGACGGAGACGATGTTGGCCTCCGTAAAGCCCAGCGCGTCAAAGCCGTATCCCAGCAGCGTGGCGGCCAGCAGAACCAGCGCGCTCTTGACAACGTCCCTGACAGGCATCTGCGCCCTGTGCATCGCCCGGCCGGCGCGCTCCTGATAGCCAACCGGCGCGCTGGCGTCCGGGATCACGTGGATATCCAGATTGGGCGCGTTGGCAATCAGGCGCTCGGTCAGTGTCGGCTTGCTGAGGATGCTCTTGCGGGTGGCGGTGCTGCGGCCGATCACGATCTTGGAGACGCCGGACAGCCGGGCAAACTCCGCGATCTGATAGGGCACATCCTCGCCGTAGCTGGTTTCAATGTGCGCGCCGAGCTGCTGCGCCAGGCGCATGTTCTCCCGCAGCCGCCGCTTGTCCTCCTCTCGCATGTCCGCCGTCGAAGGCGTTTCGACAAAGAGCGCCGTGAGGCTGCCGCGGAACGCCCGGGCCATTCTGGCCGCGGTGCGGATGATCTTGGCGTTGGACGGCGAGGAGGAGAGACAGACCAGGATGTGCTCGTCCGTGTGGTAATCGCTGCGGCTCTGCACCCTGGCGCTTTCGGTCAGCAGATTGATGCGGTCCGCACAGCGGCGCAGCGCAAGCTCCCGCAGCGCGGTCAGGATGGGAATGGTCAGGGAACCGGCTGCGGCACGCTCCGCCCGGTTTTCGTGGCTGACGGCGCTCACGCGCTCCAGCAGCTCTGCCGGCTCGATATCCACCAGCTCCACCTGGTCGGCCTGGTCAAACACGGAGTCCGGAATCCTCTCCCGGACGAATACGCCAGTGATGGAGGCGACGGTGTCATTCAGGCTCTCGATGTGCTGCACGTTGACCGTCGTATACACATCGATGCCGGCGGCAAGCAGCTCCTGCACGTCCTGGCAGCGCTTGGCATGCCGGGCGCCCTGCGCGTTGGTGTGGGCCAGGTCGTCCACGAGGATGAGCTGCGGCCTGCGTCTGAGCGCGCCGTCGATGTCAAACTCGCGGCTGCCGCTGGCCGTCTGCTTGGCAGGAAGCTGCTCCAGACCGGAGAGCAGCACCGCCGTCTGCATCCGGGCATGCGGCTCAACGATGCCGGACACCACGTCGATGCCGCGCGCCCTGGCCCGGTGGGCCGCCTGCAGCATGGCGTAGGTCTTGCCCACGCCGGACGCGTAGCCAAAGAAGATCTTCAGTTTTCCCTGTCTTTCGCCCGGCATCTCCCCGTGGCCGGCGCGCGGGGACTGAGGCAGCTCCTGTTCGGGCATTGGCTTTCCTCCTGTGCGCTCATTGCAGCGGATTGGTTTCCAACGCTCATTATAGCACACTCAGTCTTCCTTTTCCATTTCCTTTTGCTCGTCCAGGGGCATGGTCTTCTCCTTCGCGCGGCCATTGAGGAAGCCGTCCAGCCGCCCCATGATGCGCCAGCCGATGAGACAAAAGGCCCCCACAGCCACAATCAGAAACACATTGCGCATATTCTTCCCTCACTTTCAGATATGGAAGCACTTGTGCAGGTCCCGGCTCCGTCCGAGCACCAGCATGGTTGAGCCCGCCGGCATGACCATATCCGGGGAGAGCGACAGCTCCAGCCTGCCGTTTGTCTTGATACCGATGATGTTGATGCTGTACTTCTTGCGGATGTCGATCTGCCCGATCGAGCGTCCGGCCCAGTTCTCCGGCACGGGAATTTCAAACATCGCGTGATCCTCGTCCAGCTCGATATAGTCGAGGATGTGGTCGGCGCTGTAACGGATGGCCGTCCATTTCGCCATCTGCTTTTCGGGATAGATCACCTCGTCCGCGCCGTTGCGCAGCAGAAACTTCTCGTGCACATCCCGCGCCGCCCGGGAGACGACCATCTTCGCGCCCAGCTCCTTGAGCAGCGAGGTCGTCTCCAGCGAGCTCTGGAAGTCATTGCCGATGGTCACGATGCACACGTCGAAATTCCGGATGCCGAGGGATTCCAGGAACGCGCCGTTGGTGCTGTCGCCGATCTGCGCGTTGGTCACGAGGGGCAGCACCGCCTCCACGCGCTCCTCGGAAATGTCCACCGCCATCACCTGATGCCCCAGGTTGTTCAGGTGCATAGCAATATGCTTGCCAAACCGGCCCAGGCCGATCAAAAGAATCGATTTCATGTTCGTGTTTCTCCCTTCACCCTACGGTCACTTTTTCGCGGGGGTATTTGGCTCCGTTCTTCTGTTTGCCCGACAGCGCGGCGAAGATCAGTGTCAGTCCGCCGACGCGGCCGAAGAACATCAGCACGATGAGGATGAGCTTCGACAGCGTGCCCAATCCGGGCGTGACGCCGAGCGTCAATCCGACGGTGCCGACGGCGGAGGCCGCTTCAAACAGAGCCGTCAGCATGGGGATTTCCTCCGCGATGCTGATGATCAGGCCCCCGAAGAAGAAGAGCATCAGGTACAGCATCAGGATCGTCGCCGCGTTCTTGACCACGTCGTCGTCAATCCGCCGCTTAAAGAAATGCGGGCATTCCTCGCGCCGGAAGGTCGAGACGGCGGAAGAAAGCAGCACAGCAACCGTGGTGGTCTTCATGCCGCCGGCGGTGGAGCCGGGGCTGCCGCCGATGAGCATCCGCGCGATGGTGATGTACTGGCCCGCCTCTCTCAGCTGCGTCAGCTCCACGGTGTTGAAGCCCGCCGTCCTCGGCGTGACGGCCTGAAACAGGGCAGAAAGAATCCGCTCCTTCTGCGGCAGCTCGTCAAATTCCAGGAAGTAGAAGTACAGCGCCGGCAGCAGCAGAAGGATGCTCGTGGCGCACAGGATCACCTTGCTCTGCATCCGGTACTGATGAACGTGAAGATGATGGCTGCGGATGTCGTCCCAGGTCAGAAAGCCGATGCCGCCGACGATGATCAGCAGCATGATCGTCACGTTGATCACGGGCTGCGCGGCATAGCTGGTCAGCGAGGAGAATTCACCCCGCACGCCCATCAGGTCAAAGCCCGCGTTGCAGAAGGCCGACACAGAATGGAACACCGCCATCCACAGTCCCTTAGCGCCAAAATCCCGGCAGAAGACCGGTGCCATCGCGGCAGCGCCCAGCAGCTCGATGAGCAGCGTCGCTTTGATGATAAAGCTGGTCAGGCGCACGATGCCGCCGACCTTCGGCGCGGAGATCGCCTCCTGCATGGTGCTGCGCTGCATCAGGGAGATCTTACGCCCGGAGATCAGCGCAAAGGCCGCGGCGACGGTGATGACGCCCATGCCGCCGATCTGAATGAGCAGCAGGATGACGATCTGCCCAAAGCGCGACCAGGTCGTCGCCGTATCGTGCAGAACCAGCCCGGTCACGCAGACCGCCGAGGTCGAGGTGAACAGCGCGTCGAGAAACGGCATCGCGCCGTCCTGCCTGCTGGAGACGGGCAGCATCAGCAGCAGCGCCCCCAGCGCAATCACGACAAGAAATCCGAGAATGATCATCTGGAACGAGGTGATTTTCTTTTTCGGGCGCTTGTGCGCATCCATATGCAGAATCTCCTTGGTATCACTTCATTACGCCTTCATGATACTTCGGAACCGCTAAAGAGGACAAAAGCGTATTCGCCGCCGCATTAAGATGGTCTAAAGATTTCGCGTCCAAGCCGGATGACCAAAAAATTAAAAGCCGTCCCTCCGGCAGATCCGCCGGAGGGACGGCTTATGCTGTTTTTCTTAGAAGGACTTCACCGTTTCCACGATGTTCTCCGCGCTCAGGCCGAACTTTTTGAGCACAGGCCACGCCGGGCCGGAGCTGCCGAACACGTCCTGCACGCCCACGCAGCGCATCTTCGTCGGGCAGTTCTTGGCCAGCGTCATGGCGACCGCCTCGCCCAGACCGCCGATGACGGAGTGCTCCTCACAGGTGACGACCTTGCCGCAGGCCTTCGCCGCCTCGATGACCAGCTCCTCATCCAGGGGCTTGATGGAGCACATGTTGATCACGCGGGCATGGATGCCCTCCTCGTGCAGCGTTTCCGCCGCCTTGAGCGCCTCGCCGACCATCAGGCCCGTGGCGATGATCGCCACGTCGCTGCCGTCGGTGAGCTGCTCGCCCTTGCCGATCTCGAACTTGAAGGTCGCCTCGTCGTGGATCACCGGCAGCGCCAGACGGCCAAAGCGCATGTACACCGGGCCCTGGTGCTCGTAGGCCGCGTGCACCGCCGCCTTCGCCTCCACGCCGTCGGACGGGCACAGCACGACCATGCCGGGGATGGAGCGCATGAGCGCGAAGTCCTCGCAGCACTGGTGGCTCGCGCCGTCCTCGCCGACGGAGATGCCGCCGTGCGTTGCGCCAATCTTCACGTTCAGCTTCGGATAGCCGATGGAGTTGCGGATCTGCTCAAACGCGCGGCCCGCCGCAAACATGGCAAAGCTCGAGAAGAACGGCACAAGGCCCATCGCCGCCATGCCCGCCGCAGTCGCCGCCATGTTGCACTCGGCGATGCCGCAGTTGAAATGACGGTCCGGGAATGCCTTCTTGAAGGTATCGGTCTTGGTGGATTTGGACAGGTCGGCATCGAGCACCACGACGTCCTCATGCGCCGCGCCCAGCTCCGCCAATGCGATGCCGTAGCTTTCGCGGGTAGCGATTTTCTTGATCTCACTCATGCGCTGCCTCCAGTTCCGCCAGCTGCGCACGCAGCTCGCTCATCGCCTTCTCATACTGCTCGTCGTTGGGCGCAGCGCCATGCCACGCCGCAGAATCCTCCATGAAGCTGACGCCCTTGCCCTTGTGCGTGTGCATCAGGATGGCGGTCGGCTTGCCCTCGCACGCATGGAACGCCGCAAACGCCTTCTCCATGTCGTCAAAGCTGTGGCCGTCGATCTCCACGACGCTGAAGCCGAAGGCTTTCATCTTGTCGCTGATGGAGCCGGTGTCCATGACATCCTTCGTCCGGCCGTCGATCTGCAGGCCGTTGATGTCGATGATCACGCACAGGTTGTCAAGCGCATAGTGCGCGGCGAACATGAAGGCCTCCCAGACCTCGCCCTCGTCGATCTCGCCGTCGCCCAGCAGCGTGTACACGTTGACATCCTTCTTCATGTACTTGGCCGCCTTGGCCATGCCCGCCGCGACGGACACGCCCTGGCCCAGAGAGCCGGTGCTCATGTCCACGCCGGGGGTGGTGTTCATGTTCGGATGGCCCTGCAGATAGCCGCCCAGCGTGCGCGTGAGCCGCAGATCCTCCACCGGGAAGAAGCCGCGGTTCGCCAGCGTCGCATACAGGCCCGGCGCGGTATGTCCCTTGGACAGGACAAAGCGGTCGCGGTCCGCCCACTTGGGCTCCTCGGGGCGCACGCGCATTTCCTTGTTGTACAGATACGTCATCATGTCGGCGCCGGAAAGGCTGCCGCCGGGATGTCCGGACTTCGCGTTATGGACGATGTCGATAATGCCCATCCGTACCTTGCACGCGAAGACGGACAGCTCTCGTCTTTCCTGATTGGTCATGTTTCTCCTCCACAGTTGTTTGTCGGGTAACGTCGTTTCAGGGATGATCTTCTTTACATATTCGACGAAAAATGCGCCGTTCCTTTATGAATCGGCGCTTCTCTTTACACTTTCTGGAAGAATTACTCCAGAATGTTGCTGGTGATGTAATCCACCCCGCAGTCAAGCGCGCGCTGCGCGTCCTCGGGCGTGTCCACCGTCCAGACGTTCACCTCGATGCCGCCTGCGTGGCAGGCCGCCACATGCTCCTTTGTGACGGCCCTGTGGTCAATATCCAGGTCCAGATGATGCGTTTTGAGGATATCCAGCAGGTCGTCGCCGAACTCGCAGACCAGGTACTGCGCGGGCTGCTCGGGCAGCTTCTCGCGGATGCAGAGCATGTTCGGCAGATCAAAGGAGATGAAGATCGTACGTTCCAGCCACTCCAGATCGCGGATGATGGCGATGACGTTTTCGATGTCCTCCGGCTCAAAGTGGTTCTTGATCTCAAGCACGCTGGTCTTGCCGTACTGGCGGCAGATGCGGATGTACTCCTCCAGCGAGGGGAACATCAGGTCCGCGCGCAGGTTCCCGTCCCTGTCGGTCATGCGGATGGCGCGCAGCGTGTCAAAGTCCGTCTCCTCGATGCACAGATCCACGCCCGCCACGCGCCTGGCGTCATCGTCGTGGATGACGATGTAGCGGCCGTCCGCCGTGCGGTGGATATCGGTCTCGATGCCGTAGTAGCTCCGGTTGCCTGCGGCGACAAACGCCGCGCAGGTGTTCTCCCGCTCAATGCCGCTCAGGCCGCGGTGCGCGATCATGCGCGCGCCTGCTGCCTGCAGCTTGATCGTATCTCTCATGTCATTTCCTTCTTTCTGATTCTGCCCGCCGTGCAGACAGCGGGTCGCCTATCCTCTTTATATCACGTCTTTGCCGAAAATCAAGGGGCAATGCGGCGCTGTACACAATTCTTTCCTCACCTTTTCCCGCGATTGACATTGGCTTTACACATGCCCCGTATACTTGTATCGTACCGGACGGAAAACCTTCCGTCCGATCACTATTGCAAGCAATGGGACATCAATAAAAGGAGGCAATCCCATGAAGAAACTGCTTTGTCTGACCCTGACGCTCGTACTGGCCCTGGCCATCTCCGCCGCCTGCGCAGAGCCGCGCACCATCACATTCTGGCACTGCTTCGGCGGCACCATCGGCGAGGCGCTCCAGGCGACCGTCGACGCGTTCAATGCGTCTCACGACGACATTCAGGTCATCGCCGAATACCAGGGCGCCTATGACGACACCCTGACCAAGCTGAAGGCTGCGCTGCCGGCCGGCGAGGGCCCGGACGTGTTCCAGATGTTCGAGCTGGGCACCTGCTACCTTTCCGGCACCGATTATGTCATCCCCTTCCAGGACATGCTCGACAAGGATCCCTACATCTCCCTGGATCAGGTCGAAGGCGTGCTGCGCAACTACTACACCGTTAACGGAAAGATGATGTGCATCCCGATCAACCCGTCCTCCCCGGTGATGTACTACAACAAGACCGCCTTTGAGAAGGCCGGCGTCACCGAAGTGCCGACCACCTTCGCTGAGATCGAAGCGATCGCTGCTCAGCTGACGGGCGTCGAAGGCAACCCGCAGTACGCAATGGGCCTGTCCATCTACGGCTGGTTCTTTGAGAATCTGCTGGCCGGCACCAACAACTACTATGTCGACCACGAGAACGGCCATACCGGCGCAGCAACCGCCATCGAGTACGACACCAACGGCGGCGGCAAGCTGGTGCTGGAGAGCTGGAAGCGCCTGGTTGACGAGGGCGTGTGCTACAACTTCGGCGTGGACAACGCCGGCTCCAGAGCCGCCTTCATCGCCGGCACCACGGCCATCACCTTCGACTCCACCGCTCAGCTTTCGTCGATCACCAGCGGCGCGGACTTTGAGGTCGGCGTAGCGTATCTGCCCAGCGTTCTGGACGAGTCCATCGGCGGCGTGCTCATCGGCGGCGCGAACCTCTGGCTGACCAAAAATGCGGACGAGCAGAAGGTCGCCGACGCGTGGGAATTCATCAAGTTCGCCACCAGCGCCGAGCCTGCCGCGAAGTTCTCCATGGCGACCGGCTACTTCGCCGCCAACACCACCGCCTACGAGGTTCCGGAGTACGTCGCCTACCTCGAGGCGAATCCGAACGCGAACGTCGCGCTCAACCAGCTGCACGACAGCCCGCTCAACAACGTGACCGCCGGCGCCAATGTGGGCGTCATGACCGAGCTGCGCCAGATCTGGCAGGAGAACATGGACCTGTATCTGCAAGGCGCCTTCTCCACCGAGGAAGCGCTGGCTGAGATGGCCGCACAGTCCAATGCCGCCATCGCCTACTACAACCAGACGACCGGCAACTGATCCGATCCTGTCGGACAATGCACCGGGAAAGGAAGCCTCTGCGCTTCCTTTCCCGCTGTTTTATCCAAAGTGAGGAATTGTGTATGACAACGCAACCTGCAAGAGCCTCAAAGACGCGCTTATCCTTTGAAACCGTCTCTCCTTATCTGTACATCCTTCCCTCTCTGCTGCTGTTTACGCTCTTCGTGTTCTACCCCTTCGCCAAGACGATCTACCTGAGCCTGAACCTGACCGATCAGACAGGCAGCGCGATCCAGTTTGTGGGCCTTGACAACTTTAAATCCGTGCTCATCGGCCAGTCCTCCAGGGACTTCTTCTTCTCCCTGCAGATCACGCTGAAGTATGCCGCGATGGTCGTCACCGGCTCTCTGGCGCTCGGCCTGATCTGCGCGATTCTGGCCAATGAGGAGTTCCGCGGGCGCGGTCTGGTGCGCACAGTGTTCGCCATGCCCATGTCCATTTCCTCCGCGTGCATCGCGGTCATCGGCGTATTTGCGCTCAATCCCACCATGGGCGTGATCAACAGCCTGCTGGGGACGAACATCAAGTGGCTGCGCGACATTCACTATGCGCTGCCCTCCGTCGCCGTGGTGACCGTCTGGATGAACATCGGCCTCAACTTCATCTTCCTGATCGCCGCGCTGCAGAATGTCGATGCGTCGCTGTACGAGGCCGGCGCGATCGAAGGCGCCAACTTCTTCCAGAAGCACTGGCACATCACCCTGCCCTCCGTCTCCCCGACGCTGTTCTTCCTGCTCATCATCAACGTCATCAACGCCTTTCAGGCCTACGCGCAGATCCGCCTGATGACGCAGGGCGGCCCGGGCAAGTACACCCGCACGATCATCTACGCCATCTACCTGGAGGCCTTCCAGAACAACCGCTACGGCATGTCCTCGGCGATGTCCGTCGTGCTGTTCATCATCCTGTTTGTGCTGACGCTGATTCAGTTTAAGATGGAAAAGAAGGTGACGTACTGATGGTCAAGACGTCAAAGGGCGCTGTGCTGCTCATCGCATTGGTCAGCTTTATGCTGGCAGTCGTCATCGTCTCTCCGCTTCTGTACTGCCTCAGCGCCAGCTTCATGACGGAAAAAGAGCTCTACGCCACAAAGCTTCTGCCTGCAGCGCTCTCGCTGGACAACTACCGCTCCGCGCTTCGGGTCGCGCCGATCTTCCGGTTCATCCTGAACTCGACGTTCGTCGCGATTGCCTGCACGGCCGCGCAGCTGTTCACCGGCTCGCTGGCGGGCTATGCGTTCGGCTGTCTCGAGTTCCGCGGACGCAAGCCCCTGTTCCTACTCTTCCTGGCCACGATGATGATCCCCGGCAACGCCATCATCATCGCCAACTACCTGACCATGGCGCAGATGAAGCTGCTCAACTCCTACTGGGCGCTGATCCTGCCCTACATGACCAGCGCGTTCTGCGTGTTCAACATGCGCCAGGCGTACATGTCCCTGCCCGCCGAGCTGCGGGAGGCGGCGATCATCGACGGCTGCAATTCCTTCCAGTTCTTCCTCCACGTCGGCCTGCCGCTGACCGTGCCGTTCCTCGGCTCGCTGGGCATCTACACGTTTTTGCAGATCTGGAATCAGTACCTATGGCCGCTGCTGGTGACCAACAGCATCGAAATGCGCACCGTGCAGATCGGTATTGGCATGCTGCAGAACTCCGACGCGATGGCCTATGGCCCCGTGATGGCCGGCACCATCATGATCCTGATTCCTTCCGTCCTCGTGTTCATTCTGGGCCAGAAGACGCTGATCTCCGGCCTGACCGCAGGTTCCGTCAAGGGCTGATTTCCCGGCAGACGATCAGGACCTCCTGCCGCTGCGGGAGGTCTTTGCTTACAGTGTCTTCAAAAACTCGCCGATGCGCCGCGCGATGATCGCGTGGCCCTCGTCGCTGGGGTGCAGGCCGTCGGGCATCAGGCGCGCGCAGGCAACGGGATGCCTGGGCTGAATGCCGCTGGTCGCGTAGAGATCGAGCACCGGCAGGCCATAGTACGCCGCCGTCTTCATCAGGATTGCGCGGTATTCCTCAAGCACCGCGCGGACATCGAGCTTGTTGTCCGTGCCGTCCCCCGCCGGGTCGTCTTCGCAAAGCCGGTGCAGCGGCGTGAGGATGACGATGGGCTTGCCGCAGTAGCGTTCAATCAGGCCGTTCATCAGATAGTGGCACGCGCCCCAGAACGTGGACGGGTCGCGGTCCTCAAACGTGCCGATGGGCGCGTCGCCGTGGCCGAAGTCGTTCGTGCCGCCGAAGACCACAACCGCGTCCGCGCGCGCGTCCATCTCCTCCATGCGCAGACAGAAGTCCCGCCCGTACGGATCGCCGTCTTTCTTCCGCTGGCGCGCGATGCGCGTGCCGCTCTCGCCGTAATTGTTCACCTTTGCGCCGTACATCCGGGCGAAGACGTCGGTATAGCGGTGTGCCATATCGCTCGCGCCCACGCCCTCCGTGATGCTGTCGCCCAGAAAATTGACGATGGCATGCTCAAGCTCCATAAATATCCTCCTCATGCAAAGACCGGATACCGGCAGCGCCGGTATCCGTCTGTTGTTTAGCGATCAGCAGAACTTCGCAATCGCGGCGCGGATGCGCGCGGCGACAGCCTCCACCTTCGGCATGTCCTCCGGGATGAGGCTTGGCATCGGGCGATGCACGCCGCCCAGCGCCAGGCCCTCGTTGATCTGAAGCACCTTCTTAATGACCGCATACATGCTGCCGTGGCAGGCGCACAGATCGGCGATGATGTTGTTCACCTCGTGCTGGATCGGCTGCGCCTCGACGAATCTGCCGGCCCTGACCAGCTCGTCCATCTTCAGGAACAGCTCCGGCATGGCCGCGTAGGTGCCGCCGATGCCGCCGCACGCGCCGATGGCGCGGCCCGCGATGAACTGCTCGTCCGGCCCGTTGAACACGACGCAGTGCTCACCGCCCGCCTCCACAAAGCCCTGGATGTCCTGCGTGGGCATGGAGGAGTTCTTCACGCCGATGACGCGCGGATTCTTGCGCATCTCCCTGAAGAGCTTCACGCTCAGCGCGACGCCCGCGAGCTGCGGGATGTTGTAGATGATGAAGTCGGTATTCGGCGCAGCGGCGGAGATGTCGTTCCAGTACTGCGCAATCGCGTAGTCCGGCAGGCGGAAGTAGATCGGCGGAATGCTGGCGATCGCATCGACGCCCAGCTTCTCCGCGTGCGCGGCGAGCTGGCAGCTCTCCTCGGTGTTGTTGCAGGCGACATGCGCGATGATCGTGCACTCGCCCTTGACCTCCTCCATCACAGCCTCGAGCGTCAGCATGCGCTCTTCCTTCTCCAGATAGATGCACTCGCCGGAGGAGCCGCCGACATACAGGCCCTTCACGCCCTTGGAAACCAGATGGCGGGCCAGCTTCTTGGTGCGCTCCACGCTCACCTTGCCGTCCTCGTCATAGCAGGCGTAGAACGCCGGGAATACGCCGTGATACTTTTCAAGATTGCTCATATGCTTTTTCCTCTTCTCGCATCGGATTTCTGATCTTCACACGCCGGTTTATTATACATGCGTGCCGCCCGGTTTTCAAGTGTCCTTGGGCCGTTTGCATCAGGCCCGAAGTGCAGGCGGGTGTGGGCACAGCCCGCCCCCAGCTTTTCGCTCAGACTCAGCATCGGAGCGCCTTCCGCGCGAACGATGCCGTATATGGCAGGCCCGAAGGGCAAGCGGGTGTGGGCACAGCCCATTCCGGCTTTTTGCCCAGACTAAGCATCGGAGCGCCCTCCGCGCGAACGATGCCGTATATGGCAGGCCCGAAGGGCAAGCGGGTGTGGGCACAGCCCACTTAGCCCTTGACGGCGCCCATCGTGATGCCGCGGGTGAAGAATTTCTGGAACATCAGGAAGATCACAATGATCGGGATGGATCCCAGCGCCGCGCCGGCCATGATCAGGCCATAATCGGTGCTCATCTCGCTCTGCAGCTTGGCAATGCCCAGGGAGATGGTCAGCACCTCCGTGCTGTTGAGCATGATCAGCTGCAGGAAGTAATCGTTCCAGGTGTTGATAAACGTGAAGATGGCCAGCGCGCCGATGCCCGGCTTGATCATCGGGAAGACGATCTGCGTGAAGGTGCGCACCTCGCCCGCGCCGTCAATCTTCGCCGCCTCCAGCAGCTCGCTGGGGATGTTCTCGGAGAACTGCTTCATCAGGAACACGCCGAACGGCCAGCCTACCGTGGGCA
>CAMFCQ010000041.1 GCA_945948915.1 uncultured Clostridia bacterium | reverse complement strand
GTTTTTCGTGTCCAGTTTCTACCCCCTGCGTGTCCAATTTTAGTTTACCACTTCAGTTCCTCATACAGTTGCGACCTTTGGACTTAAGGAGATTCGCGAAGTTCTTCATACAGCCCCAGGTCCAGGACCGCAGTCCTGGTCGTTTCAAGGGGGTATGGGAGTCCAGAGGGATGTAGGGGGGAAATCGAAATCCCCCCTCATCCCTCTGGGCCCAGCGCAGCGCGCTTCCCCTGAAGACGGCTGTCTTCATATTTCTTAATGAACTTTAGCTCCCTAAGGCTTCCTTTCAATACGAAAAGGACGCCGAGCCGAAGCCCTGCGTCCTTTCCGTATTGAAGGAGATTCAATGGAGAATCAGGAGGAGGTAAATTAGTCGTCGAAGGAGAACGGCTTGATCTGGCGAACCACGTCGAGGATAGTGCCGTCGCGGGCCTCGAGCACCGCCACAACCTTGTCCTCAAACTGCACCGGATCGGGACGGCCGACCATGGAGTAGGCCTTTTCCTTCAGGCTCTCGATGGAGACGTGCGGGATGCCCGCGTCGTCGAGGCACTTGATGAGGTCCGGGCGCAGCGGGTTGACCGCGATGCCGTAATCGGTGACCAGAACGTCCACACAGTCGCCCGGGGTGGTGACGGTCACGACGTTCTCGCAGACGGTCGCCATGCGGCCGCGCACCAGCGGGGTGACGATGATGCAGACCTTGGAGCCCGCAGCGGTGTCCGGGTGTCCGCCCGGCGCGCCGCGCAGCACGCCGTCAGAGCCGGTGAGCACGTTGACGTTGAAGCCGGTGTCGATTTCCAGCGCAGCCAGGACGACGAAGTCCAGCTTGTTGACGAACGCGCCCTTGTTCGCCGGGTTGGCGTACTGGCTGGCGCTCATCTCAAAGTGATTCGGCGTCTGATTGATGGAGTTGACGGCGTCCAGATCGAAGTCCTGCACGTCGATGACCTTGCCGACCTTGCCCTTCTTGAGCAGCTCGACCATCGGGCCGCAGATGCCGCCGATCGCCCAGCCCATCTTGATGCCGCGCTCGTCCATGTACTTCTCAAGGAACAGGTTGGCCGCCAGGCTCGGGCCGCCGACGCCGGTCTGGAAGGAGAAGCCCTCCTTGAAATACGGCGTGGAGGCGATGACCTTCGCCACGTTCTCCGCCATCATCAGGTCGCGCGGGTTCTGGGAGATGCGCGCGGCGGAGGAGGCGATCTTCTTCGGGTTGCCGATGGAATCGACGACGACGACCGCGTCCACGTCGATCGCCTCGACAGAGGCCGGCATGTTCGGGAAATCGACGAGGCAGTCGGTAATGACGACGACATGATCCGCGAACTTCGCGTCCGTCATCGCATAGCCAAGGCTGCCGCAGTTGCTCTTGCCGCCGATACCGCGGCTATTGCCGACGCAGTCAGAAGTCGGCGCGCCGACGAAGGCGATGTCAATGTGCACCTCGCCAGCCTCAATGGCGCGCGGACGGCCGCCGTGGCTGCGGATGATCGCGGTGGTCTTCAGCTTGCCCTCGGATACCACCTGGCCCATGCGGCCGCGGATGCCGGAGGTCTGGATGCCGATGACCTTGCCATCCTCGATGTAGTCGGCGATCAGGTCATGCGCAGCGCCCAGGGAGGACGCGGCGATGGTCAGATCCTTGAGGCCCAGCTCCTCGATGGCGGCCTTCATGACCATGTTGACCACGTAGTCGCCCTCGCGCAGATGGTGATGGAAGGAGAAGGTCATGCCATCCTTCGCGCCGCACTGACGCAGCGCGTCCGCAATAGTCGCGACGATCTTGCTCTCCTGCGGCGCCTCATAGCGGCGGGTCTTGGGGGCAGCCTTCTGGACGTACTTGCCGTCCATGTAGTTCTTGCCCTGATAGACTTCCTTGCCGTTCTCCAGCAGGAAATCCGGGATTTCGCGTCCTACTGCATTTTTCATACCAGATCCCCCTCATACATGCCGCAGGCCTTGGCCAGCTTCAGCGTTCTCTCCGCGCCCGGAATGAAAGCGACGTCCACCATCTTGCCGTTGACCGTGAACACGCCGATGCCGGCGGCCGCAGCCTCGCGGAAGGCACGAACCATCGCCTCGGCCTGAAGGACTTCCTTCTCGGTCGGCGCAAAGATCTCGTGCACCAGGCGAATCTGCTTCGGGTTGATCAGGCTCTTGCCGTCAAAGCCCATGGCCTTGTTCTGGCGAACCTCGGCCTCGAAGCCTTCCATGTCGTCCAGATCCGTGAACACCGTGTCAAAGCACTGGATGCCCGCCGCACGCGCAGCGATGAGCATCTGGCCGCGGGCGACCAGCATGTCCACGCCGTCACGCTGGAACTTGGTCTGCATGCACTTGCGGAAGTCGCCGCCGGAGATGGCCACGCCGAACATGCGGTCGCTGGCAGCGCAGATCTCGTAGGCGTTGAGGATGCCCTTGGGGCTCTCCAGCGCAGCCATGAGCAGCGTGCGGCCCTCTTCCACGCCGAATTCCTTCTCGGCAGCCAGCACAGCGGCCTCGACGGTCTTCACGTCCTGCGCGCTCTCGCACTTGGCGATGCGAATACCGTCCGCGCCGCCGGCGACGCACACGCGGATATCCTCCTGCCAGTGCGGGGTGTCCAGGCCGTTGATGCGCACGATGACCTCGGTGCTGCCGTAGTCAATCGTCGTCAGCGCATGATACAGGGAAAAACGGGCGGCGTCCTTCTGATTCTCGGCGACAGCGTCCTCGAGATCCAGCATGATGGAGTCACAGCCATAGATGTACGCGTCCTTGATGAGGCCAGGCTTCTGCGCGTTCATGAACATCATGGTGCGGCGCAGGCGGAAGCGCTCCGGCGTAGGTCTCTTGATCACTTGATGGCACCTCCCCACGGAATGCCCGCAGCGCTCTTGTCGCAGCTGCGGAAGACGGCGCACTCCACGCGCGCCTTGAGCGTGCAGTCCAGCGCGCCCTTGTCCACGACCGTCACCTTGCCCTCGCTCACGCCCAGGCGGCTGAGGGTCTCCAGCACGGTCGCCCTGATCTGGCGCCCATACTGATTCATGACGCTGGAAGAGATCTCCAGCTCGATGCCGTTTGCGCCCGGCTCGACGGTCACCATCGCGTCGCTCGACTCGAGCGTACCGGCCACAGCGTTCTTTTCAATCTGCATATTCTTCCCTGCCTTTTCTTTATCATTGAGCCTGTCATGCCAGCAAGTGCACGACAAGGCTCAGAATCGTTGGGAAAACAAGCACCACGGTAATCAGCCGCAGGACCTGCAGGACGCACAGCTTGGCGCTGTTCACGCCCAGATCGGCGCTGATGAGCGCCATATCGCTCGCACCCGCAGGCGTGGCGGCGAGCAGAGCCTCCGTATGGTCAAAGCATCCCGTCTTCCACATCAGCGTGCCGACGCCGAAGCAGACGATCAGGTAAGCCGTCACCAGGATCACGACCGGCACGCCGAGCTGCGTCAGCGTTCTGATCTGCTCAGCGCCGATGCAGGCGCCGACATACGCGCCGGAGAGCAGCTGCGCGCACTTTCTGAGAAAGCGAGGCATCTGCGCCTTGCCGGGGAACGCGCAGGCAAAAGCGATGCTGCCCAGCGTGGCAAAGCCCATGGTACCGGAGGGTATCGGAGAAACCTTGCCGATCAGGCCGCACACTGCGGCGACGGCGAAGGTGAGCACGACGTATTGAAGCTTGAAGTCCTTTTTTGACTTCTTTTTGATGGCCTCGGCCTTCTCCGTGCCTTCGCCGGCCACCAGCCGGATCAGCATCGGAAACACGCCGATGCCCAGCACGAGGCGGATGAACTGCATGGTCACCACGATGGAGGGATCTGCGCCCAGGTCAGCGGCGATCATCGGGATATCGCTGATGCCGCCGGGCACGCAGCACATCAGGGCCGTCATCAGGTCCATCGTGCCGGTCCTGTAGATCAGCAGACCACCGATGATATTGACCAGCAGCAGGCACGGCAGCAGGATCAGCGCGGGCCTGAGCACCGTCTTCATATCGCGTACATCGTCCCGCGTGATGCCCGCGCCGATGAACGCGCCGGCAATGATCTGGGCGAATGTCTTCGCCGGGGAGGGCATGTAGCTCTGCTGCGTCAGCACGCCCAGCAGGCAGCTGCCGATGACCGCGCCCACCATCATGCCGCCGGGCAGATGGATCTTGTCAAGCAGATAGCCGACCGCCAGCGCGCACAGGATCGTCAGCAGCAGCTGTACTCCTTGCGGCATGCAATCACCTCAAACTTAACGGATTCTTAATGTCCCGGATTTGCCGGTGCGCCTGCCTTTCGGCAGGCGCACCGGTTTCTCCTGAAGAAGCGAATCGTCTCGCCGATTCGGTCAGTTAGGCCTTCTTCTTCTTGAACAGCGGCATGACGATCGGGCTGACCAGCAGCACGATGCACACGATGATCAGGACGAAGGCGATCGGATGCTGCACCGGGCTGAACATCGCAACGACGTTCGCCTTGCTCATCAGGTAGCCGCGGGAGAAGTTCTGCTCGCACATGCTGCCCAGCACCAGGCCCAGCACGATGGCGGCGCTGTTGAGGTGGCAGGCGCGGACGATCAGGCCCAGCACGCCGGCCAGCACCATGATCTGCACGCTGGTGGCGGACATCTGGTCGCCGTAGGTGCCGATGAGGGCCAGCATGAGGATGATCGGTCCGAGGTAGGAATACGGAATGGCCAGAATCTGCGCGAACACCTTCGCAATGCCCATGGCAACGATGACCATCAGGATGTTGGTGACGATCATGGTCGTGAAGGTCGCGGACAGATAGGTCGGCTGGTTGGTCAGCAGCAGCGGTCCAAGCTGGACGCCCTTGAGCGTCAGCGCGGACATCATGACCGCAGCGGCGTTGCCGCCCGGGATGCCCAGGGAGAGCAGCGGCACCATCGCGCCGCCGGTCGCGGCGTTGTTGGAGGCCTCAGAGGCGGCAATACCGTCGATGATGCCCGTACCGAACTTCTCCGGGTACTTGGAGAGCTTCGTCTCCATCGTGTAGCACATGAAGGACGCGATGGTCGCGCCGGCGCCCGGCAGGATGCCGACCACGGTGCCGACCACGGAGCAGCGCAGCATCGTCCACTTGATGCTCCAGATCTCCTTGAGGCTGGGCATCTTGGTGTTGACCTTGCCGCCCGTCACGCCGTCCTCAGCGGAGATGCGCTTTTTCTTGGGATCGGTCTGCTTGAAGACCTCGGTCACCGCGAACAGACCGATGAGCACCGGGATCATGTCGATGCCAGCCAGCAGGTTGCGGCTGCCGAAGGTCAGGCGCTGAACGGCGTACATCTTGTCCTGGCCAACGCAGGCAAGCAGCAGGCCCAGCAGGCCGGAGATGATGCAGGTAAGGATGTGGTCGCTGTCCAGGCAGGTCAGGATGGACAGGCCCATGAAGGTCACGGCGAACAGGTCGCTCGGGCCGAAGGACAGCGCAGCCTTGGTCAGCGGCTGGGACAGCAGGAACATGGCGACAGCGGAGATGAGGCCGCCGATGGCAGAGGCCAGCAGCGCCACGCCCAGCGCCTTGCCCGCCTCGCCGCGCTGCGCCATCGGATAGCCGTCAAACGTGGTCGGCGCGGAGGAGGGAACGCCCGGAATCTTGAAGAGGATCGCGGTGATCGAGCCGCCGGTGATGGACGAGCAGTAGATCGCCGTCAGGAAGACGATGGCCGGAATCGGCTCCATCGTGTAGGTAAAGGTCAGACCCAGCGCAACAGCCATGGTCGCGGAAACGCCCGGCAGCGCGCCGAAGATCGTGCCCAGAACGATGGCCAGCAGAACCATCAGGAACATGCCGGGATTGAAGACAGCCGCCAAACCGGAGGCAAGAAGTTCACCCATACTCATAATACAGCCGCCTCCTTACTTAAAAGATGCTCTTGACCGCGCCGATGACGGACTCCATCCACAGCGCGAAGCTGCGCAGGAAGCCGATCGTGCCGCGCGGCAGGTTGACGCTGAGCATGCCATTGAAGATGATGTACAGCACCAGCGTGATGCAGACGGAGGCAATCGCCAGCCTCGGGAGCTTCTTCTCGCCCAGCAGCATGCCGTAGGAGAAGAGCACAAGGACGGAGGTCACCATGAAGCCCAGCGTCTCCAGCAGCAGGGAAGCCGCTACCATGATGACGATGCCGCGGAAGACCTTGCCCTTGAGGAACTCCGGAATGCTCTTGCCGAACGCAGCGAGGGAGAAATCGGGGTTGCCCTTGTTCTTCTTGATGATCTTGATGATGTTGATGATCAGGCAGATCTCAAGCAGAACGATGATCGTCTTGGGCCACACATCCGGCTGAAGCACGTAGGGGTTCAGCGCCACCTTCTGGGGGACAGCCGCCTCCAGCACGTGCGTGAAGAATGTGAAGCCAAGGAAGATGAAGAGCAGAATGTTGATAATCAGTTCAAACACAGTGCCGCAACTCCTTTGTCATTTAGGAAAGAGGGAGAAATCCCCCTCTTTCCCTGTTAGTTTTCGTTCAGAATCCGTGAAGCTTTCGCTTACTTCAGATCCTCGTAATCCTTCACGAGGGTGCCCTGCTCGACCATGTAGTCGTGCAGATCCTTGTACTCGCTCTGGCAGAAGGCGACGGTCTCCTCGCCCGGAGCCGGGATCGGACGCTCGTCATACGCAGCGTTGTGGGTGAATTCCTTCCAGGTATCGGACTGCTTGGCCTGCTCGATGGCGGCAACCAGCGCGTCGATGGCCTCCTGCGGGGTGCCCTTCTTGGCGAAGATGCCGCGCCACGGACCCATGACGGAGTCGATGCCGTTCTCCACGGAGCACTGCATATCCGGAGCGATGCTCATGCGGTTCTCGCACAGCGCCAGGATCGGCACGATGTCGCCGGACTCAATCAGGCCCGCGATATCGTCCCAGCCGCAGACGTACAGGTCGCAGTGGCCGCCCACGAGCGCGGAGTTCGCGTCGGAGCCGGAGGAGTACGGGATCTCCATCAGCATCAGGCCCTCAGTCGCCTGGGCCAGGGAAGCGCCGTCCACGCCGGTGGCGGTCAGCATCGCGACGGAAACCTCGAACGGATGCTCGGCGATGTACGCCTGGAGCTCAGCCCAGTTGGTGACGCCGAACTTCTCCATGGAGAGCTTGGAGGCGACGATGGCGTTGATGGAGTGAACCAGAACGTCCACGCACTCAAACTCGTTCTTGAAGTCCATGGAGGTGTTGCCCAGCATGTCCTGGATGTACAGGGACTGGGTGCCCAGCATGAAGGTATAGCCGTCAGCCGGCTGCTTGTAGGTGTGCTCCACGCCGTTGACGCCGGAGCCGCCTTCCACGTTCACAACCTCAACCGGAACGCCGAGGATGTCCTGCAGCAGGGACGCCATCGGGCGCAGGGTGGAGTCAGCGCCGCCGCCGACGCCCCACGGGCAGACGAGGTCGATCTTGCGCTCGAACTTGAATTCGGCGCTGGCGCACGCGGCCATGGCCACGAGCATCACGATCGCGAGGACGAGACATACGAGCTTCTTCATAGTATAGAACCTCCTTTTATTTTCCCAAGCCGATTTTCTTCGGCTCAAGCTGCACAATAATCAATAAAAATTTACAAAACCGGCGCTTTCGTTCCGGCGGTCTTCTTGCTCTTTTTATGGTTTCATGATAATATAAAACCATCCGTAATGCAAATACTGTTTTGTATATGTTGAATATAATTCCGTTCTTATGGTCTTGCATTCTTGTATACCAGTATAGATTATCAAATGACTGAGAGGCGATTTCCCCATGAACATGAAGCACATTCAGTATGTGTTGACCGTCCTTCGCGAGGGCTCCATCACCGCCGCGAGCAAAAAGCTTTACGTCTCCCAGCCTGCGCTTTCCCAGACGATCAAGCAGATCGAGCAGGATCTGGGCGCGACCATCTTCGACCGCAGCACCGATCCGATCTCCCTGACCTACGCCGGCCACAAATACGTGGACGCCGCGCAGCAGGTGCTGGACATCGAGCGGAACCTGCGCGCGCAGCTGGCTGAGATGACCACGGAAATCCACGGCAGCATCCGCGTGGGCATCTCCGTGCAGCGCGGTCTTCAGCTGCTGCCGCTGGTCATCCCGGAGTTTACGCGCCGCTACCCGTATGTGACGGTGGAGCTGGTGGAGCACGGCAGCGACACGCTGGAGCGGCTGACCGCCGAGGGCCAGTGCGACATCGCGCTGGTGGCCACCAGCGAAAAGCCCAACAAACTGCAGTACGTCCTGATTGAGAACGAGCAGGTTGTGCTCATGGCCGCGCGCTCCACGGATCTGGCGCACCGCTTTGAGGACGGCACGCCGATTGAGATCACCGAGGCGCAGCGCGAGAAGTTTGTCTCCATGCGCCCCGGCCACAGCGTGCGTCTGGTGCAGGACAGGCTCTTTGAGCAGCACCACATTTCCCCCTCCATCCTGCTGGAAACCAGCAACATGGAGGCCGGCAAGAACGTGGCCGCCCGCGCCAACGCGGTCATGCTCATCCCGCATGTCTACGTCATGAACTCGCTGGATCTGCATTACCGCGTGCAGTGCCATCCGATCCTCAACAGCGATTTCGAGCGTCACTTCTACCTGTGCTACCGCAAGGGCCTGTATCTGCCCCAGTACATGCAGGACTTCGTGCGCATCGTGTGCGACAAGCTGAACGTGCCGCTCAACCTGCCGCTGCAGAAATAACCGTCTGCTCCACGATTGCTTCATTATATAGTAACGACGCCGCTGAACTGCCGCGTCGTTTTCTCCTGTTTTCATCGCTTCCGCCTTTTTCGGCAGAATCCCGCCGGACACGGGCGGATCGCCTTGACAGGCGAACAAAAGCATGGTATCGTTGACGCTGCTTGATTTTTCATTCCATCCCGATCACATTGAGGTTTTGTCATGTCACTCTTTACCCTGATTGCATTCGCCTTCCTGTGCGCGGCGCTGTATTACCTGTGCCCGGACCGCTTCAAGTGGGTGCTCCTGCTGCTGGTCAGCTTCGCGTATTATGCCTGGTGCGGCGCAAACGCGCTGCCGTTCATCCTGCTGACCACGCTGTCCACCTGGGCGGGCGCGCTGGTCATCGGCCGCATCGGCGAAAGGAGCCGGGCCGAGCTCAAGGCGCGCAGGGCCGAGCTGGACGCGGCGGGCAAAAAGGCGCTCAAGGCGCAGGCCAAACGCCGTCAGCGCGTGGTCTTCCTGGCCGTGCTGCTGCTCAACTTCGGCGTGCTGGCGCTGCTCAAATACACCTCGCCGCTGCTCACGGCGATAGGCCGTCCGGCGCTCCATCTGCTGCTGCCGCTGGGCATTTCGTTTTACACCTTCCAGTCGATGGGCTACCTCATCGACGTGTACAACGGCAAGTACACGCCGGAAAAGCATCCGGCGAAGTTCGCGCTGTTCGTCTCGTTCTTTCCGCAGCTCATTCAGGGCCCGATCGCCCGCTATGACCAGCTGGCTCCCCAGCTTGAGACGCCGCACCGCTTCAATCTCGAGAGCATCGAGCGCGGCGCGCTGCTCATCCTCTGGGGCTTCTTCAAGAAGCGGGTCATCGCCGACCGCGCGCTGCCGCTGGTCAGCGAGGTCTTTGGCAGTCACAGTGCCTACGGCGGCGCGGTGATCGTCGTGGCCGTGCTGTTTTACTCGCTGCAGCAGTACTGTGACTTCTCCGGCGGCATCGATCTGGTCACCGGCATCGCGGAGCTGTTCGGCATCCGGCTGGCGCCCAACTTCAAGCGCCCGTATTTCTCCGTCTCCCTGGGCGACTTCTGGCGCAGATGGCACATCTCGCTGGGCGCGTGGATGCGCGACTACGTCTTCTATCCCTTCGCGCTGACCCGGCCTATGACCAGGCTCACCAAGGCCGTCAAGCCGCGTCTGGGCGCGGACATCGCCCGCGCGCTGCCCGCGGCGCTGGGCAACATCCTGGTCTTCCTGCTGGTGGGCGTCTGGCACGGCGCAAGCATGAACTACGTGCTCTGGGGCCTGTACAACGGCCTCATCCTCGCCGCCAGCGCGCTGCTCGATCCGCTGTACAAGCGCGCAAACGACCGCCTGGGCGCGCGCGTCGTCGGCTCCCGGGGCTTTTATGTGCTGCGCGTCCTGCGCACGTTTGTGATCGTCAACATCGGCTGGTACTTCGACCGCGCGGTGCGCGCCGGCGACGCGTTTGCCATGCTGGGCAAGACGTTCTTCGCCCCGGCGTTTTCGCAGCTGTCCGACGGCACGCTGCTCACCCTCGGCCTGACGGCGGGCGACTTTACCGTGCTTGCGGCCGCCACGGCGATTCTGCTTGTGGTCTCCGTGCTGCAGGAGCGCGGCGTGCGCATCCGTGAAGGGCTGCTGTCCCTGCCCGTGATCCCGCGCGTCGTGCTGCTGTATGCGTTCATGTACTTCGTGCTGGCCTGCTTTGTGGGCACAAACGATGTCAACGCCGGCTTCATGTACGCTATTTTCTGACGGAGGCACGCTGTGAAAAGACATCCGAAGCTTCGTGGTTTTGTCCGGCTCGGCCTGTTCGCGCTGGGCTTTGTGCTCCTGCTCCTCTTTGCCGACACACACCTCATCCAGACGGACACCATCGCCCGCCTGACGCTGCACGAGATGCAGGAGCGCAGCGACATCGAGCTGGCGCTGGTCGGCTCCTCGATCGTGCGCGACCACTTCAACGCGCAGCGCATCACCGAAAACACCGGGAAGACCGCCTTCTGCGCCACCGTGCCGACGGCCTCCCTGCCCGCGTCCATCGCGCTGACCCGGGAGCTTTACCGCACGAACAGCCCCGAATGGGTCGTCCTGGTCACGGAGCCGTACAACTTCCAGACCGTGCGCGAATCGACAGAGGCGCAGTACAAGCTCATGCCGTACCTTTCCGACCCCGCGAACATGCTGGACTACTACCTGCGCACCTGCCGGGAGGACGGCTACTACCTCGACCGCCTGCTGATGTTCCGCGGCTTCGGCGCGCAGAGCCTGTCCGACGTGGCCAAGACCATCGGCCTGCGCTATTTCCCGGAACAGACCTACGCGCGCCTGCGGAAAACCATGGATAAGACGGTCTCCTATCAGGGCAGCGGCTTTTTGCGTCACGAGACCGACAAGCGCGCGGACGAGCTGATCCGCACCGTGCAGCGCGAGTACACCGGCTTCACCTACGAGCTGCTGGACGGCTCCAGGGAGCAGCTTGAGCACTACAAGCGGCTCTGCGAGGAAAACGGATCCCGGCTCATGGTCGTCATCTATCCCAATCACACCGCGCACGCGCTGGCCGAGCCGGGCTTTCTTGACTACAACGACAGCCTGATGGCCTGGTGCGAGGAGATGGGCGTGCCGTGCTTCAACTTCTCGTTTGCCAGGCCGGAGCTGATGCCCAACCTGGACGCATACTTCTTTGACCTGTATCACATGGTCGGCGAGGGCGCAGACATCCTGAGCGAAGCGTTCTGCCGGGTGTTTAACGCCTATACCGCCGGCGAGGACGTGAGCGGCCTGTTCTACGCCAACCGCTGGGCATACCTCGACACCGTCGATTTCACCACCAACGTCTGGCTGACTGAATACGACCCGGACGGCGAGTGGAACCCCGCGCTTGAACAGGACGAGGCGCGCGTACGCGCGCTGGCTGAAACGCAGGACGTGTACATGGCGGACTGCAACCACTACATCATGTACACGCCGGAATACCGCTTTGTGCTGAAAAACGCCGACGGCAGCGAAACGCTCTTGCAGGATTATGGCGCGGACACGCTGTACGCCTGTGTGCCGGGCGCGCTCTCCGGCCAGACGCTGCGCGTCTACGCGCGCATTCAGGGGCACGAGGAGAACGGCGAGGTCTGGTACGATCTGGCGATCGAATAATCTTCCCTTGATTGCCGGAGAATCCTCCTGTATAATATAGGTTGCGGATATCTGTCCGCAGCCTGTTTTTGTATCATACTAATCCGCAATTAAAATGCTTAATAGAGCGCATCAGATTTTTTGCTCTGACGAAGCCGAGTGAAGTGAGGCGTTACTTAAGGTACGTTGAACGGAACGAGGCAAAGTCAGGGCGGAAAAGATGGTGTGCGGATTAAGCCATTTTAATCAGAATTAGTATCAAGCGCATTTTGGAGTGCTGACGATGAAATACCTGATTCTCGATCATCTGGAGGCGACGGCCGCGCGCCTGCCGCAGAAGACCGCCTTTGCCGACGAGGGCAGCGCCGTCACGTTTGAGGAGCTGATTCGCCTGTCCCGCGCCGTGGGCTCCGCGCTTCTTTCGCGCGTCGCCCCGCGCACGACCGTCGGCTTTTATATGGACAAGTCCGTGCAGACCGTCGCCGGCTTCTTCGGCGCGGTGTACGCCGGCTGCGCGTATTCGCAGCTGAACCTGCGCCACCCCGCCGCGCGCATCCACGCGATCCTTCAAACCCTCGCCTCTCCGGTCGTGGTGACCGACCGCGCGCACGAGGAAGCGCTGCGCGCCATGGAGGTGCCGGGCGAGATCCTCATCCTCGAGGATCTGCTGGAAACCCCGGCCGACGAAGCCGCGCTGAGGCGCGTGCGCGCGCAGATGCTTGACATCGACCCGCTCTACGTCAACTTCACCTCCGGCTCCACCGGCACGCCCAAGGGCGTCATCATCTGCCACCGCAACGTGACCGACTTCATCCCCTGCTTCACCGAGATCTTCGGAATCACAGAAAGCGACGTGCTGGCCAATCAGGCGCCGTTTGACTTCGACGTCTCCGTCAAGGACATCTACTCCGGCGTCTTCACCGGCGCGACGGTGCAGATCATCCCCACCGCCTACTTCACCCAGCCGACGAAGCTCATGGACTTTTTATGCGACCGCGGGGCCACGGTGCTGGTGTGGGCGGTTTCCGCGCTGTGCTTCATCACCACGATGAACGCGCTGGATTACCGCGTGCCCGATCGGCTGCGTGCCGTCATGTTCTCCGGCGAGGTGATGCCTATCAAGCATCTCAACAAGCTGAAGAAGTATCTGCCGGACGCGATGTACGTCAACCTCTACGGCCCGACGGAGATCACCTGCAACTGCACCTATTACATCGTGGACCGCGCGTTCGAGCCGGGCGAGAGCCTGCCCATCGGCGTGCCGTTCCCCAACGAGCGCATCCTGCTGCTGGATGAGCACGACCGGGAGGTCGCCCCCGGCGGCACCGGCGAGCTGTGCGTCAGCGGCACGGCTGTGGCGCTGGGCTACTTCGGCGACATCGAGCGCACCCGCGCGGCCTTTGTGCAGAACCCGCTGAACAAAACCCACATGGAGATCATCTACCGCACGGGCGACCTGGTTCGCCTGACCGAGGACGGCGAGCTGGTCTACGTCTCCCGCAAGGATTTTCAGATCAAGCACATGGGCCACCGCATCGAGCTGGGCGAGATCGAGACGGCGCTCAGCGCCGTGCCCGGTGTGGAGCGCGCGCTGTGTATGTACCTGCACGACAAGGGCAAAATCCTCGCCTTCACGACGGGCGAAGGAGACAAGGCCGCCATCACCGACGCCCTGCGCGAGACGCTGCCCGCCTACATGATCCCCAACATCTTCATGCAGGTCGATGAGATGCCCATGACCAAAAACGGCAAGATCGACCGCCATGCCCTGATGGAGCTCTACCAAAGCAGGAAGCGGGGTGCGCGCCATGGATAAGCAGCAGCTTGCCGCGTTGGCCAAGGAATTCGGCACGCCGTCCTTCGTCTTTGACACCGCCGCGCTCTCTGCGCGCATGCGCGAAATCAAGACCATCGTGGGCGACAGCGTCCACCTGTGCTACTCCATCAAGGCCAACCCCTTCCTCATCCCCGCCATGCAGGGGCTGGTGGAGACGCTCGAGGTCTGCAGCCCGGGTGAGCTGGAAATCTGCGAGGCGCTGCACGTCGATCCCCAAACGATCCTCTTCTCCGGCGTAAACAAGACAGCGGAGGACATCGGGCGCGCCATGGACGCGGGCGTCGTGCGCTTCACCGCCGAGTCCCCGCTGCACATCCGTCTGCTCAACGAGGCGGCCCTGCGCCGCGGCCGCGTCTACCCGGTGCTGCTGCGCCTGACGGCGGGCTCGCAGTTCGGCATGGACGAAAGCGACCTGCTGGACGCCATCGCCCACCGCGAGCGCTATGCCGGTCTGCATTTTGCGGGCATCCATTACTTCTCCGGCACCCAGCGCGCGAAGCTGGACAAGGATCAGCGCAGGGAGCTGACCATGCTGGGCGAGTTCATGGACAGGCTCCGGCAGGAATATGGCTTTGCCTGCGAGCATCTGGAGTACGGCCCGGGCCTGTACTTCCCCTACTTCGCCCACGAGGATCACAGCGACACCCTCGGCCCGATCCGTTCGCTCGCGCCCGACCTTCAGGCGCTGGCCGGGCGCTGCACGCTGACCATCGAGATGGGCCGCTTCTTCGCCTCCGAATGCGGCACCTATCTGACCACCGTGGTGGACACGAAGGTCAACCGCGGCCATCACTACGCGATTGTGGACGGCGGCATCCACCACGTCAACTACCTCGGCGGCACAATGGGCATGCGCAATCCGATCATCACACACATCCCGGGCAAGGCGCACACGGAGGAGTCTGAGGCGGACTGGTCGCTCTGCGGCAGCCTGTGCACCACGGCGGACATCCTCGTGCGCAGCATCACGCTTACCGGCCTTGCGCAGCAGGACGTGCTGGCCTTCCACAACATCGGCGCGTATTCCGTGACCGAGGGCCCGGCTCTCTTCCTGAGCCGCAATCTGCCGCGCATTGTCCTGGCAGACGAGCGGGGCGCGCGTCTTGTGCGCGAGACGATCCATTCCTCCGCGATCAATCAAGGCAACCTTTAATCCATCTGAATAAGGAGTTTTCACCATGAAAGACACGATTCTTGACATTCTCTCCGAGATCATCGACGAGGACGGCCTGGACACCTGCACCACCCTGATCGACGACGGCATCCTCTCCTCCCTGGACATCATCTAGCTCATCGGCGCGCTGAACGACGAGTTCGACCTCTCCATCCCGGCGACCGAGATCGTCCCGCAGAACTTCAATTCCGTGGACGCGATGGTCGCGATGGTCGCGCGGCTGAGCGAGGAGTAATACTATTCTCAAATAGAAACGAGCTATAAGCGCGAAGCGAAGAAGGGGTCTGGGGACTGGTCCCCAGGCTAGGGGTTTGGGGGATGAAATCCCCCAACGTCTCCATATCGCGAAGCGATCAAAGAAAAGCAGTCAGGGAGCGAAGCGTTACCTGACGGCCGGTTATTGCATGGCCGATTTTATTTGTGAGTAGTATAACTCGTTTCTCAGCAAAGAAAAAATAAGCTCGGATGGTTCGCTGCCATCCGAGCTTATTTGTGCACTAAATTTCTGAAGGGACAAACTCTTTTCCCTCCAGTATCCAGATCTCACCAAACCCCGCATCCTTCACCAGCTTTTCCGCCAGATCAAACGCGCAGGTCACGCCGCTGACATGGTGCGCATCGGCGCTGACGGTCACCCTGCCGCCCATCTCGCGCAGCAGGTGCAGCCACTGCATGGACGGATACGGCGTCGTGCGGTAGCCGCGGCTGATCGCGCCGGTATTGACCTCAAAGATCTTCCCGGCCGAAACCAGCCTTTCCATCGCCCGCTCTGCCGCCCGCCGGTAGCGCGGGCTGTTTTCATCAAAGAAGCCATGCTGCTCGTCAAACTTCGTGAGCAGATCAAAATGCCCGACGATATCCACCTCTTCCCGCGCGGCGACCTTGTCAAGCTCGGCAAAGTACATCTCCGCCGCCGCATCCGCGTCGCCGCCGAAGCACTTATCCAGGCAATGCGCCGTCGTCTGTGCGTCCGCATCGACGGAGGGATAACCGCTTACCGGCCACTCGTGCACCGAGCCGATCACATAGTCGTACGGCGACAGGTCAAGCGCCTGCGCGGTCACGTCCCACTCAATGCCCAGGTACACCCGGATGCTTGCGGCGTACTTGTCGGCCAGCGCGCGCACCTCGGCGCGGTAGGCCTCAAGGCGCTCCTTCGGGCATTCCCAGTCATTGGGGAACGGCATCGGGCAGTGCACGCTCACGCCCACGGACGTAAGGCCCGCATCCCGGCTGGCGAGGATCATCTCCTCGACCGACGATCTGCCGTCGTCCCAGGTGGAGTGCATGTGCAGATTCTGGGAAATCACTTGACCATCTTCTCCTGCTTGACCTTCTTGTCGATGACATGGCGGGAGGCCATCTCCTTCTTGATGTCCTCCAGGCTGATGCCCATCTCGATCATCAGCACCATCACATGATACATCAGATCGCCGATTTCGTAAATGGTGTTCGCCTTGTCGCCGTCCTTGGCGGAGATGATGACCTCGGTGGTCTCCTCGCCGACCTTCTTGAGCATCTTATCGATGCCCTTGGCAAACAGATAGGTCGTGTAGGAGCCCTCCTTGGGATTCTCCTTGCGGCCCACCAGCATGTCCATGAGGTCGGGATACTGGAATGCCGGCGGCTCCTCGCCCTCAAAGATGACCTCATTAAAACAGGAGTCCGTGCCCAGGTGGCACGCCGGGCCCTCCTTGCGCACCTCGACCACCAGCGCGTCGCGATCGCAGTCCGCGGTGATCTTCACGATGTGCTGCACGTTGCCGCTGGTTTCGCCCTTGAGCCAGAGCTTCTGGCGGGAGCGGGAGAAGAAGCAAGTCAGCCCCTTCTCCATGGAGATCTGCAGGCTCTCCGCGTTCATGTACGCGACGGTGAGCACCTTCCTGGTTTCCGTATCGATGACGACGGCGGGGATGAGCCCCTTTTCGTCGAACTTGAGCGCTGAAATGTCGATCATATACGTTCTCCTTTTCCATCTGTCTATGGGGCTTTCGTCCAGGGAACTCGCATAGTCGCGCCTGCGGGCGCTCCTTGCGATTCCCGACGCTTCGCCTGCCTGCTTCCGCCACTGGCGGCGGCAGGCTTCGGTCCCCCAAACCCCTGCTATCGCTTCGCGTCTGTTTTAAGCATCTTTATCTTTGATTCGGCGGACGTTGATGCCGTTTCTGGCCAGCTCGTCCTTGAGGTCGCCGATCCTCACCTCGCCGAAGTGGAAGATCGAGGCCGCCAGGCCCGCGTCCACCTTGGGCAGGGTCCTGAACAGCGTCACAAAGTCCCGCATGCAGCCCGCGCCGCCGGAGGCAATGACCGGCACATCGACGATGCTGCACACGGCATCCAGCATCTCCAGGTCAAACCCCCGCTTCACGCCGTCCGTGTCGATGGAGTTTAAGACAATCTCGCCCGCGCCCATAGAGACGCCGCGCCTGATCCAATCAAGCGCGTCCATGCCGGTGTCCTCGCGCCCGCCCTTGGCGAACACGTGGTAGCTGCCGTCCACGCGCTTGGCGTCCACGGAGAGTACCACGCACTGATCGCCGTAGCGCCGGGCCGCGTCCCCGATCAGCTGAGGATTGCGGATCGCGCCGGAATTGACGCTCACCTTGTCCGCGCCGCTGGTCAGCACGCGCTCAAAGTCATCGAGCGTGTTGATGCCGCCGCCCACGGTCAGCGGGATGAAAATGGTGGAAGCGACCCGCTTGAGCACGTCAGTGAAGAGCCTGCGGCCCTCGCTCGAGGCGGTGATGTCGTAAAACACCAGCTCGTCCGCGCCGCACAGGCTGTAATACCGGCCCAATTCGACGGGATCGTTCACGTCGCTCAGCGACGCGAAGTTCACGCCCTTGACCACGCGGCCGTCCTTCACATCCAGACAGGGAATGATGCGCTTGGTAATCATCGTGTCACCTCGATGGCACGGCGCAGATCGATTGCGCTGGTATAGTATGCCTTGCCGATGATCGCGCCGTAGATCCCAAGGTCCCGCAGCGCGGTCACATCCTCCATGCCCGACACGCCGCCGGAGGCGATGAAGTTCATCGCGTAGCGCCGGCTCAGATCGGCGTAGAGCGCGCGGTTGGCGCCGCGCATGGCGCCGTCGCGGCTGATGTCGGTGCAGATCACGGTGGAAACGCCGGTGTCCGCAAGCCGCTGGCACAGCGCGTCGCAGGTGAGGCCGCTCGCCTGTGTCCAGCCGCGGATAGCCGCGTAGCCGTCCTTCACATCGACGCTCACGGCGATCTTCTCGCCATACAGGCCGACCAGGCGCTCAAGCAGCGCGGGGTCGGTCACCGCCGCGGTGCCCAGGATCACGCGCTGCACGCCCGCGTCCAGATACCGCCTGGCCACCTCCTCGCTGCGGATGCCGCCGCCCACCTCGGCAAAGAGGCCGCAGGACGCAAGCTTTGCAATCAGCTCGAGGTTCGGCGTCTCGCCGGTTTTGGCGCCCTCGAGATCGACGATGTGGATGTGCGCCGCGCCGCAGTCGATGAAGTCCTGCGCCACGGCCAGCGGGTTATTGTTGTATACGGTCATTTGGGCATAGTCGCCGTGCACGAGACGCACAGCCTTGCCGCCATAGATGTCGATGGCAGGAAAGAGAATCATATGTACCTCCGAGAAGACGTCAGGGCTGCCGCCCTATGACCTGCTTGGGGCGCCGCCCCAAACCCCGCAAGGGATTTCATCCCTTGACCCGTTCTCGCTTCGCGTCTGTTCAAAGCAGCTTACAATTCGCAGAATGCCTTCAGGATGCCCAGGCCCACCGTTCCGCTCTTCTCCGGGTGGAACTGGCAGCCCAAGACATTGCCCCTGGCCACGGCAGCGGTCACGTCGATGCCGTATTCCGCCGTCGCGATCACGCTCTCTGCGCAGTGATCCGCAAAGAAGCTGTGCACGAAGTACACGCAGTCGCCGCTGTCCGTGTACTTCATCAGCGGGTGATCGGGCCTTTTTATGTTCAGCGCGTTCCAGCCGATGTGCGGGATCTTGAGCCCTGCGGGCAGCCTGCCCGCCATCGGCACTACCTCGCCGGGGATCAGCCCCAGGCCCTCGTGCTCGCCGTACTCCAGGCTCTTCTCAAAGAGCATCTGCATGCCCAGGCAGATGCCCATGACGGGCTTGCCCCGCTCTGCCTCGCGGCAGAGCGCCGCGTCAAGGCCCGTCTGCGCAAGCTTCTTCCTCGCATCGCCGAACGCGCCCACGCCGGGCAGGATCAGCCGGTCCGCGCGCCTGATCACGTCCGCGTCTCCTGTGACGACCGCCTGCGCGCCGATCATGCCCAGCGAGCTCTTCAGCGAGAACAGGTTGCCCACGCCGTAATCGATGATCGCAATCATACGAGCACTCCTTTGGTCGAGGGGATTTCGCCGCCGAGGCTTTCGTCGATGGACACGGCCTCGCGCAGCGCGCGGCCAAACGCCTTGAACATCGCCTCGACGATGTGGTGGCTGTTCGTGCCGTCCATCTGGCGGATGTGCAGCGTCATGCCGGCGCTGCGGGTCACGGCGAGGAAGAACTCCTCCACCAGCTCCGTGTCGAACGTGCCGATCTTCTCGCTGGGAATCTGCGCCGTCAGGCGCAGGCAGCTCCGGCCGGAAAGATCCACCGCGCAGAGCACCAGCGCCTCGTCCATGGGCAGCAGCATGCTGCCGTAGCGGCGGATACCGCGCTTGTCGCCCAGCGCCTGCGCCAGCGCCGCGCCCAGCACGATGCCGATGTCCTCCACGCTGTGGTGGTCGTCCACCATCGTATCGCCCGCGCAGCGCACGGTCAGGTCAAAGCGACCGTGCCGGGCAAAGAGCGTCAGCATGTGGTCAAGAAAGCCCACGCCGGTTTGAATGGTGCCCGCGCCGGTGCCGGATAGGTTCAGGGACAGCTCAATGTCCGTCTCCGCGGTTTTGCGTCTGATCTGCGCGCTGCGCATGCTCATGCCCTCCCGAATATCATCTCAATCGCCGCCTCCAGCGCCTGCATTTCCTGCATGGTGCCGATGGTGATGCGAAGGTAGTCCCCGATGCGTTCCTTGTCCCAGTGCCGCACGAGGATGCCGCGCTCCCGCAGGCGCTCAGCCAGCACGCCCGCGCTCATCGCCCGCGGCTTGGCGAACACGAAGTTGCCCAGCGAGGGAAGTACCTCAAAACCTTGTGCGCGCAGCATCCGCGTCGTATAGTCCCGCGCCTCGATGATTTTCCGGCAGTTGGCCATGTAATAGTCGTTTTCGGCAATCGCCGCGACGCCCGCCGCCTGCGCCATGCGGCTGACGCTGTACAGGTTCACGGCGTTGCGCACGGTCTCCAGCGCCGCGATCAGCTCGCTCTGCGCCATGGCGTAGCCCAGGCGCGCGCCCGCCAGCGAGCGGGACTTGGAGAACGTGCGGACAACCAGCAGGTTCGGATACTGCCTGGTCATCGGCAGGCATGTCTCGCCGCCGAAGTCCACATACGCCTCATCGACGATGACGACATTCTCCGGGTTGCTCTTCGCAATCTCCCCGATCTGCCACAGCGGCAGCGCGCGGCCCGTCGGCGCGTTGGGATTGGGAAAGAGTACCGTCTGCCCCACGTTCAGGTAGTCCCTGTAATCGATGGAAAAATCCTCATCAAGCGGCTTGCGCACAAGCGGGATGCCCAGCGCCGCCGCGAAGAGATCGTAGTAGCCATAGGTGATATCCGGCAGCACGATCGGGTGCGTCTCGTCCGCAAAGGCCATGAACGCCAGGTACAGCACCTCGTCCGAGCCGTTGCCGGCGATCACCTGATCGGGCGCAAGGCTGTACAGCCCGGAGAGCGCCTGCCGCAGCGCCGTACAGTCCGGATCGTTGTAGTAATTCAGCCTGCCGATCTCCCCGGCCACCGCATCGCGCACGCCCGGCGAGGGCGGATACGGCGATTCATTCGTGTTCAGGCGGATGAATCCCTCACCCTCCTCGTGATCGCCGGGGACGTAGGCGGGAAGATGACGATGCTTTTCCAGAAGAAAATGGCTCATGTGCGTTCTCCTTTTCTGCGGATCAAGCCAGTCTCCATCGCAGGCTGCTTTTCTGCGTGATAGGACGAAATGGGATTCGTCGAATTGATGCCGATCCCTGATGTAGAAGTCTATCGGTGTTCTCATCAGGTTGGAAGCAATTACCCGTCAGGTATCGCTTCGCTCCCTGACTGCCTTTCTTCTGATCGCTTCGCGATGGGGAACGTTAGGGCTGCCGCCCTAAAACCCGCTTGGGGCGCCGCCCCAAACCCTGCAAGGGATTTCATCCCTTGACCCTTCCTCGCTTCGCGCGGTCTTCCACAGTCGGCAGTCATTCCATGCGGATCAGCGCCGCGCGCGCGTGCGCCTCCAGGCCCTCGGCCCGGGCGAACACGGCGATCTGATCGGCGACCTTCGCCAGCGCGTCCTTCGTGTAATAGGTGAACTGCGTCTTCTTGATGAAGTCGTCCACGCTCAACGGGCTGGAGAAGCGTGCCGTGCCCGAGGTGGGCAGCGTGTGGTTCGGGCCAGCAATGTAATCGCCCAGCGACTCCGGGCAGTACTTGCCCATGAACACCGAACCGGCGTTGCGCACAGCAGGCAGATATTTCTCCGGATCGTCCATGCATAGCTCCAGATGCTCCGGCGCCAGCTCGTTGGCGGCCTCCACCGCCGCCATCAGGTCATCCGTCACGATGATCTGGCTGTTGCCCTCGATGGCCTTTCTCGCCATCGCCTCGCGCGGCAGCTGGGCAAGCTGACGCTCCACCTCGGCGGAAACCGCCTCGGCCAGCGTCATCGAGTCCGTCACCAGCACCGCGCAGGCCATCGCATCGTGCTCGGCCTGGGAGAGCAGATCCGCCGCGACATACGCCGGATTGCACGTGCCGTCCGCGACGACCAGAATCTCGCTCGGCCCGGCGATCATGTCGATGTTCACCCGGCCGAAGACCTGGCGCTTCGCCTCCGCGACGTAGGCGTTGCCCGGGCCGACGATCTTATCCACCTTCGGGATGCTTCCCGTGCCGTAGGCCAGCGCGGCCACGGCCTGCGCGCCGCCCGCCTTGAAGACCTTCGTCACGCCGGCCATCCTCGCCGCCGCCAGAATCGGCGCGGCGATTTTGCCCTTGCGGTTCGGCGGGGAGACCATCACGATCTCGCTGCACCCGGCAATCTGCGCCGGAATCGCGTTCATGAACACGGTGGACGGATAGCTCGCCGTGCCGCCGGGGATGTACAGGCCCACCTTTTCAATGGGCGTCACCTTCTGGCCCATGTACGTGCCGTCCGGGTTTTTGATGCAGAAGCCCTCGCGCTTTTGCGCGCTGTGGAATGTGCGGATGTTGCCTGCCGCCGTCTCCATCGCCGCCTTCAGCTCGGCGGGGATGGACGCGAGCGCCGCCTCGATCTCCTCATCCGTAACCTGCAGGGCGGTCAGCTTTGCGCCGTCGAATTTCTCGGCATAGCGCAGCAGGGCCGCGTCGCCGTTTTGCGCCACATCCGCGACGATCGCGCGCACGGACTCTTCCACACCGGAGGTCTCCATGCAGCGCATCAGCATCCGGTCCATCTCGCTGTACCTGATGATCTTCACAGGTTCATCGTCCTTTCCATCCGCTCGCACAGCGTGCGCAGCGCGTCTCCCTTGAACTTGAAGCTCGCCTTGTTGGCGATCAGCCTCGCCGAGATGTCCACAATCTCCGCCAGCGGCGCGAGGCCGTTTTCATATAGCGTCTTGCCCGTCTCCACGATGTCCACAATCACGTCGGACAGGCCCACCAGCGGCGCCAGCTCGATGGAGCCGTTCAGGTGAATCAGCTCGATCTCCCGGCTCAGGCCGCTGTAATACGCGCGCGCGATGTTGGGGAACTTGGTCGCCACGCGCAGCGTCTGCGCCGGATCGTCCCTGAAATCCTTCGGCCCGGCCACGCACATACGGCAGCGGCCCATCTTCAGATCCAGCAGCTCGTACACATCCGGCCTGTACTCCAGCAGGATATCCTTGCCCGCGATGCCGATATCCGCCGCACCGCGCTCCACGTACACCGCCACGTCGGACGGCTTCACCAGAAAGTACCGCACGCCGATCTTTTCGTTTTCAAACGTCAGCTTGCGGTTGTCCTCCTTCATCGACGGGCAGGGATAGCCGGACTGCTCCAGAATCGCATATGCCTTGTCGCCCAGGCGCCCCTTGGGCAGCGCCACATTGATCATCCTGTTCTCCCTCCCTTAAAGCGCCAGCGTCCTGCGGCTGCGCACCGCGGTCTCGCCCGCGCGCTGCACGCGCACGCTCGATCCATCCGCCTGTGTCTGCTGCACCGCCGCAAGAATCGTCTGCATTGGCGTTGCGTCCGTGTAGGTGATCAGCACATCCACATCATTTTCCGCCCTGCGGTCCAGCAGCCGCTCGAGCTGATCCAGATACACCGCAAAGCCCATCGCCTGGCTGCTTCGGCCCATCCTGCGCAGCAGGGCGTCGTAGCGTCCGCCGGAGAGCACACTCTCGGGCACGCCGTCCACAAAGCCCGAGAAGATCAGGCCGTTATAGTAGTTCATATCGTTGACGACGGAGAAATCAAGGTTGATGTTGCGCACGCCGCTGGCCCTGGCCATCGTAAACACGGCGCGCAGATCGCACAGCGCCTGATTGCACACCGGCGGCAGATCCATCTGCTCATACACCGGCAGCGTCGTTTCAAACGGGCCGTACACCGTCACCAGGCTGCACAGCCGCTCCACCGTCTTCCCGCTCAGGTTCCACTGCGCGCACAGGCGCTTTAAGCCATGGAGGTTCTTGTCGCTGATGCGCTCAAGGATCTGCGCGCACAGGTCGTCGCTGAGGTTCTCCTCCGCCAGGATGCCGGAGACGATGCCCAGATCCGCCACGTCCAGCACGCAGCGGGGGCTGATCGCCGCCAGACTCCGGGCCGCCAGCGTGAGCACCTCACCCATCGTGTACGCGTCCACCCGGCCGATGACCTCAAGACCCGTCTGCATGATCTCCTTAAAGCACTTGCCGCCGCGGGGCACGCGGTACACGCGCTCAGCGTAGCTGACCTTGGTGGTATCCGCGCTGTCCTTCGTATTCTTGACGATGGAGAGCGTCACGTCCGGCTTGAGCGCCATGAGCTTGCCGTCCATATCCGAAAAGGCCAGCACATGCTCGCTCGTTAAAAAGCGCTTGTTGCGCATGTACAGGTCGTATTCCTCAAACTGATTGACCTTGTAAGGCAGATAGCCGTGCTGCCGGTACATCTCCCGCAGCTCAATGGAAATCCGCTCATCCGCCCTGAGATTATGCATCTGCCTTTCCGCCTTTCTTCATCCGATCCAGAATCAGTCGATACCCGCCCGATCCGTAGTTGAGGCACCGTTTCACGCGGCCAATCGTCGCAGAGCTTGCGCCCGTGGCCTCGCCCGCCTGCATATAGGAGCTGCCCTCATCCAGCAGCCTGGCGACCTCCAGGCGCTGCCCCAGATCCCGGATCTCCTTCATCGTACACAGATCCTCAAAGTACCGGTAGCACTCCTCCACGCTCTCGAGGGAAAGGATAGATTTGAACAGCTCATCCGTCTGCTTATCCCGATGCAGGCTCATTCGATTCACCTCATTTCATTATCGCAGCAACATAGTATCACGTTAGCGCGCTAAAGTCAACACCTTTCTTTCGAAAGCGGAAAATAAAAAGTCAAAATAGGGTTGACAATGCGCGCATCCGGTGCTATAATACATTTCGTTCCCGGTGCTTTGGCTCAGTTGGTAGAGCACATCGTTCACATCGATGGGGTCACTGGTTCGAGTCCAGTAAGCACCACCACAGCCTCGATCAAATGATCGAGGTTTTTCATTTATCTAGAGTGAGTGCATCAAGCATGCCATTCACATCGATGGAGGTTGCCCGCAGGCCGCCGCCTGTGGCGGATACAGGCCGCACGCAAGCGCTTCAAATCCAGCATGCGCCACGATACACCCTGGGACGCAAGGCTGAGGGGCTCTCCCTTCTGATATAGCGAAATGAAATCCCATGCCCGCTCTTTCAAAGCCGGCATGGGATTTTTTATGTGGGTATTCACCGAGCCGCTTGGCTGCGGCGCTATGCTCGACTGAATGGGATTGCGCCATTGCCTGCAATCAGCCGCAGTCCATTACTTTCTGTATCCGCACTTCGGGCAGACGCCGTTCTCGTTGAGCGCGATGCCGCACAGCGGGCAGCGGTCGATCGACTTCGTGGACGGGTACTCCTCAGAGG